>NZ_VOHN01000003.1:0-169181 GCF_007859185.1 Streptococcus sp. sy018 | reverse complement strand
TTTTCACTGACTTATTGTTTTATTAACAGGTTATTTCTCATAACCCGCACTTGGTTCGTCTTATTCAGTTCTCAAAGGTCTTAACGTCACCTCTCAGGCGACAACTATTACATTCTATCAAACTATACACACACTGTCAACTACTTTCTCAAAAAAATTTAAAAAAAATTGAAATGCTTTATTTTTAATAAAAATAGCCCTTCCTTCAAATAAAGGAAGGACTAACATTTAATTAACTCGTCCATAACTAGAGGTTAGCACACCGTTTTGTTCTGGCCCTTGGGCAACATAGCGACGAACACCACTATGAGAAACATAAGATAGCCACAAATAACCGTCTCCTTGATATACACTATCGTAATTAAAATATTGACCACTGCTGTAAGTAGCAACAGGTGAGCCTGATGTACTTGGACTATTACGAACATTTAGTTGACTGACTGTTACTGTAAAACGACCGCTCTCATTACGAAGTTTCTTATATGTTGTAGATGAAGAAGAACTATTAGTATTTTGAACAACTGTGGTACTAGAATTTATTGACGGTAGATTTTGATTATTATCGTATGGAGGACGAATCCAACCGATAATATTCCCATACTGACTAGACAAACGTCGATTGAGTTGCCGAGCTGGGCCACCTAAAGTTAAAGCCGTTGCACCACCATCAACATTTTGCTCAATAGTACGATAGGTGCCATTTCCATTATCTGCGACCACTAAACCTGCATGCCCATAACTATGGGCGAATGTTTGCATGACAAACAAGTCACCTGCTTGAGGTTTGGCATTGCCATCATTACGGATAATGGTATAACCTGCTTGTTGAGCTGAATCTAATAAGTTGATGGCATTACCCCATATCGGCTTACCAAATTGCTTACCTAAAACCCAATTGACAATATCAACACATTGCCAGCCATAAACACCATCGTAATCGACACCTTGACCACTGCGAGCTAAATTTTCAGCCCAGTTAATCACACTCGTTTTGCTTGCGGCAGAAACTGGATTGACCAAAACAAAAGATAGGACAACTAGTAGTGGTAAGAAATGAAACTTGATTTTGCTCATTCAAAATCCTCCTTGAATAATGATTACATGTATCTATTCGTAGTCATCAGTTATAATCACAGGTTTCTTTGTTATATCAAACAAAAAACCTGTTCAAATTGAACAGGTCAGAGAAAGTTTTTAATCAATATGGAAACGTTGTCGAAGCGAATTGGCCTTAGCTCCAATCATACTATCAACAAGACGCGTTTTTAAGGCTAGGTAAGCATAAACCAACAGACCCAAACCTCCAATAATTGCAATTATCAAGAAAGCATAGAGGCGACTATTAGTTGGTAAGAATAAATACCAAGCCACTGTGAGTGGTGCAATAACGCAAAACATCATCATGGTCATGATATTGATTTGTAAAATCTTTGTCATCACTAAGTGGCGATTAAAAGAGGTCACTTGATGAATACGGCGATAGCTCAAAACAACGGGAACCAATAAGCCGATAGTGGTTGACCAGATGGGGCCATACGCATGAAATTGATAAATAAATGGAATTTGTAAAATAATTTTTGTCACCAAACCATAAACAAAATATAAAATAGAACGTTTGGTTTCAAAAAAGGCTTGTAAAATAGGAGAAATAACAGTATAAAGTGATAAAATTAACGTTTGTAAGAGAGAGGCAATGAATAAGCCTAAAGCTAACTGGTCTGTTTGCCCATAAAAAACTTCATATAGCGGTTTAGCTAGCACAATACCACCAATAACGGCTGGTGTCATAAATAACATGAGCATGACTAGATTGTCAATCACTAAACTGGCTGTTTCTCGACGATTTTTTTTAATGAAACTTTCAGTTAACAATGGAATCGACGTTGCACCAATAGAGGTGGCAACGGCAATAATAATCATCGTTAATTTTCCAGGATTTGAAGCAAAATAAGCAAACTGAACTGTTAACTCTGTTGGTGAAAAATCAGTAAACAAAGCCATAGTATTGATATAAGTCAGTTGATCAATTAAGCGAAAAATTTGAACGGCTGAACCCATAATGATAAATGGAATGGCCTCTTTGACGGTTTCTAATAACAACGATTTAGTCGAAACGGTTAATTGTTTGGGTGTTGAACGAAAAAGAGAAAAGAGAAAACCTTCTCGCCACAAGAAATAAAAGAGAGTCGCAAAACTAGCTAGCATACCAATGAAAGCAGCAAAAGTCGATTGGGTAACTGCTTCAACATAGTTACCTGAACCTGATTTCATAATCAAAAACGCTGTTAATAACATCCAAACCACACGAATCAACTGCTCTGCCACTTGACTGACTGCACTTGGGTATAGTTTATTGAAACCTTGAAAGAAACCACGTAAAACACTCATTGATGGAAAGACTAACACTGCCAAAGTTAAACTACGCATGACAGGAATTAGTGCAGCACCACCACCACTCATATCCGCTAAAACAGGAGCTAAACCAAACATTAGACTGGCAAAAATAAAACCTAAGATGAGCATGAGTTGCAAAACTTTTCGCACCAGATAAAAACTCATTTCCGTCTGATCTAAAGTATTGTATTTGGCAATTTGCTTGGCTACTGCAACAGGAATCCCGACGGTTGAAATCAATAAAAAGAGGGCATAAATTTCATAGCCCATACCAAAAAGAGCATTAGCTTCTGGTGCAAAACGTCCCATCCAAGCATACCAAGGAATAATGTAAAGTGCTCCCAAAAGACGACTGATAAAATTACCTGCTGTTAACCAAGCAGTTCCTTGGACTAATTGTTCTTGTTGAGTCAATTGTTTTTGTTTTTTCGTCATAATTTGTTCTTTCAAGATTTTTTACCACTTTATTATAAACTTTTCCCTGCCACTTGTAAAATGAGAACGTTAGATATAAAATAGAAATATGATTACATTAAAACAAGTTTTAGATATTCTTAAACAGGATAATAATTTTCGCAGCATCAACTCTCAGGAAAACTACTCTTGGAACTGGAAAGAAAATCCCACCTTTTCCAAACTAAGCTATGACAGTAGGCAAACCGACTCTCAGACTCTCTTTTTTGCCAAAGGACAACAATTTAAAAAAGCGTTTTTAACTCAAGCTGTTCAAAATGGTCTAACTTTCTATATTTCAGAAATCGACTATGGTGTCGATATTCCTGTTATTTTAGTTAATTGTGTCAAGCAAGCAATGAGTCTAGTAGCTATGGCCTTCTACGATAACCCTCAAGAGAAATTAAAACTTCTTGCCTTTACCGGCACCAAAGGGAAAACAACCGCTGCTTATTTTGCTTACAGCATTCTTTCTCAAGAATTTCCAACAGCTATGCTATCGACTATGAATACTACCCTCGATGGCAAAACCTTTTTCAAATCTACTCTTAGCACGCCTGAAAGTCTAGACCTCATGCGAATGATGGCTGAAGCAGTACAAAATGGCATGACACATCTTGTCATGGAAGTATCTAGCCAAGCCTATTTGGTTAAGCGGGTTTATGGTCTAATCTTTGATGTTGGAGTTTTTCTAAACATTAGCCCTGACCATATCGGACCGATTGAACACCCTACTTTCGAGGATTACTTTTACCATAAAAGACAATTATTGGCTAATAGCCGAGCGGTTGTCATCAATAGCCAAATGATGCATTTTGAACTGATTAAAGAGCAAGTTGAAAATCAAGATTATGATTTTTATGGTGCTAATAGTGATAACCAAATCATCAATAGTCAAGCCTTTTCTTTTGAATTACGTGGAAAATTAACAGGTTCTTATGACTGTCAATTACTTGGTGAATTTAACCAAGAAAATGCTCTGGCTGCTGGATTGGCCTGCTTACGTCTGAGAGCTAGTCAAGCAGCAATCCAAACAGGAATTGCCAAAGCCCATGTTCCTGGTCGCATGGAGGTTCTCACCCAAACGAATGGTGCCAAGGTTTTTGTCGATTACGCCCATAATCAAGATAGCCTAACAAAATTAATTCAGGTGGTCAAAGCCTACCAAAAAGGAAAAATTATTCTCATCCTTGGTGCTCCGGGTAACAAGGGGGAAAGTAGGCGAGCAGATTTTGCTCAAGTCATTAACGATTACTCTGATTTAATCGTTATTCTAACAGCAGATGATCCCAATTTTGAAGATCCCTTAGCAATTTGTCAAGAAATTGCCAAACCAATTACTAGGGCGGTCGATATGATCATCGATCGTGAAGAAGCTATTAAACAAGCCCTTTCTTTGACTACGGGCGAAGAAGATGCTGTGATTATTGCTGGTAAGGGAGCTGACGCTTTTCAAATTGTTAAAGGAGAACGTATGGCATACGCTGGTGATTTGGCACTTGCTAAAAAATACCGCTAAATCTCTGTTATTTTAACATCACTAATAAATGAAACTGCTAGACTAATAAGGTCTAGCAGTTTTATGTCTTCATAAAACGATAACGATAATAAAACAAGAGATAAGCCAGTCGCCAAAAATTATCCAACAAGGTCGCTAACCACAAACCTGTCAAACCTAGCCCATAATGGTAAATAAAAAGATAGCCTAATCCTATCCGAATCAACCACATCCCTATACTTGTTGCATAAAAAGGAAGCTGACTTTGACGAAGAGCTTGCCAAAATCCTGTGAGTACTAGGACTCCTGCCGTAATCGGACTACCTAAAAATGAATACAGAAGAACAATCTTACCCTCAGTTAAAACCTGTCGGTTTTGCGTAAATAACCCAAGGAGAAAATTTCCAAAAACGTAGATACTACCACTCATAACTAGCATGGCAGCAGCCGCTAGAAAATACGCCTGTTTCAAGTAGTCTGATTGGTTTTGTTTATTCTGATTTTCTTCGGCCACCAAAATCAAAACAGCCGTTGATAGCCCTAAAGCTGGAAGATAATTAAATTGGCTAAGCGTTTCACCTAAACTACTGGCAGCAAGAGTTTTAGTGCCAAAACTTGTGATCATCGCTAAAGTAACCACATCACCAAAACGCATCATCAATCGTTCTGCTAAAGCTGGGAGAAACTGGGAGAGTAACTGTCGAGTTATTACTGGTTTACAAAATTGCCAATTAAGTGTTAAATCTAGTTTTCTTAACATTAGGACTAAACCCAACATGCGAGCCAGCATCGTTGCCAAGGCAACACCAATCACTCCCTGCTTCAATCCAAAAATCGCCCAAGATGATAAGAATAAATTGATAAGGTTAGTTAAAAAGCTAACCCATAAAGGAAAATTGACCAACCCCCTAACCCGAGCAATCGCTGACAAAGTTAAATTTAGCCCTAATAACACGCTAGAACCACCAACGTAAAACAGATAAGTTCTTCCCAACTGTTTAACTTCACTAATTGTTCCTAATAAACCCAACAAGGCATCGCCTGCAAAAACAGATAAAAGACCAAAAAATAGACCTAAGATAAGGGTCAACATCACGCCTTGTCGAATCAAGTCATCTTCCTTGTTTGACTGGTGTTGTCCTTTAGCTTGAGCTAATAAACCTGAAAAGACGCCTACTAAAGCCATAAATACAGCTTGATAAAGGGTCATGATTTGATTGGCCACTGCAACACCTGAAATAGCAACTAAGCCTATTTGAGCGACCAAATAGCCGTCAACCAGACCCAGAGCAGCCTGTAAAAAATTTTCTAAAACAACTGGTAACGCAATTGTCAACAAGCGTTTTTGTATTGTTCTCAGCTCCTTTCTACATTAAGAAAGAGAGCACAATTGCTCTCTTATCTATAAAATCATCATTTGTTTCTCTCAACAAGTCATTATTTGGCTGGATTTTTAGCCGCTTTTTTAATGGCTTTTTGAATGGTTTCCACATACAGTTTAGCTCCATCTGTTCCTGTATCTGAGTAGTGAACACCATCAGTACCACGCCAAATCGTTGGGTTTTCGACTGCTGTTTTATACCAGTCAGCAACGGTGACATACTTGTATTTTTTAGCAAGGGTCAATTCATAGTCACGCATACTTGCCACACGACTATCTTTGGCATTATAAGCTGTTACCAAGACAAGACGATAACCTTTGGGTAACTCATCAATGAAGGGCTGAATCGCACTAGCATAACCATCAACAGAATTCACACCAACCGCTAAAACAACTGTTTTAGAAAGGGTGTTATTTTTCACATGATTTTGGAAAATACTGTAGGCATCCGTGAAATTACGACTCACTGCCGCATCCAACTGCACCTCTGGTAACAATTCAGTAAAGGTATCACTCGAACGTAAGGCAACCGAATCACCAATCACCATGACATCACTCATGGCATTGGCATCACCTGCAATTAGTGTATGAGTTCGATTGACATTGGCTTGAGCTTGATTAAGTGAGTTGACCAAAAGATTTTTTTCAAAATCACCTATTTTAGGAGCTCTAATGACAATCACCATCATCACTAGCACTAGCAAACCAGCTAAACCGTACAACCATTTCTTGAAGCCTTGCAAATCAAGTTCATAATCAAAAAGCACAACGGGCTTCCCTGCAATAAAAGGCTCTAAAACATAGAATGACAGGCTTGAAAAAATAGCAGAAAACAGAATAGTCAAGAAAACTGCTAAATTATTTGGCATGAGCTGAGTAAAGATCACATAAAACGGCCAATGGAAAAGATACATACCATAACTAATGTCAGCCAAATAAGTCACAAAAACAGGCTCTTTAATAGTTGGCGTTTGATCATTCAAAACACGCGCCGAATAAATCATCACAGCACTAAAAAGACTGGCCAAGACAAAACCAAACAGATAGGTCAACAGTTGATTAAAGTCTAAAACCACACTCAAAAGAAAGAGTAAAGAAGCTGAACCAATAAAATAAAGGAGTGTTCGACTCTTAGGCCAACGTTCAACATTCTTTCTAAAACGAACTGTCGTTTCTTTAATTCCTGTCAAAGTAGCAAACATGGCGCCTAAGAAAAAGGCAAAACTATGATTGACACTAGAAAAATAGATGGTTGAAAAATTATCAGCGAAAAAGGCACGAACAAACATGCTCAGAAAGCCAACCACAAACAGAATACTTGAAACAACAAATACCGTTCCACGAAACTTTTGCGTGCTTAGTTTTTTCTTAGCCAATAGCCACAAGATAAAAGCCCAAAGTAAATAGAATTGAACTTCAATCGCCAAGCTCCATGTATGCACAAAGAGATGAGGGATAAACTGACTCTCGTAACTACTACCTGTAAAAATTTCATAAAAGTTAGTAGTAAAACCTAGAGCCGCTCCTATCTGTTGACCAATATCAGCCATGAAATCTTGCTTGACCAAGAAGGTAAAGGGTAGAACCACTAAAATCATCAAGACTAAAGGTGGAACAATCCGATAAAATCGGCGTCGATAAAACTCTAACAAATCAATTCGCTGCTTGTTGGCATACTGATCCAGCAAAAGTCCAGTAATCAGATAGCCTGAAAAGGTATAAAAGACATCAACACCAATAAAACCACCTGTATATCTGGTCTTATAAAAGTGATAGAGAAGGACTAAAAGCAGTCCAACTATCCTAACCAAAGAAAACCATTTTATTCTCATTTTTGATAAATCCCCTGCTTAAACGTTCCCTTATAAACCTTCTTGTCCTTTGTTGTCAAAACACCTTGACCCTCAGGTTGTCCAGCTTTGAACATTCCTTCATAGCTCCAGCCTGTTGACGCTACAAACTTACCTTGACCATTAAACACACCATTGATAAAATGCCCCTCATAGACATCACCATTATCATAAGTTAGTTTTCCTTGACCATTGAAACGGCTATTGATGACCTGACCTGAGTAAATCAAGCGCCCCTCATCATACGTCAATGCTGCTTGACTTTTAATTGGGATGAAAAAAGTCGCTGCTCCCAATATCAAAATGATCAGACAAGCTAAAATTTCCAGCATCCCTCTACTAATCTTTTGCTTTTTCATTCCTTAACATCTCCTGTTTAATTGGCTCATGTTTCTCAACTGACTTAGTTGGTCACCACCTCATTTGAAAGCTGAGCAAGCAAATCCTTGCAACCTTGACTCACCAAATCATAAGTTTGATCGAAGTCCCCTGTGTACCAAGGATCTGGCACACCATCTGGTACAAGCAAACTAATTTTATCATCAAAACGTCCACCTGACAAGGCTTTAAGGTCTTTGACATTTTGCTCATCCATGGCTACCACAAAGTCAAAATCAGCTAAATCTTTCATACTAATCTGTTGGGAGGTTTTGGCTTGATCAAAGGTAATCGCATGCTTCTTTAAGATAGCCTGTGTCCCTTGATGAATCGAATTACCATGCTCCCAAGAAGACGTTGCACGGCTTTCAACCACGACATCATCCCTATCTGCCAACAAATCTTTCATGACAAATTCTGCCATAGGACTGCGACAAATATTACCTAAACACACAAAACAAATCCTTGTCATCCTATTCTCCTTCTCCTATAGGGGCATAACCTAAATGTTCATAGGCTTTCTGAGTCGCCACTCGGCCAGAACGCGTTCGCATGATAAAACCTTTTTGAATCAAATAAGGCTCGTACATGTCCTCTACGGTTTCTCGTTCTTCAGCAATATTGATAGCCAAGGTTCCTAGACCAACTGGACCACCACCATAAACCTCAATCATGGTTTTCAGGATTTTTTGGTCAATATAATCCAAACCTTCATTATCAACATCAAGTAGAGCCAAACCTTTAATGGTCAATTCACGATCTATCTGACCATCGCCCATGATTTGAGCATAATCTCGCACTCGTTTCAACAAACGATTGGCAATCCTTGGTGTTCCTCTACTACGACGAGCTAACTCAATAGCTGCTTCATGACTAATTTCAGTGTTAAAAATGGAAGCTGTCCGTTCAACAATCTCTGTCAAATCAGCCAATTCATAATATTCCATATGGCCATTGATTCCAAAACGAGCTCGCAAAGGATTACTCAACATACCTGCTCGTGTTGTTGCTCCAATCAAGGTAAAGGGAGGAAGCTCCAAATGAACACTGCGACTGGTTTCACCAGACCCAATCATGATATCAATATAAAAGTCTTCCATGGCACTATAAAGCACTTCTTCAACCGCCATTGGCATGCGATGAATTTCATCAATAAACAGTACGTCCCCAGGTTCCAAATCATTAAGAATAGCAACCAAGTCGCCAGCTTTCTCAATAGCTGGCCCAGAGGTCTGTTTCAGATTCACACCCAGTTCATTAGCAATCACAAAAGCCATAGTGGTCTTACCCAAACCGGGAGGCCCAAACAACAAAACATGATCTAGTGCTTCATCTCGTAATTTGGCTGCTTCAATAAATATTTGTAATTGATCTTTGACCTTATCTTGACCGATGTATTCTTTGAAACGCTGAGGTCGTAAACTACGTTCTATCTGTTCCTCATCTGGCAAAAGGTCTTTATCTACAAGTCTATTCATATTTCTATTATAGCAAAAAATTAACACAATTTCGGTGAGAATGCCATATTGACTACTATTTTGCCCATTTTTTCTGACATTTACACCCTGAATGCCCCATAATTTCTGTCAAGTCACAACAATCTTTTCGGTAGCAAATAAGAACCCAGTTACTACTAGGTTCTTTTCTTACTCAAATTAGTTCGATTGATTTGCTACGGCAGCCGTCACAAAAGCAGTGTAAAGTTCTTCTGAACGGTTTGGACGACTTGATAGTTCTGGATGGTATTGAGCTGCCACAAAAAATTTCTTATCAGGAAGTTCCACAATCTCCATTAAACGATTATCCGGAGAAACTCCTGAAAAGACTAAACCTGCCTCTTCCATCTGAGTACGGAATGTCGTGTTGACTTCATAGCGATGGCGATGGCGACGTTGAACGACTTCTTGATTATTATAAGCTGCTGCCGCCTTACTACCTGGTTTAAGTTTACATGGATAAAGACCAAGACGAAGCGTTCCACCCATGTCCTCAATATCAATCTGATCACGCATGATGTCAATGATTGGATACGGTGTTTCTGGATTTAATTCTGCTGAATTAGCATTTTCTAAACCAAGCACATGACGGGCAAACTCGACACAAGTTAGTTGCATCCCCAGACAGACACCTAGCATTGGCACGTCATTTTCACGCGCATAACGAATGGCTTGAATCTTACCTTCTGTTCCTCTATGACCAAAGCCACCTGGTACAATAATCCCATCAGCACCTGCTAGACGTTCGGCAACATTGTCTGCTGTCAAATCATTGGCATTAACCCAATCAAGATCTAGGGCTGCATCATTAACGTAACCTGAATGTTTCAAGGCTTCAACCACTGACAGATAGGCATCTGGCAATTCCACATACTTACCAACCAAGGCAATTTTGACCGTTTTTTTAAGATTGAGTACCTTATCTACCATATTAGACCACTCAGTCATATCAGCTGATGGCACATCTAGTTTAAGATGATCACAAACAATTTGATCCATACCCTGTGCCTGCAAATTCAAAGGCACTTGATAGATATGCTCCACATCCATCGACTCAATAACTGCTTCTGGTTGCACATCACAAAATTGAGCCAGTTTATTTTTCACCCCTTGCTCAACTGGTTGCTCCGTACGAATGACCAACATGTTAGGCTGAATTCCCAGACCACGCAATTCTTTAACCGAGTGTTGCGTTGGCTTGGTTTTCATCTCACCTGCCGCTTTCAAATACGGCAACAAGGTGGTATGGATATACATCACATTATCAGAACCCACATCAGCCTTCATCTGACGTAGGGCTTCAAGAAATGGTAGGCTTTCAATATCACCTACTGTTCCCCCAACTTCAGTAATGACAACATCTGAATCAGTCGTTACTGCCGCACGTTTGATTTTTTCTTTAAGGGCATCCGTAATATGAGGAATCACCTGAACCGTTGCTCCTAGATACTCACCTTTACGTTCCTTACGCAAAACCTCACTATAAATCTTACCTGTTGTGACATTTGAATATTGATTGAGGTTAATGTCAATAAAACGTTCATAGTGACCAAGGTCCAAATCAGTTTCTGCCCCATCATCTGTGACATAGACTTCCCCGTGTTGATAAGGACTCATGGTTCCTGGATCAATATTGATATAAGGGTCAAACTTTTGAATGGTGACTTTCAAGCCACGATTTTTCAATAGACGACCAAGACTGGCTGCAACAATACCTTTACCAATCGAACTGACAACACCACCTGTGACAAAGATATACTTAGTCATATAAACTCCTTTTACTAAAAACAAAAAATGCTCCCCATGATAGAGGAGCTTCCGTCTTGTCTCAAAAAGAGACGCCCACTAGTTATTATAGCCTATCCCATACAATCGGTCAAGAAACAACTGTTAGACTTCCTCTTCCGTCTCATCTGAATAATCTTCATCTTCTTCATTGAGCTCGACTTCTTCATCCAAATCCGCATCTGGCACAATCTCATTCAATTCTGAATCGTAAGATTCCACTTCTGATTTTTCATCATCAGGATTTTCAGCATCGTACTCAATACCTGCTGGTAAATCATAGGCTTCATCTTCTGGATCATCATCTGAATAGTCAATATCGTCTTCATTAACCATAAAGGCATTCACGCGTTTCTTCTTGCGTTTTGGCTGACCTTCTTCTTCATCTTCTAAAGTGATAATCTCTTCATCAATCTCATCAATCGCATACCATGAACGAAGCCCCCACTTATTTTCACCAAGTGGAATAAAACTACCGTCGGTATTTAATTCAGTGTAAAAATCTGGCAATGCTTCACGAATATCGGCATCTGATTTCTCAAGAAAAATCTGAACCTCGTTTACCAAATCACTAAAATACATTTCCTTGTCACGTCCACGACTTTCCAAAATGGCACGTGCTACTTCAATCAAAGATAATTCACTTTTTTCTTGACCTGCAAATACTGCTAATTCCAAAGCATTTCTCCTTACATTATCGTTCTTTTCTATTTTACGCTAAAAAAGGCATTTCGTCAAAGGATTTATGACGGTTTCAGGCTTAATCAAGTAAAAAGAACAAAAGGTAAAGCTACCTTCTGCTCTTTTAAGTCAATTATTTCACGCTTGCTGAACTAGTAATCACTTCAACAGCTTTTTTCATTGAGATGTCATGTTTCAACATATCTGCTGATAGAAGGTTACGCACTTGATCTGCTTCCATGTTATACTCTGTTGCCAAGTCAGTGATTTCTTTTTCAACTTCAGCATCAGATACTTCAAAACCTTCTGCCTTAGCAATTGCTTCGATCACAAGGTTAGTGCGAACACGTTTTTCTGCTTCTGCTGCGTATTGGTTGTGAAGGTCGTCTTGGTTAGTACCTGTCAATTGGAAGTACATTTCTGGTGAAATTCCTTGACGTTGCATGTTGCTCATGAACTCATTCATCGCACGATGAGTTTCTGCTTCAAGCATTTCTTCTGGAAGTTCAACAATCTCAGCATTTTCTACAGCCAATTCAAGAGCTGCTGCTTCTACTGCGTCATCAAAAGCAATCGCTTTAGCAGCTTCTAATTCTTTACGGTATTTAGCTTTCAAATCAGCTAAAGTTTCTACTTCTTCATCGATGTCTTTAGCCAATTCATCATCAAGAGCTGGAACTTCTTTTGTTTTCACTTCATGAACTGTTGTCACAAAAAGAGCATCCTTACCAGCCAAATCAGCTGCTTGATAATCTTCTGGGAATGTTACGTTAACATTGACAGTTTCACCAGCTTTAGCACCAACCAATTGGTCTTCAAAACCTGGGATGAATTGACCAGAACCAAGTTCAAGTGAGAAGTTATCACCTTTACCACCGTCAAATTCAACACCGTCAACTGAACCAACAAAGTCGATAACAACTGTATCACCCTTAGCTGCTGCATCTTCTTTGATGACTAATTCCGCCAAGTTTTGACGCTCACGTTCAACCTTAGCATCAACTTCTTCATCAGTCACTTCTTTAGACGCTTCAACTGATACTGCTAGATTTTTGTAGTCACCCAATTTTACTTCAGGTTTTGTCACTACTTCAGCAGTAATAACCCAGTCTTGACCTTTTTCCATTGATGTCACGTCAATTTTTGGTTGCGCAACAACATCCAAGTCTAGTTCTTTAACTGCTGCTTCATAAGCTGTTGGCAAGACACGGTTCAAGGCATCTTCATAAAGTGCTTCTTCACCAAATTTTTGATTGAAAACGGCGCGTGGCATGTGACCTTTACGGAAACCTGGCACGTTGATTTCTTTTTTAACTTTGTTAAAAGCAGCATCCAAGGCTGGTTTAATGGTTTCTTGACTAATCGTGAACGTCATCACACCACGGTTAGTTTCTTTATTTTCAAATGATACAGACATCGCGTCTTTCTCCTTATTACATTTTATATTTCTATTCATTCTATCATATTTCAACGGATTTTCAAAGATTTTATCGCTATAATTTTTATTTGTCAGGAAATCTCCTACTTTTGTCACTAGATTTCCTTAACTTTTTTTGTTAGACTAGCCTCATGATTTCATTTAATTCTTATCTAAAGACAGTTGAGTGGTCAAGTGTCATCAATCTGGTGGGGCAAAAATGCCTAGCTCTTGTTAGTTTAGCCTTGGCTTGTTGGTTACTTAAAAAGCTCATTCATGCAATAGCTCATCGTTTCATTTGGAAATCTCTTCGTGTCACCCAACAAGACATTAACCGACAACAGACTCTAGCGTCGCTGCTGACCAATAGTTTGGATTATTTACTTTATTTCTTTACAGGTTACTGGGCATTGGCTATCTTGGGCGTGCCAATCTCCAGTTTACTAGCAGGGGCTGGACTGGCTGGTTTGGCTTTCGGGCTAGGGGCACAGGGGTTTTTAACCGATGTGATCAACGGCTTTTTCATCCTTTTGGAAAGGCAATACGATGTCGGTGACCGAGTAACAATCAACACGATTTCTGGTACGGTCAAACAGGTGGGGATTCGTACCACACAAATTCTTGATAAGGACGGCACGCTCCACACCCTGCCCAATCGTCAAGTCACTCTGGTGAGCAATCGCTCCCTACAAGCTATCCGATTACAAGTAGATCTTCCTATCGCTCTGGAAACAGATGTCGCACAATTAAGGCAAGCTGTTTTGGCAATCCATGACAAGGAACAACATTTTCTGCGTCAGCATTCTCTAACGCCTGACATTAAAGGAGCTTGTTTGAACCCACTCAGTCACTTGGTTTTTCGTGTCGAGTTTTGGGCAAGACTTGACCAACATGACAGCATTTATTTCCACTTTTTCCCAAAATATCAGCAAGCCTTGACTAAAATAAAAACAGATGATTGAGTATCATCTGTTTTTACTTACTAGCGTCTGATACGAGCTACTTTATTTTCAATTGAAAACCCCTTAACATCTCTTTCTAAAAAAGCATAGCTTGTATTTTTATCTTTGAAAAGTAAGATCGGAAGCATTATCATAAGAAAGGCAATTGGAACAAAGAATAGAGCTGGAAGTAGCCAAGTCATCATGGTTGGTTGAACAGTAGTCTGAATAATATATAAGGTATATAAACCAATCGGTAACATTGCAAAAATCACACTTGCCAGACCTGGATTATAGATAGTTTTCATCTTTTTGTTCATGATAAAACCATGAACAATGACTTGGGCTAGATTAAAATAAGTGATAAATAAATCTAACATAATAACTTGACTAAATAAAATACCACTGATAAATAACGGATAGGCACAACAAATATTAACGACAAAAGCACTTTTAGTATTTAACGGATAGCGATCGCCTTTTTCTACTTCTCCAGACATACCTATATTCCAAGCTGATGGAAAGCCACCAGGTAGAGCATATTCTTCAAATTGATGAAGTAACAGACACAACCATTGGATTATCATCAACCGTTGTAGCAATGGCAATTGATGACCAAATAAGGATACCAACAAGGATAAGACAGCAAAAATAATGCCACCAATGTAATACCAATTATTTAGATACCATTTCATTTATTGAACAACTCCTTAACACGTTGATCCATATTGAAGCGTTGCATTTCTTTAGCTTCAAAAGGATATTTGGTTGCTGTATTTGGTAGGACTTTATAGGTCATCCAATTTAATAAAATTAAAAATGCTGAAATCGTATAAGTAAAGCCAAAGAACCAATCCCAACCTGTTGCTAAATGGTTACTCGTTACATAATAAATATAATAGATACCAATCGGTAAATGAAGCAATAAACAGGCTGCAAGACCTGGATTATAGTAAGTTTTCAAGAGTTTATTAGCAACAATACCATGAAGTAAACACTGAGCCAAGCCCAAAAGAATAGGCATCATTCCAAACCATATCACGTTTGGAATAAAAGCTGGTAGAAAATAGAGAACAAACGTATATAAAGAGTTAACCAACATGGCTGAAAATTGATTTAAGGGATAACGATCCTCTAATCCTGGAATCGTATTTTTATGTTGAAAGACACGATTGATAATCGCTGGTTCACCACCAGGGAAATGATATTCTTCAAACTGATGAAAACATAAAGCCATAAAACTTAGTAATTGAATACGCACCATGACATCTAGACTTTGCCAGTTCAACATAAGAAAAACAATGGTCAAAAGTCCTGCAACAAAACCAAAATCATACCAACGACGAATAAATAAACGAATCATAATGATACCTTCTTTCATAAGATAATGGCATTATACGAGACTTTTTTCACTCTTTCAATCAATAAAACGATCCAAATTATTGCTTATGCAACAGTTTGCCTAATTTTGTTTTATATTGACAGTATTTTTTATTTTTGTCATAATGTGACCTATGAATAATCAGGATTTACGAGTCATAAAAACTAAAAAAAATATTATTGACAGCTTTATTGTTCTACTAAACGAAAAACCATTTTCTAAAATTACTATCCAAGATATTCTAGATAGGGCCTTAATCAATCGTGCGACCTTTTATCGACATTACTTAGATAAATATGACTTGGCACAACAACTTAATCAACAACTGATTGAACAAATCAAGCAATTATTGGATGCTAGATACCATCAAACATCTAACAAAATTAATCTTTTTGAGACGGTTAATCAGCAGTTAGATATTTTTGCTCAACATCGAACATTATTTTTAGCCTTACTAACCATTCAAACAGAAGAAATCAATCTCAAGCAAGACTTATTAACAACTATTGAAAAGGACTACTACAAAACGATTTCTTCTCAAAACCAATCACATCAAGCATTAAAAGCAAAATTATTTGCCAGTATCATTTTGACTGTTCTGATTGATATGGTTGAAACTCAGCAAATCTTAACCTTGGAAGAGATTAAACTTCTTATGGAAAATCTACTAGATGATTTCAAACAAAAATAACAGGTAGTTAATAACTACCTGTTATTTTTTAATCTGATTTGGATGATAAACGGCACGCTCACCACCTATCAGTTTGGGACGACTGGTTAGGGCGGTGATATGAGCCTGTCCCAGTTCACGCAGACAGGGACGTAAAGGCACCTGAACTCGCTTGACGTGCATACCAATAGACGTGTCGCCAATATCTAGACCTGCATGGGCCACAATTTCTTCAACCACCACTGGATCTTTCATCAGTTGGTATGCTGCCAACATGCCACTGCCCCCTGCATGAAGTTGGGGAATGACATTGACTTCTTCCAAACCATAGGTGTGGACAAGATCACGCTCCACCACCAAGGCACGATTGAGGTGTTCACACCCTTGTACCGCCAGATGAGCACCTATCTTTGTCACTTCTTCTAAAATGGTCGCCACAAGCCACTGCCCTACTTCTTTACTGGACGCCTGACCAATCACGCCACCAACAACCTCACTACTTGACAGACCTAACACAAAAATCTGCCCCTTTTTTAAGCCACTTCGCTCCAAAATATCTCTGATAACCAGTCTCGTATCTGCGATTAGCTGTTCTTTTTCCATCAAATCCCCTCCAACCTATGTTCTGTTTATTATAACAAAAAAAGAGTTTCTGCGATGATTTTTACTAATATCCTTAAGTCCAAAAGAAATTAACCTGTCTAACTAACTTGGTCTAGTTTGCCCAAAAAAGATTGACGTCCTCACACTTGTGAGCTGACTGGCCCAAAATGGGCAAAGCTCATCACTCTTGTGAGGAGATAAATCCCAAAAGGAATTGACCGGCTCACAGCTGTGACGATGATTTTTCCAAAAGGGATTGATAAACTCACAAGGTTTTCTCTTGATTTCCAAAAACTCCCAACTAGAAAACTAGCTGGGAGTTGATTGTTATTATCTGCTTTCTCTACAAGACTACTTCACAACGATATTGACCAATTTGTTTGGTACGGCAATAGTTTTGACGATAGTCTTACCTGCAAGAGCTTCTTGTACCTTGTCATCTGTTTGAGCTAGCTCAATAAGCGCATCACGCTCCATGTCTTTTGCTACAATCAACTTGGTTTTTACCTTACCATTGAGTTGAACGACAATCTCAATCTCATCTTCGACTAAGTACTTGTCATCCCAAGCAGGAAACGGTTCATAAGAAATAGACTGACCTGAAGACGTCAGAGCCTGCCACAACTCTTCACCCAAGTGAGGGGCAAATGGAGCAATCAACTGCACAAAACCTTTGGCATAGTCAAGGTAGAGCTTGTCTTCCTTGTTTGCAGCATTGACAAAGATCATCATCTGAGCAATCGCCGTGTTAAATTTAAGGGTTTCAACCTGCTCGGTTACTGCTTTAACGGTTTCATGATAAACCTTGTCAAGTTTTCCATTGTTTTCAGTTGTGGTTTCCTTGGTCATAATCAAACGATAGACACGATCAAGGAACTTACGAGCACCTTCTAGCCCTTCTTCTGACCAAGCAATCGACGCATCAAGTGGCCCCATGAACATCTCATACACACGAAGGGTGTCAGCACCATAGGCTTCAATGACATCATCTGGATTGACGACATTTTTCAAGGACTTCGACATCTTAGCTGGTGCCTGCTCTAGTGCTTCGCCAGTTTCAATATGGAAGAAACCACCATCACGTTTTTCAACCTTGTCCGTAGCAACCAAGGCACCACGACCATCACGGTAGCTTGTTCCCAAAATCATCCCTTGGTTAAAGAGTTTTTGGAACGGCTCTTTAGTAGGCACAACTCCCAAATCATAAAGGAATTTATGCCAGAAACGAGCATACAAGAGATGAAGGACTGCATGTTCTGCACCACCGATATAAACATCAACTGGCAACCATGCCTTGAGCAAGTCCTCGTCAGCTAGTTTGTCATTATTTTTTGGATCGATATAACGCAAATAATACCAGCTTGACCCTGCCCACTGTGGCATGGTGTTGGTTTCACGACGACCCTTAACACCATCTGCACGCGTCACACTCAACCAGTCTGTTAGATTGGCTAGTGGGCTTTCTCCTGTACCTGACGGTTTGATATTATCTGTTTTTGGCAAAACAAGTGGTAGTTCATCTTCTGATAGGGCTGTACTTGTCCCATCTTCCCAATGCACAATTGGAATTGGTTCACCCCAATAGCGTTGACGACTGAAGAGCCAATCACGCAAGCGATAAGTGACTTGTTTTTGACCAAGACCTTTTTCTTCCAACCAAGTCAACATGCTATCAATCGCTGCTGCTTTATCCAAACCATTTAAGAAATCTGAATTGATGTGGATACCATCTTCAGTGTAAGCTCCTTGGCTAATATCGCCACCCTCAATCACTGGAAGGATTGGTAGGTCAAATTGGTTGGCAAACTGCCAATCACGCTCATCATGGGCTGGTACCCCCATAACTGCCCCTGTTCCATAACTAGCTAGCACATAATCTGAAATCCAAACTGGCACTGCTTGGTTGTTGGCTGGGTTGATAGCATAAGCTCCTGTCCAAACACCTGTTTTATCCTTAGCAAGATCGGTACGCGCCAAGTCAGATTTTAAGCTGGCTTGATGCTTGTAGTCAGCAACCAATTCTTTTTGTTCTGGACTGGTGATGATATCTACCAATTCATGCTCTGGTGACAAGACCGCATAACTCACACCAAATAGGGTGTCAGGACGAGTTGTAAAGACGGTAAAGCTATGATCGGTGTCTTTAATCTTAAAGGTGACGTTCGCTCCTGTTGATTTCCCAATCCAGTTGCGTTGCATGTCCTTGATTGATTCTGGCCAGTCAAGGTCTTCTAAATCTTCTAACAAACGCTCCGCATAGGCAGTGATTTTCAACATCCATTGACGCATTGGCTTACGCACAACAGGGTAGCCACCACGCTCAGAAGTGCCATCTGGCAAGACTTCTTCATTGGCAATGGCAGTGCCTAGCTCCTCAACCCAGTTAACAGGAACTTCTGCTTCATAGGCCAAGCCTTTTTCATAAAGTTTAGTAAAAATCCACTGCGTCCACTTGTAATAATTTGGATCTGTCGTGTTGATTTCACGTTCCCAATCGTAAGAAAAACCAAGGGCATTGATTTGACGCTTGAAGTTTGCAATATTTTGAGCGGTAAACTCTGCTGGGTCATTTCCCGTATCCATAGCATACTGTTCAGCAGGTAAGCCAAAAGCGTCCCATCCCATAGGATGAAGCACATTATACCCCTTAGCACGTTTATAACGACTTAAAATGTCCGTCGCCGTATAGCCTTCTGGATGCCCAACATGAAGCCCTGCTCCACTTGGGTAAGGAAACATATCCAAGGCATAAAAATTTGGTTTATTGGGGGCATTGGTGGTCTTAAAGGTTTGATTTTCTGCCCAGAAAGCCTGCCACTTAGGCTCGACAGATTTGTGATTGTAGTAAGACATAAATTTCTCCTGTGACTTGGTCTTTATCTAAATAGCCCTAAACGGTCATTAGGGCTAAAATATCTTTTATTATAACATGTTTTACTTGAAAAGAGTAGGGAGCTATTGTAAATAATTCAGCACACGATTCCACAAGTCTTGAGCTTTCTGTGGAAGATTGGCTTCTTCAACAGCTTGGCTGATTTGTTCTTGAGCTTGCTTGGCTGAATCTCTCAAACTATCAATAATAGATTGTGAATTGCTTTCTGTTTCTGTATCAATACTGTAAACAGGCGAAATCCCATTTTGCTCATAGACATTTCTCACACTAAAGGACGTGCCAGTCGTGTAAGGTAAAATATAGCTTGCTAGATTACTGAAAATATAGGATGCCGTTCCGGCACTTGAATCGCTCAAATAATGGCTCTCATCGGTTTCACTAAAGCCTACCCATTGGCTAATTACCACATCTGGTGTGTAACCAATCACCCACTGGTCACTAGCCAAGTCAGGATTGAAATCCGTTTCTGTCGTTCCTGTCTTACCAGCCAAGGTATAGCCGTAAGCATTGGCATTGACCGCCGTACCATTAGAGAAGGTTCCAAGCAACATACTAGTCATCTTATCTGCAACTGATTTACTAATCACTCGCTTGGCACTTGGTTTATACTCTTTAAGTAACTCGCCACTGGCGGTTTCAATTCGTGTAATCAAATGAGCTTTGTTCATGACACCGTCATTGGCAAAGGCAGCATAGGCTTGAGCCATTTCTAGTGGGTTAGTGGTCACGCTACCACCAAGAGCAACTCCTAGCTCTTTCTGAGTCTGACTAAAATCAAGGCCGAACTTTTTCCCATAACTGAACATCTGATCAACCCCCAGTTGATTGGCCAAATAAACGGCTGGAATGTTGTAGGAATTGGCCAGAGCTTGATACATGGGTACATCGTCACTGGTATAGCCACCATAGTTATTGGGTTGATAACCATTAAAATCTATTGGGCTATTAGGTAATTCCGTCGTCATCGACCAACCTGTTGCTATGGCAGGACTATAAACGACCAAGGGCTTAATGGTTGAGCCAGGACTTCTTGCTGATTGAGTGGCATAGTTAAAACTCCTAAAGGTTGGATCAATTGTCGAATTAACACGACCAACTAGACCACGAACACCACCTGTTTTAGGATCAAGGGCAACACTGGCTGCTTGAGCACTGCTACCATCAGCAGCCACTGGGAACAAACTCGTATTATTAAAGGTTGTTTGCATGCCCACTTGATAGTTCTGATCTAATTCAGTATAAATCTTGTAGCCATTATTAACAATATCTTCTTCTTTCAAGCCATATACTGAGATGGCTTCATTGATTACGGCATCAAAATAAGATGGGTATTGGTAATTATCAGCCTTACCTGTATAGGTATCAACAAGGCGACTGTCCATGCCAACTTCTGCCGACTGATCTGCCACTTCTTGCCCAATCATACCAGCGGCTACCATGTTTTGTAAAACGGTGTTACGACGGTTGGTTGACCTTTCCAGAGAATAGTAGGGATTGAAAATCTCAGGCCCTTTGAGCATACCTGCCAAAGTAGCTGCTTCATCTAAGCTAAGATTTGCTGCACTTGTGCCAAAGTATTTTTGACTGGCATCTTCAACACCCCAAACACCATTACCAAAGTAAGCATTATTCAAATACATGGTTAAGATTTCTTGCTTGGTATATTTTTTGGTCAATTCCAAAGCTAAAAAGAACTCTCTCGCCTTACGTTTGATAGTTTGGTCTTGGGTTAGGTAGGCATTTTTAGCTAGCTGTTGCGTGATGGTTGACCCACCACCTGAACGCCCCAAGGTTAACAAGGCCAGAAATGTCCGCTTATAGTTAATGCCATCATTCTGATAAAAACTACGGTCTTCTGTTGCAATAACCGCATTTTCCAAATCATCAGAAATCGCATCTAACTCAACATAACTCCCCTTCTGTCCATAAAGCGTTCCTGCCTGCTCACCGTTTTTATCATAGATAAGTGTTGTCGCTTTAAGTGCTTCTTGTAAGTCACGCACATTGGCTGTTTTAGCCAGATAAAAGAGGTAACTACCTGCCAAAAGAGCAAAACTGACCATAAAAATCAGCAATATCTTACCTAAGCGATAACGTCGCCAAAAGCGACGAAGTGGGTGACGAGGAGATGGCATTAAACGTTTGAATCGTTTAAACCACGCTGGTTGATGCATTTCCTTTTCTTGATAAGACTGGCTACGTTGATAAGCCGAAGACGTCACATCGCTTTCTTGAGCGAAGTTTTGTTCAGGCTGTTCTTTTGACAAGCTTTCTTCAAGTTTTGGTTTTGAACTTAATTTTTTGCTAAATAATTTCATTATTTTCATGTTTACATTATACCAAGTTTCCTTAAAATCAGCAGAAGAAAACCATTCTGGACAAAATATAGGACGATAAGCACAATCGTGCTATAATAAAAACATGACATTTACAGTAACACTAACCAGTCCATTTCCCACCTGCACCGTCAAGGAACTGCTAGAGAACCATCTGCTAGTTCCCCGTAAGATTCGACATTTTCTTCGCACCAAAAAGCACTTGCTCATCAATGGACAACAAATCAACTGGCAAAGCCCTGTTCAGATGGGAGATGTGATTACATTAACATTTGATGAAGAAGATTACCCTCAAAAAAATATCCTGTTTGGAGATAAGAAATTAGTTGATTGTGTTTACCAAGATGAGCATTTGATTGTGGTCAATAAACCTGAAAAGATGAAAACCCACGCCAATCAACCTGATGAACTGGCCCTACTTAACCATGTGTCAGCTTATGCTGGACAGACTTGTTATGTTGTTCATCGCCTAGATAGTGAGACTAGTGGATTGATTCTTTTTGCCAAAAATCCCTTTATTCTACCAATTCTCAATCAACTATTGGAAAAACGACAGATTTCTAGGCAATATTGGGCATTAGTTGAAGGACAATTTCCACATAAAACCATAACTTACACTGACAAAATCGGACGTGACCGTCATGACAGGCGTAAGCGTCTAGTCGATAACAGACAAGGACAGACAGCCAAAACCCATGTTAGCAGACTAAAACAATTTGAAAAAACCTGTCTAGTCAACTGCCAACTTGAATCTGGTCGTACCCACCAAATTAGAGTGCACCTTAGTCATCATGGCTTTGCCTTGGTTGGCGACCCCCTTTATGGAAAAGAAAGCAAACGACTCATGCTACATGCCCATAAACTAGCATTTATTCACCCCCTAACCAGAGAAAAAATCACCCTAACCACCACGTCCAAAACTTTTGAAGCACATCTTAAAACGACATCAAAAAGAGAGTAGTCAACTACTCTCTTTTATCATTTCTTACATCATCATTGATGGATCCATAGCTGGCATAGCAGGTGCTGCTGGCTCTGGTTTATTGGCAACAACAGCCTCTGTTGTTAAAATCAAGCTCGCTACAGACGCTGCATTTTGAAGGGCTGAACGACTAACCTTAACAGGATCAATAATACCTGTTTCAACCATGTTAACCCACTCACCATTAGCTGCATTAAATCCTGTACCTGCTGGGCTATTTTTCAAACGATCAATAATCACTGATCCTTCATAACCTGCGTTAAGTGCAATCTGACGAACTGGCTCTTCCAAGGCACGAAGAACGATATTGCGACCTGTCGCCTCATCACCTTCAAGATCCAACTCGGCTACCTTAGCAATCACATTAACAAAGGCTGTTCCACCACCAGAAACAATACCTTCTTCAACTGCCGCACGCGTTGCATTAAGAGCATCTTCAATACGAAGTTTCATCTCTTTCAGTTCAGTTTCTGTTGCCGCACCGACCTTAATCACTGCGACACCACCTGACAATTTAGCCAAGCGTTCTTGTAATTTTTCACGGTCAAAATCTGACGTTGTTGTTTCAATATGTGATTTAATCAAATTTACACGGTTAAGAATATCTGCCTCTTGACCTGCACCCTCAACAATAACAGTCTTGTCTTTATCAACAGTAACACGCGCAGCTTGTCCCAAATGAGTCAAATTAGCATCTTTCAAGTCCAAACCAAGATCTTCTGTCAAGACTGTACCACCAGTTAGGATAGCGATATCTTCCAACATAGCTTTACGACGATCACCAAAACCAGGTGCCTTAACTGCAACAACATTGAACGTTCCACGAATCTTGTTCAAGACAAGGGTTGGCAGGGCCTCACCGTCAACATCATCAGCCACAATCAAAAGCGGACGACTTGTTTTCAACACTTCTTCCAAAAGTGGCAGAATATCTTGGATATTAGAAATCTTCTTGTCCGTAATCAAGATGAATGGATTTTCAAGATCTGCTACCATTTTCTCGTTATCCGTTACCATGTATTGTGACAGGTAACCACGCTCAAATTGCATCCCTTCAACCACGTCAAGCTCAGTTTCCATACCACGAGATTCTTCGATGGTGATAACACCGTCTTTACCAACACGTTCCATAGCTTCACTGATGTACTCACCAACTTTTTGACTACGAGATGATACGGCAGCAACTTGGGCAATGGCTTCCTTATTCGCAACTGGTTGGGCAATGGCTTTTAATTCATCGACAGCAGTTGAAACTGCCATCTCAATCCCTCGACGGATACCGATTGGATTAGCTCCAGCAGTAACGTTTTTCAAGCCCTCACGCACAATAGCCTGAGTCAAAACAGTTGCTGTGGTTGTCCCGTCACCTGCGATGTCATTAGTTTTTGACGCTACTTCTGACACCAATTTTGCACCCATATTTTCAAAATGATCTTCTAACTCAATCTCTTTGGCAATGGTTACCCCATCATTAGTAATCAAAGGTGACCCAAAAGATTTTTCTAAAACCACATTACGACCTTTAGGCCCTAAGGTTACCTTGACTGTATCAGCCAAAATATCTACACCACGAACCATGCTAGTTCGTGCATCTGACGAAAATTTAATTTCTTTTGCCATTATCATCTACTCCTTTTACTCTACAATCGCTAGAATATCTGCCTCACGAATGATGAGAAGATCCTCATCTCCTTCTTTGACGTCGATACCTGCCATTTGCTCAAACAAAACAACTTGACCTACGGCTACGCTAGGAGTAACCAAGTCACCATTGATGGTGCGTGGCCCTTCTCCAACGGCTAAAATTTCAGCTTTTTTAGGTTTGTTGGTCGATTTTGTTGCCATGACAAAGCCACCAATCATTTCTTCTTTTTCTTCTAATACTTTTACGATAACACGATCGCCTAAGGGTTTTAACATAACTACCTCCATTTTTAGCACTCTTTTATATAGAGTGCTAATTGATACTTCTATTTTATCACTTAGTCAGAATTAGTCAAGAATAAAGTCTTCTTTTTTGTAACGTTTTCAAAAAAACGAAGACAGCTAAATTTATTAAAAAGGTAGGGGTTCTTCATCTAAAACTAAATCGGTCAAGTCATTCGATTGGTTGTTTTCACGAATGGCTCGCTGAGCACGACTCTCCAATAATTGAAAGGCTGTCACCAAAACTTCTGTCATATAATGAGTAGAACCATTTTTCTCATACTTACGGGTACGCAATTCACCATCAACAGAAATTAAACTACCTTTATTGGCATAGCTAGCTAAGGTTTCAGCCAAGCGACCCCAAATTACTAGATTGATAAAATCAGCTTGTCGTTCCCCTTCTTGATTCTTAAATCGGCGATTGACTGCCAAACTCACTCGTGTTAGGTATTTATCTGTTGGCGTCTTAATCAATTCTGGACTAGCTGTCAAGCGCCCAATTAAAATCACTTTATTATACATTTTCTTACCTCCTTATCTTATTATTCGATAAATATAATAAAAAAGAGCAAGCTAACTTGCTCTTTAATTTTATCCCTGCCAATGAATCTTAGCATCAAAGGCCTGACCAACTGGTGTGCTTGGTGCTAACTCGATAATCCCTCGTTTTTCTGGAGCATTAGGAAGTGCGAGTTCTCTAGGCGAACACATCATGCCATGACTTGCCACACCACGCAAGCTACCTGGGAAAATCAGACTACCCTTTGGCATCATCGCTCCTGGCAGAGCCACAATCGTCTTCAAACCTTTCGCTGCATTTGGAGCCCCTGCCACAATCTGTACAATCTGATCTTGGCCAATTGCTACTTGACAGATATTTAAGTGATCACTATCTGGATGTGCTTCCATGGCTACAATTTCACCAACTACAAATTTGGGACTTAAATCATTAACCAAAACCTCGGTAAAGCCTTGAGAGGTTAATTCTTGATTTAATTTTGCGATTTTCTCATCGCTAAGAAAAACTTGACCATTTCCTTCAACATCAATCAGACTAGATACCTCAAAAATATTCCAAGCAACGGTTTGACCACCGTCAACTTGAAATACTCTAGCAATCTTGCCCTTTTTCTCAACTGCTACTGGCTGACCTTGGTCATCAGCCACAATCACCATTAACACATCTCCGACTTGTTCTTTATTATAGGTATAAATCATATCTACTTCCTTATCTTAAATCTCGGCTAAAAATTGATTGATTTCAGCCTTACTCTTACGTTGTTTATTTACCAGACGAGCCAGCTCTTGTCCATTTTGACGCACCACTAAGCTAGGAATGCCAAAAATATCCCATTCTCTAGCCAAGTCTAGATAACGATCACGATCAACTTGAACAAATCTAAAAGTTGTATTTTCTGCTTCAATCTCTGGCAAGCTCGGATACAACACTTGGCAATCTGGACACCAATCTGCCGTAAAGAGAAAAACTGTTTTTTGCTCACTTGCCAAATAGCTCGTCAATTCTTCCAAGGTCTTAGGTTGTAACATTTGCCACCTCCTGATAGGTAAAGTCTCCTTGATAATAACTAAATTCATAAGCTTGGCCAGTTGTCATCACGACACCACCTGTTCGTGCTTCATCATCTAGCCGATAATCATTAAAGTAAAGCACCTCGATTTGACCAAATTGACTGAAAAACTGACGAAGGTGATCCGTCATTTCTTTTTCTTCAACTTGTTGGGTCGTTTGTTTTTGCCAATTATGATAAACTAACCAAGCAGCTAGACTGGTTAGACCTAGTAAGGCTATCTTTTTTTGTTTCATACTCTCTATTTTATCACAAATCAATCTAAAAGACCCTGCTTTATCTGATACTCTAACAAATTTTTGCTATAATGAAGAAAAGGAGGTAGCTATGTCAGATTTATTTTCAAAGATTAAAGAAGTAACCGAATTACAAGCCATTTCAGGTCATGAAGCTCCAGTGAGAAATCATTTACGTTGCAAAATGCAACCTTTTGTTGACCGAGTAGAAACTGATGGATTGGGCGGAGTGTTTGGCATTAAAAATAGTCAACTAGCAGATGCTCCCAAGGTAATGGTGGCAGCCCACATGGACGAGGTTGGGTTTATGGTGAGCCATATCCAAGCAGATGGCACACTGCGTGTGGTGGAAATTGGTGGCTGGAATCCCTTGACAGTCAGTTCTCAACGTTTCACTCTTTATACGAGACAGGGAAACAAAATCCCAGTGATTTCTGGCGCTATGCCACCACATTTAATCAAAGGAACTGCTAGCTTGCCAGCTATTTCTGATATTATTTTTGACGGTGGATTTACTGATAAGGCTGACGCAGAAGCCTTTGGCATTCGACCTGGTGATGTTATCATTCCACAAAGCGAAACCATCCTATCTGCTAATCAAAAATATGTTATGGGTAAAAGTTGGGACAATCGCTTTGGCATCTTGATGGTAACTGAACTGCTAGAAAAACTGCAAGATACCCCACTTCCCAATCAACTAATCGCAGGGGCAACCGTTCAAGAAGAAGTCGGCTTGCGTGGTGCCAAGGTTGCCACCAATCAATTTGACCCAGACCTCTTTTTTGCTGTGGATTGTTCACCTGCTGGTGATGTCTATGGCGATCAAGGCAAGGTCGGCGATGGTACTCTCATTCGTTTCTACGATCCAGGCCATCTATTGCTACCAAATCTCAAAGACTTCCTGCTTGATACGGCTGAAGATGCAGGGATTAAATACCAATATTATTGTGGCAAGGGAGGAACTGACGCTGGGGCTTCTCATTTACAAAATGCAGGAGTTCCATCAACAACTATTGGTGTCTGTGCTCGTTATATCCACTCCCATCAAACCCTGTATGCCCTTGATGACTTCCTAGAAGCTCAAGCATTTTTACAGGATTTGATTAAAAAACTGGATAAAGGTACTCTGGACTTGATTAAATCTTATTAAGCAAACATAAAAGGTATGATTGTCATCATACCTTTTTTAATCGTCAAATAAAATATTATTTCAAACGCTCAACATCACGAGCAATCACTAATTCTTCGTCAGTTGGGATAACCAAAATCTTAACTTTAGAATCAGCACTTGAAATGTCACCCTTGAAGCCAAAAACATTCTTTTCTGGGTCAACACCCATACCAAACCAGCTCATGCCATTGATTACATCACGACGAATCATCCAGCCGTTTTCACCCATACCGGCAGTAAAGACAATAGCGTCTGCACCATCAAGCACGGCTAGGTATTGACCGATAAATTTCTTAACGCGATCAACAAACATGTTATAAGCAAGAATAGCACCTTGGTGACCTTCTTCCATGGCATTTTCAATGTCACGCATGTCACTTGACAGACCTGATACACCTGCTAACCCTGATTCTTTGTTCAAAACATTAACCACATCAGCGGCATCTTTCAGTTCTGGAACATGTTCAACCAAATAAGGAATGATAGCCGGATCAATATCTCCCGTGCGTGTTCCCATCATCAAACCAGCTAGTGGTGTGAAGCCCATTGAGGTGTCGATAGACTTGCCGTGTAGGTTGGCAGTAATTGATACACCGTTACCAATATGAGCAGTAATAATCTTCAACTCCTCAATTGGTTTACCTAGCATTTTAGCTGCTTCGTGAGCAACATAATAATGGCTAGTTCCGTGTGCTCCATATTTACGCACTTTGTAGTCAGTATAATATTTTTCAGCTAGTGGATAGCGGTAAGCGACTTCTGGCATCGTTGTGTGGAAGGCTGTATCAAAGACAGCCACACTTGTAATATCTGGCAAAATATCCTTGAAGGCACGAATTCCTGCTGCGTTAGCTGGGTTGTGTAGTGGTGCTAGAGATGACAACTCTTCGATCTGTTCTA
Source organism: Streptococcus sp. sy018 (assembly GCF_007859185.1). Classification (NCBI taxonomy): domain Bacteria; kingdom Bacillati; phylum Bacillota; class Bacilli; order Lactobacillales; family Streptococcaceae; genus Streptococcus; species Streptococcus sp. sy018. The sequence goes on along the minus strand of NZ_VOHN01000003.1, from coordinate 140,217 downwards.
AAACCTTGTCATCAATCAAAACAGATTCTTTGAACAGTTCACCACCAGCTACGACACGATGACCGACGCCTGTAATTTCATCGTAAGCTGCAATGATTTCAAAACGAATCAAATCATCTAAAACTAGCTTAACAGCTTGAACATGGTCAACCACATCAAGCGTTTGTGATTCTTTTTTACCATTGAATTTTACTGTTGAGATTGAATCTCCCAAGCCAATACGTTCAATAATTCCTTGTGCCAAAACCTCTTCTTCTGGCATCTTATAAAGTTGCCATTTAAGGCTTGAACTACCTGCGTTAATTGCAATTGTTTTTGACATAAACACCTCTCCTGAAATCGTTTGCGTTATTATCTTTATTATACCAAAATTTTATCTAAATGGCTTGCTTTGATACCCATTTTTTTACATTTTCCATAAAATCCGACAAGTGAACACGATCTTGCAGACTTCTTAGTGGGTAAACCAAGGTTTCGACTGGCTGTTCCGTGCGTTTTTGCAAGACAAAAATTGACTTAGCATTAGCTGAATGACCAAAAAGATCTTCTGGTAGGGTAATCACGGCTAAAATACTAGCTTCCTTGCTCAACCAATTCTTCAACAAGTCGCTTTGAGGACTGGTTAAGAGATTAACAGGGGCAAGAAAAATCGCCAGACCGTCAGGTTTTAGATACTTCAAAGATTGTTCTAACAAGAGATGATGGGCATAGGTATGCTCATCACTGGCTGCCACTTGGTAGCGACTGGCAATCTCATCATTGGGATAATAGCCCACTGGCAAATCACTGATAATCACATCGCTTGGTTTAATCAACTGGGGACGTACCGCATCTTCTTGGACAAAGCTAACGCTTGAATCCATAACATCAGCAATACTAGCAGATAAGTCAATCAACAAATCATCAACTTCTAGACCCATATAGTCTAACTCTTTCTGACTGTTATTAACTAAGGTCTGAGCCAAATTGCCTGTCCCACTACCAATTTCTAAAACGCTTAACTCTTGTGATGGACTTAAACTCTCAAGTAAAAACAACAAAATAAAACCAATGCTATCTGGGGTAAACTGATGATTGGTTTGCAGGGTTTCTGTTTGGCTGACCTTGATAAAAACAAACTGAAAGGCACGACGCCATTCTTCCTTAGTCAAGGCTAACTCACGCAAGATTTGATTGTTTTTTAAGATGGTTTCATGAGTGGTTTCAGCACCAAGATAATAAGCATTTTGCTCAATCAAGGCATCATAACTATGGGTGTGCAGTTCATTTTGCAAGGTTTGGATATTCTCTAACAACAAGTCATAGGCTTGCTCAATTTTCTCAAAATTCATGGTGTCCTCCTTAGTCTATTATATCAAAAAAGACAGGCTGACCTGTCTTTTTAATTATAATTTTGCACGATAGTTAGCCATCTCTTTTTTATTGCCCCAAACAAAGTGACCTGGTTTGATCTCAACCATTTCAGGTTTGTCAGTGCTATAATCATGCTGACTTGGATCATAAACAATCAATTCCTTTTGACGCTCCAAGATAGGGTCAGGAATTGGCACAGCAGATAAGAGCGACTGCGTGTAAGGATGGATTGGATTTTGGAAGAGTTCTTCAGTTTCAGCCACCTCCACAATCACCCCCTTGTAAATCACAGCAATACGGTCAGAAACAAAACGTACCACAGATAAGTCATGGGCGATAAAGAGATAAGTCAACCCTTTCTCTTCTTGGAATTTCTTCAAAAGATTAAGGACTTGGGCACGAACAGAAACGTCCAAGGCTGAAATCGGCTCATCTGCAATAATAAACTCTGGTTCCATGACCAAGGCTCTAGCAATTCCAATCCGCTGACGCTGACCACCAGAAAACTCATGTGGGTAACGGCTCAAATGCTCTGCTAACAACCCCACTTGAGTCATCATCTCTTTAACCTTTTCTTGACGCTCTTGATCATCTTTGAACAGGTTAAAATTATACAAGCCTTCTGAGATGATATAGTCCACCGTTGCACGCTCGTTAAGACTGGCAGCAGGGTCTTGAAAAATCATTTGAATTTTACGGATAAGCTCTTGTTGCTCTGTTTGACTTTTCTTGCCGTTGATGACCTTACCATCATAGACAATCTCACCACCACTGGTTTCATTCAACCCAATAATGGCACGACCGATGGTTGTTTTACCTGAACCTGACTCGCCAACAAGAGAAAAGGTTTCACCCTTATTGATAAAGAAATTGGCGTTTTTCACGGCGACAAATTTCTTTTTACCCTCGCCAAAGGAAATTTCTAAGTCCTTAATCTCAACTAATTTTTCAGTCATTTCCTTAGTCCTCCTTGGTATTTTTGTGAAATTTTCTCATGTAGATTTTGAATCAAGACTGGTTTTTCCACCTTTGGTGCATCAGGATGCAAAAGCCAAGTCTTTGCCCAATGGCTAGGACTTACTTCAAATCTAGGCACATCTTCTTCAAAATCAATTTTCATGGCATAAGGCGATCTGGCTGCAAAGGCGTCGCCCTTAATCTCCTTATAAAGAGACGGTGGAGTTCCTGGAATTGAAAAGAGAACACCTTGATCGTCAGCCAACTGAGGTAGGCTTGACAGCAAACTCCAAGTGTATGGATGACGAGGATCATAGAAAATATCCTCAACACTACCATATTCTACAATATCACCAGCATACATGACAGCAACTTTATCAGCAATACTTGCCACCACACCTAAGTCATGCGTGATAAAGATGGTAGTGAAATTGTATTCTTCTTGTAAGGATTTGAGTAGCGCAATGATTTGTGCTTGAATGGTCACATCAAGAGCCGTTGTCGGCTCATCGCAGACCAAAATATCTGGCTTACAAGCAAGGGCAATGGCAATGACAATCCGTTGACGCATACCACCTGAATACTGGAAAGGATAGTCATTGAAACGCTTGTCTGCTTCAGGAATACCAACCTTGGTCATATAGTCAATGGCGATCTGTTTAGCCTCGTCCTTGCTCTTGCCTTGATGTTTAAGAATCACATCTGTAATCTGACTACCAATACTCTTAATCGGATCTAAGCTGGTCATCGGATCTTGGAAAATAGTCGCAATTTTTTGACCACGGATTTTTTCCCAATCCTTATGCGAGGTCAACTGAGTCAAATCTTGACCACGATAGATAATCGAGCCTTTTGCCACACGACCATTGGCTTCCAACATACCAGTAAACGTTTTGGTCAACACAGACTTACCTGACCCTGATTCTCCAACCAAGGCCAAGACCTCACCCTCATAAAGATCAAGTGAAATGCCTCGAATAGCCGTTAAGACACGATCACGGACAGCAAATTCCACGACCACATCTTTGGCACTTAATACTACATCTTTTTCTGTCATACTAATCTCCTATCTATGTGAACGTGGGTCACTCGCGTCAGCCAAATTTTGCCCAACGATAAAGAGTGGTAGGGATACTAAAATCAAAACGGTCAATGGAATCCAGAATAAATAACCATTACTTACCAAGTCTGTCGAATACTTAGAAATCAAACGTCCCAAACTTGGTTCAGTCACAGGCAGACCTAAACCAAAGAATGACAGAAAGGCTTCATAAGAAATATAACTTGGTAGCATTTGCGATACCATGGTCACAATCACAGACACCAACTGTGGCAAAAGGTTCTTGCTGACAATTTTCAAAATCGGTGTCCCCAAAGTTTGACTGGCTAAGTTATACTCCAAGTCACGATAACGCAAGACCTGCAAACGAATGCTGTAAGCAATGCCCAACCAACCTGTCAAGCAGAAGGCCAAAATCAAATTCCAAAAACCAGCACCCAAAGAGTAAGTCATCACAATGATGATTAACATTTCTGGAATATTGGAAATGACATTGTAAACTTCTAGCATAATCTTATCTAGACGTTTAGACACACCCCAAACACCACCAATGGCAACACCTAAAACCGTATTGATAACAGTCGCAATAATCGAGATGACAATAGAGTTTCTCGCTCCATACCAAACCCCGTCAAAGAGCGATTGCCCTTTTTCATCGGTACCAAACCAATACTGACCATTTGGCCAAATATAGCGTTTTGAAAAATCATTGATACTGCTGACATCTTCAAAATCATAATTGGCAAACAAGGGATAGACAAAGCTCATGACAATAATGCCAATCAAGAGCGTCAACATCAGCAAGGTTGATTTCTTAGAGAAAAATTGGCGAAAAACAGACTTCCAATAAGAATAAGCAGGTGCGTCAATCGTTTCTGACGCATAGTTATCCAAGGCAACAAATTCAAATTTACTTTTATCAATCTTAGCCATTATTTTCCTCCTTTACTACTTAGTTTGATACGTGGGTCAATAATGGTCATCAAAATATCACCCAAAAGAAGTGAGATAATTGACAGGCTTGTAAAGATAAAGACAAGACCGATGACCATAGCATTGTTGGCTGCTCTAATGGAATCAATCAACATTTTACCCATACCTGGAAAGGCAAAGACGGTTTCTGTCAAGGTCGCTCCAGCAATGGCAAAAATGATTGCCCCTGGGATACCTGAAACGATTGGTACCATGGCATTTTTGAAGAGGTGTTTTTTAGAAATTTCTGCCTCAGACAAGCCTTTGGCACGAGCAAAACGGACATAATCACTGCTTTGTTGATCCACCAAGTAACGTCTGAACCATAGAGCCAGTCCTGGTACTGCCAAGAAACCAAGGATAAAAGCAGGTAAGATATAAGATCGCATATCTGCCGCTCCCAAAATCGGAAAGGCATTTGGCAAACCAAAGATACTAGACCCTGTCTGACGCACAATATAGATAACGGCAACACTTGGTAGGGCAAGTAAGAAAGTCATGGCACTAGTTGATAGCGAATCAAACCAAGTCCCCTTGAAACGAGTCATCAAAAGACCTAGTGGCAAGCCTAAAACATAAGAGATAATCACACCGATAATCCCAATCTTAAAGGAACTTGAAATCATTGATGGGTCGGTAAAGTTGGTTTGTGTCGCTGTATAAGGATCGTCTGCTCCATAGTTAGCCTTGTCACGTGCATCAGCCTGACTTGGTGACTTGTAGGTTCTACTATAGATATTGACAGAAGACGTTTTAGTAACTCCTGTTGGGAAAGTGACCTGCTCGGTCTTAGCTCGTCCTTGACCCTGCGTAATGACCTGTAAAACAGGGATATTGCCATAAGTTGGGTAAGACGTTCCTAGATTTAGCGTAATCAAGTTTTGGTGTAAATAAGGGAATTGACCATTGACATACACAAGGTATTTATGAATCGTTCCTGAACCAACCAAGGCCCAACCGACTGATTTATCATTTTCTAGGCGAATGTAACGTGGCAAATCAGGGTTAGACTTGTCTTGTACTCGCCATGGGTGATCAATCTGAATCAAGTTGGCATAGAAGTTCCACACACGCTCATACAGTGGAATCTCACGTGTCGCATAAAATTCCTTGCTTTCTTCAAAGCGTTTTAATTGCCAACCACGTCCAATAGATTTGATGTAGTCTTGGTAGATTTTTTCGTTGCTAGCGTTAGCTTCTGTCGTGACCGTAGGATTCGTCTTAGCTGCTTTTGCTTGCAATTCTTTACTGGTATAATACTCCAAATAACCCATGCGTTCAAAAATGGTATTTTCATAGTTGGTTTTCATATCAGGGGTTTTGGCTAGTTTGTTATAGTTAGCGTCCTGCTTGAAAATCAACTTTCTTGGTACCAAAGAAAAAACGATGGCATAGGTCAAGGTTGTCACTAGAAAAATAGAAACTAGCGACCGCAATAATCGTTCAATAATATATTTTTTCATAGCTATCCTCAATACTCAAAAGAGAGTGGGACTCAAAGTTACCACTCCCTTTTTCGTTTTCTATTTTTCAACGTGACTAGCTAGATTAGCTTCGTACTCAGCATTAGATTTGGCTTTTTCTTCTTGCCATTTAGCAATGACTTCATCACGCTCTTTTGTTGTGACCGCCTCATCTCTCAACTTAACGTATTTGAAGTAGTCATTTCCTTTGACACCGATAGCACCATAAGAACCTGACGCTGGCTCAACCTTAGTCAATGTAGCCAAACCACCTCTTGATACCAATGGTAGCGTGATAGCACTATCTGTCAACCAAGCTTGAGCTTTCGCATAGGCTGTGTAACGAGCTGCCAAGTCTGTTGTGTTAGCATTAGCTTCTTTAAGTAACTTAGTGTACTCATCAAGACCTGACGCTGCAACAGCTGCTGATGTTGATTTTGGATCGATACCGATCGTCTTCATCAAACCACCATTTTCAACATCAAAGACGTCAAGGTAAGTTGATGGATCTTTGTAGTCTGGTCCCCAACCACCATCTAGGTAGATATCATAATCATGTTGAGCTGCTGACTCAGCAAAGTAAGTCGCATTGTCATACTCGTCTGTTGAGACCTTGTTCACATCAACCACAACGTTTTCTTTGCCAAGTGCCGCTTCGATTGATTGTTTCACTGAGCTAACTTGTTGCACTTGAACTTCATTTGCTTGGTCAGCAGGAATATCCAAGCGAATTGGGAATTCCACACCTTGAGCTTGAAGGGCTTCTTTTGCCTTAGCAAACTCAGCCTTAGCTTTTTCAGCATTGTACATGCCGTCTTGAGCGTCATCTAGGTTGACATCAGCCCACTCTTCGCCATAAGTAGAGAGTTGCTCTTTGACCAAAGCACCAAATGTCTTGTCGCCACTTGATACAAAAGTTGGTGGAACAAGCAGGTTACGCAATGACTTAGTTGCTGCTTCTTCACCAGCCAACTGTGAGTTGTAGGCAACACGGTCTAGGGCAAAGTTAACGGCTTGACGGAAGTCTTTGTTCAAGATAGCTGCCTTAGTGTCAGCTTTTTGCTTATCACTTTCTTTAGCGGTAAATTTGTACTCACCACGATCAAGGTTAAATCTCGCAAAGTAAGTCGTGTCATCTTGTAATCCATAAACAATGTTGTCGCCATAGCTTTTAACAGCTTCTTTATAACTTGGTTTATTTGGATAAAGACGAGCTATACTGTAAACACCCTCAGCAAAGTTTTTATAAAGGCTATCTGAATCTGAACCATCATAATATGTCCATTGGATACCATCTAAGCTGACCTTGTCTGCATCAAAATAGTTTGGATTTTTTTCCATGACGATAGAAGATTTTGAAGTCAATGATTTCAAGATGAATGGTCCATTGTAAAGGATACTTGATGGATCAACCTTACCAAAGTCTTCACCTTGAGATTTCAAAAATTCTTCATTTACTGGGAACAAGATACTATAAGTAACCTTAGAATTCCAATAAGATTCTGGTTTATTTAGGGTATATTGAACCGTCTTATCATCAAGTGCTTTAACGCCGACTGTTGAGAAGTCTTTTGTCTTACCATCAAGATAGTCTTGCAAGCCCTTGATTGAGTCTTGCACGACATAAAGAGCGTCCGATTGAGAGTCTGCTGCATGTTTCAAACCTGTCACAAAGTCTTGTGCAGTAACGTCTGCATACTCTTCACCGTCTGATGTAAACCATTTAGCATCGTCGCGTAGGGTATAAGTATAAGTCAAACCATCAGCTGATACTTTCCAGTCCTTAGCCAAGGAACCAACCAAGTTACCATACTCATCGTTTTCAAGAAGTCCATCAACCCCTTGGGTTACCACATCACCCGTTGAGGCACGATTGGCCTTGATGTAGTCTAATGTATCTGGATCTGCTGTATAGACATAGTTATAGATAGACTGATTTGAAGCAGTGTTTTCACTCTTACCACAAGCTGCAAGAACTGATGTAGCTAAAAGTGTCACACCTGCTGATTGGAATAATTTTTTCTTATTCACCATAAGCGACTCCTCTTTTTCTAATAATTTGTTTTACATTATACCATAAAGTTTTCTTAAAAGGAAAGTGTTTTCCATAAATTTTTAGAAAATTATATTTTTAACAAACTCAATCCTGCTCGGCTATTCTTCCATTTATTACTGACTTTCTTTATGGTATAATGATTTTAGAGCAGTTTGAAAGGTTTGTATAAAAATGAAAAAAATAGCTTGTTTTGTAATAATTATATTATCATTTCTCTCTTCATCAGTCAAGGTCTGGGCAGCAGATAATTTTGATGTGTCTGCTAAACATGCCATTGCCGTTGAAGCCAGCACAGGAAAAATTCTCTATGAAAAAGACGCTGAAACCGTTGCAGGGATTGCTTCTATCACAAAAATCATGACTGCTTATATGGTCTATCAAGAAGTCAATGCCGGTAGGCTTAGTATGGATGATATGGTTGACATTTCTGATTATCCTTATCAACTCACTGCCAACAGCCTAGCCAGTAATGTCCCTATGGAAGCTAGACAATATACCGTTAAGCAACTCTTAGAGGCCAGTATGATTGCCTCAGCTAATAGTGCTGCCATTGCTCTAGCTGAAAAAATTGCTGGTAGCGAACCTGCATTTGTCGATATGATGCAAAAACAACTCAAAAAATGGGGAATTACAGATGCCAAATTGGTCAATGCTTCTGGTCTAAACAATAGTGCCCTTGGCAATAATATCTACCCTGAATCAAATAACGATGATGAAAACATGATGTCTGCCAAGTCTGTGGCCATTATTGCTCGTCATCTCATTCAAGACTACCCAGAAATTCTCAAAATCACTAGTAAAAGTACAGCCGATTTTGATGGTACTATCATGAACACCTTCAATTACATGCTACCTCAGCAAACCTATGGTCGTGAAGGCGTTGACGGTCTGAAAACAGGAACAACCGAGTTGGCTGGCCCATCCTTTGTGGGAACATCTACTGAAAACGGCATGCGAGTTATTACGGTGGTTTTGAACGCTGATAACCCTGACAATAATCCCTTTGCTCGCTTTATTGCCACAACAAACCTACTAGACTATGTCAGAAGCACCTATGAAATGACGACTGTCATTGAGGCTGGTCAACCTTTCAAAAAACAAACCGTTCCTGTTAGTGATGGTAAACAAAAAGGCGTCTTAGCAATTGCCAAAAAAGATTTCAATGTCGTGCAAAAAAAATCTGACCAGCTGACCAAAAACGTCACCATTTCTACCAACAATGAACTCACTGCTCCGATCAAGAAAGGCGAGGTCGTTGCTCTTGCTACTTTTGAGGACAAGGACTTGGTTGGTGTCGGCTACCTTGATAACCCTCCACAAGCTGAATTGGTCGCTGCTGATGAAGTCAAACGTAGCTTCTTCCTAAAAGTTTGGTGGAATCACTTTGTTCGCTACGTTAATGAAAAATTATAAAACCAGTTAGTTTCCTAACTGGTTTTTCTTTATAACAAAGTTTTATCTAGCCGACTGAACCTTCCATTTCATAACTAATCAAACGGTTCAATTCGACAGCATATTCCATTGGCAATTCCTTGGTAAAAGGCTCAACAAAGCCCATGACAATCATCTCTGTCGCCTCACTCTCAGACAGGCCACGGCTCATCAGATAGTAAAGTTGTTCTTCAGAGATTTTTGAAACCTTGGCTTCATGCTCAAGAGCGACTTGTGAATTGTGAATCTCATTGAATGGAATGGTGTCTGACTTAGACTGGTCATCCATAATGATGGTATCACATTCGATATGGCTGACAGACTTCTTAGAATTTTTAGCAAAGGTCACCTGACCACGATAGTTAACCTCGCCACCACCCTTGGCAATCGATTTGGAAACAATAGACGAGCTAGTATGAGGAGCATTATGAATCATCTTAGCTCCTGTATCTTGCTTTTGTCCAGTATTGGCAAAGGCGATTGATAACATGGTACCACGAGCCCCTTCACCGTCCAAGTAAACTGACGGGTATTTCATGGTTGTTTTAGCACCCAAATTGCCATCAATCCACTCCACGGTAGCATTCTTAGTAGCTCTAGCACGCTTGGTTACTAGGTTATAAACATTGTCCGACCAGTTTTGAATCGTGGTATAGCGAACATAAGCACCATCAAGGGCAAAAATTTCCACAATAGCTGCATGTAAACTATTGGTTGAATAGGTCGGTGCTGTACAACCTTCAACATAATGTACACTAGCCCCTTCATCAACGATGATCAAGGTACGTTCAAACTGACCTGTGTTTTGGTTGTTGATACGGAAGTAAGTCTGTAACGGAATATCGACCTTAACCCCCTTAGGCACATAGATAAAGGTACCACCTGACCACACTGCTGAGTTCAGGGCTGCAAGTTTGTTATCTGTTGGTGGCACTAACTTTGCAAAATACTGCTTGAAAAGCTCTGGATACTCACGCAAGGCTGAATCTGTATCCGTAAAAACAATCCCCAACTTTTCAAATTCTTCTTTCATGTTGTGATAAACCACTTCAGACTCATATTGTGCCGCTGCTCCTGCCAAATAGGCTCTTTCAGCTTCTGGAATACCAATGCGTTCAAAGGTTTCCTTAATCTTTTCAGGAACATCATCCCAAGAACGAGCTGGCTTATCTGATGGCTTTTGATAGTAGATAATATCATCAAAATCAATATCAGACAAATCTGGCCCCCAGTCCTGCATAGGCATTTTTTGGAAGGTTTCCAAGGATTTCAAGCGAAACTCCAACATCCACTCAGGTTCGTTTTTTTCTGCTGACATCTGCCTAACCACCGCTTCACTCAAGCCCTTACCTGTGGAATAGATGGGATCAACATCATCATGGAAACCGAATTTATATTCACCAAGATCAATCGGCTTTGGCTCAACGATTTCATTTGTTTCTGCCATAATTATCTCCTCATATTTTTTATTCGTTCAATTTTCTTGTTTTGTTAACACCTTCGTCATGGCTTGCCAAGCGAGATTAGCACATTTTATCCGTTGGGGAAACTTGGTCACTCCTGCTAGAAATTCAGCATCGCCAAGACGCTTTGACTGAGCCAGCTTTTGCCCTTGCATTAGCTGAGAAAACAACTCCAAAAGTTCGTTAATGTCATCTTTTCGTTCACCTTTGACTAAATCTGTCATCATACTGGCTGACGCCGTTGAAATACTACACCCTTGACCAGAAAAACTGATGTCTTCAACCTTATCATCTCCCCATTTGACAAAGAGATGAATCACATCACCACAACTCGGATTATGTAAGGTCACAGGTTCAACATCTGCCAAAGTCCCATAATGATGAGGACTTTTAGCATGATCAGTTATCAAGGTCATATAAAGTTGATTAAGATTAGATAAGGCCATTGAAAAACTCCTTTGTTGCCTGAATACCAGAAATCAACCGATCACAGTCAGCCTTGGTATTGTAACAGGCTAAGCTCGCTCGCACTGTAGCATTTGTTCCTAGATAAGTCATCAAGGGTTGGGCACAATGGTGACCTGCCCTAACTGCAATCCCTTGATAATCAAGAGCTGTCGCCACATCATGCGGATGAAGCCCCTCTAGATTAAAGGAAAAAACACCCAGTCTGTTCTGTCTATCTTTTGGACCATAAAGGGTCAAACCATCAATTTGCTGCAATTTGGGCAACAGATAGGCGATCAAATTCGCTTCATGTGCGGTAACCTTAGACAAGCCAATCTGGTTAAGGTAGTCAATGGCAGCACCCAAACCAATGGCTTCTGCGATAGGAGGCGTTCCAGCCTCAAACTTATAAGGCAGCTCCGCCCAACTAGCATCTTGCTCACTCACACTGGCAATCATTTCCCCACCAAATTCGACAGGTGGCAATTGTTCCAACAAACTTTTTCGTCCGTACAAGACACCAATCCCAGTAGGAGCGTACATCTTGTGGCCTGAAAACACCATAAAATCACAAGCTAAATCAGCCACATTCAAGGCAATATGACCTACTGATTGGGCAGCATCAAGGACAAGATAGGCCCCTACTTGATGAGCCAAATCAGCAATTTCTTTGACTGGATTGACACAACCAAGGACATTTGACACATGAGCAATACTCACAAACTTTGTGTTTGCATTTAACTTCGTTTTCAAGTCAGCCAGATCCAATTGTCCGTCTTTTAGATAAACATAGACTAATTTAGCTCCTGTTCGTTGACAAACCTGTTGCCAAGGTATCAGATTGGCATGGTGTTCCATAATGCTAATCAAAACCTCATCACCTGGTTTTAAGAGTCGTTCAGCCCAAGTAGCAACAATATTTAAACCCGCAGTAGCCCCTTTGGTAAAAATGATTTCTTTTCGATTAGCACCAATAAAATCTGCCACCTTGTCGCGAGCTATCTCATAGGCTATCGTTGCTCTTTCAGCTAGACTGTGAACCCCACGATGAACATTAGCATTGCTGGTACGATAGTATTGATTGAGAGCATCTAAGACCATTTGAGGCTTTTGGCTGGTCGCTGCATTGTCCAGATAAACCAAAGGTTCACCCTGTATCTGCTCTTGTAAAATCGGAAAATCTCGCCAAAATTCTGCTTGCATTAGCGTTTGTCCAACTTTTCATCAATTACGGCAATCATGTCTTCACGTACTGACTTGACTGGAATTTCTGTAATCACAGTCCCTAAGAAGCCACGAATCACTAACTTTTCCGCAGTAACTTGATCGATACCACGACTCATCAAATAATACATGTCTTCTGGATCAACTTGACCGATTGAGGCAGCATGACCTGCCGTGACTTCATTTTCATCAATCAAAAGAATCGGATTGGCATCTGAACGAGCCTTATCTGACAACATCAACACACGGCTTTCTTGTTGCGCATCTGCTCCTTTAGCCCCTTTGATGATATGGCCGATACCATTGAACGTCAAGGTCGCACGTTCTAAGATAACCCCGTGTTGCAAAATATGACCGACTGACGAACGACCATAATTGGTGACACGTGTATCAATCCCTTGTACTTGACGACCACTTGAAACGGCTACTACTTTTAGGTTGGCATGACTACCATGACCAATTAACTCACTGTCAAAATCACAAACCACATTGCCTTCATTCATGACACCCAATGCCCAGTCAATTGTAGCATCATCGGCATGACTACCACAACGTGTGACATAAGCTGTCACGTTCTCACCTAGACGATCAATGGCTGCAAATTTAATTTGACTACCTGCTCCAGCAATCACTTCTACACAGATATTAGCAGTCGCTTGTTGAGTATTTTGTCCAATTGATTCAAATCGTTCCAAATAAGTCACTTTAGCATTTTTACCTAAGATAATCAAGACATGCTTGTTGAAAGGTACATCGCTATCGCTATCTTGCAGAAAAATGTTTTCGATAGGTTGCTCAATCTCAACATTGTCAGGAACATAAAGCACGGCACCGCTATTGAAATAAGCCGTGTGATAAGCTGCCAATTTATTGGCGTCATAGGCAACTGCTTGACCAAAATTAGCCTCAATTTGCTCTGGGATTTCTTCCAAGGCAGTTCTCAAATCTGTCAAAACCACACCTTGTTCCAAGAGCTTGGCTGGTAATTGTTCCAAAACAGTCTGCGTTCCTACTTGCACCAGCTTAGGATTGTCATCTAGCTGGATAAAGTCTGGTACACTAGCAACTTCTGGACTATCTGTCACCGTGCCATCGCCTAAATTCCAACGATGAAACTTAACCCGTTCAATCACAGGAAAATCCAAGTCGTCTAACTTATCAAACGCTGCTAAACGACGTTCTTGTAACCATTTTGGCTCAGCATGACCTTGTGAAAAATTAAGAATGCTTTCCCTTGTCATTTCGTTCTCCTTTTATCCAGTCTTAGACTAAGCCTCTTCTTGATAATCCAAGCCCAGTTCCTCAGCGATTTTGGCGTAACCTTCATTTTCCAAACGTTTAGCCAAATCTGCACCACCCGATAGTACCACGCGCCCATCCATCATCACATGCACCACATCTGGTGTGATGTAATTGAGTAAGCGTTGATAGTGGGTGATAATCATGGCACCAAAGCCATCTCCACGCATGGCATTGACCCCCTTAGAAACCACCTTCAAGGCATCAATATCAAGACCTGAGTCAATCTCATCAAGCAAGGCAAATTTAGGCTCTAACATCAAGAGTTGGAGAATTTCATTGCGTTTTTTCTCTCCACCTGAAAACCCTTCGTTGAGATAGCGTTCTGCCATTTCTTCTTTCATGCCAAGCAATTCCATTTTTTCATCCAATTTTGTGATGAAATCACGCACAGAAATCTTATCCTCATCTTCTTTACCAGCATTCATGGCTGCACGGATAAATTCTGCATTGGTAATTCCTGGAATCTCACTTGGGTATTGCATGGCAAGAAACAAACCTAAACGTGCACGTTCGTCAACTTCCAATTCCAAAAGATTAACACCGTCAAAAAAGATTTCTCCCTCAGTCACTTCAAAGTTGGGATTGCCCATAATGGCTGCTGATAGGGTTGATTTTCCTGTTCCGTTTGGTCCCATGATTGCTGCAATCTCTCCTGTTTTTAACGTTAGATTAACTCCACGCAAAATTTCTTTGTCTTCAATTGAGACATGTAAGTTTTTAATTTCAAGTACAGACATGATTGGCTCCTTCATTTTAAGTTTGACTTTATTATAACAAAAAAAGCCTTGTAAGGCTTTGTTTAGAGCTTGCTACTTCTTTGATTTTTCTTGCCATTTCAGTAGTGTAGTCTGACGAAAATCACTATTACCAATGAATTTCAAAAGATTAAATAGTGGTGTTTTATTCATACCCCAAATGCCCAAACCCTCAATAAAAATTTCCAGACCAAAGGTTAATCCGATTATCAACAAAATTCCACCTAGACGACTGGATACATTTAAGAGAAGAGAGGTTAAAGAAAAGAGAATCGCAATTCCATAGACCACAAAAACTGCTCCACGATGAGTAAAGCCCATCGCTAACAAGCGATGATGTAGATGACGTTTATCTGGCTGCGTTATTTTTTGACCTGATAATTTCCGACGAATAATCGCCACCACCGTATCCATAATCGGTACACCTAGGATAATCACTGGCGTCACTACTGCCACAGCCGTGGCATTTTTCAACCCTTGTAAAGATAGGACACCAATCATAAAGCCAATAAACAGGGCTCCTGTATCTCCGAGATAGATAATAGCTGGATGGTAATTATAAGGGAAAAAGCCCAAAATGGCTGCTAGCAGAACAAAGATGGTCATGGTTAGATAAAGATCTGACTTGGGTAAGAAAAAATAAGAAACCAAACCCATAGTACCAAGGCTGACAATAGATACCCCAGAAACTAGACCATCTAAACCATCAATCAAATTGACTGCATTGGTTATGGAAATAATCCACAAAACCGTCAACAAACAAGTCAGCACAGGACCAAATGAAATCAAAGCTCCCCCAAAGGGAATCTTAAAACTATCAAAACGAAAGTCTGTAAAATACCAAACCACGATGGCTGCTAGAATAATCCCTAACATCTTAAATTTAGGAGATAATTCATAAATATCGTCAATAAAACCAGTGATACCAACTACAAGACCAGCCACTACCACTGGTAAAATATAATCAAAATAGGATTGGGTTGACAAAAGTGACCGCACAATAGACGGCATAATAATCAAGCTAGTTAGTAGAAAAGACAAGATGATTGCTAGACCACCGCTACTTGGCATTGGGACTTGATTGATACGACGAGCATTGGGCTGATCGACAGCTCCCACCCTAAAGGCTATAAATCTGACTATAGGGGTCAGAATGAGGGAGAGCAGAAAAGTCCCAATTAAAATCATGACGTATTCAATGGTAAAAGGTACCACTTTTTATTCTCCTAATTGTTTTAACTCATCAACTGCATGGTAAGATAGGAGTAAGGTCGCATGCTCCTGCAAATAAGCCCTAGTTCTTAGGCTGACTTGTGCATGCTCCAACATACGAGCATACATTAGATTAGCATAGTAGCTCGGTTTATTCTCCAAGTCTAGTAAGATTGTCAGGTAATAAGTTTTTTCTTCTTTATACAGTTCTGACGCTTCTAAATCATAGGTCACTGCCGTTGCAAAATCGACCACCTCTTTAACATCGTCAAAACGAAAAACATAGTGAACATACTGTTCCACAACATCTTTATCTATCGCATGATCCGATGCCACATCTTCTTGGCTATCTGATTTTGTTAACATGCCATCCACCATATCTTCAACCTGCTTGAGCATTTCGTGAGCCTTGGTATCTCCTTTTTTCATGAGATTTTTCTCAATTGATTTGAAAAATTCTTCGGGATCCATCTGAGAAATATCATCCAAGTTTGCCAAATCTTCAAAATCTAAATCCTCTTTCAACTCGGACTTGGTCACAAAGACATCAATGCGATCCTTACGCGGCGTCACACGAAAACTCAACATGCCACTATTTTTGAAGTTGTCAGGCAAATCCACCTCATCTAGCATGGTATAGAAAAATTCTTCTGTTTTTTCCTTGGGAACAAGAAAGTCTTTCAACTCCATGCCATAAAGCTCTAAATCATCTAGACTAACTGTGATTTTTAGCGTTGTTTCGCTAATTTGTTTCATTTCCATTTTATTTACCTCACTCATACGAGTCATCATTCTTATCATTATATCGAAAAAGCAAAAAAAATACAATTTTTACTCTAGTCTGTCTTGTTATTTATTGTTCCTGTTACCTACATGTTTTCTGAATTATCCACCAAGGCAAAAATAGCACTCAAACAGTGCTATTTTCTTAGGTTTCATGATTAGCTTTACGATAAAATACAGCAAATAAGGCAACCGAAAGTAGTAATAGAGTAACTGCATAAGTAAAGAGCAAGATACCCACATTTTCAGCAGAAATACCATTGAGTAGCAATGCCGTCAAAAAGTTACCAATCGGATAAGTCACTGTACCCAACAAACCAATGATACTAAAAATTCTCCCTTTTAGTTGATCTGGAGTTGTTTCTTGAAAAAAGGTTGATTTATAAATCATAACAGGAGATGAGATGACTCCTGCTACAATCAGCAAAATCATCGACGATAGCACATTGTTTTGCAAGGAAAAAATCGCAATAAGGACACAATGAGCCATCAAAAATAAGAAAGTTAAATGAAAGCTATTCTTATGCTTAGGGATACCACCTACAATCAAAGAACCAATAATGATACCAAACGATTGCACTCCATTGATTAAGCCATAGGTTGCTGCACCTTCTTGCAAAATCGTCTTTACGAAAATCGGAAAAACGATGGGAAAGGCTCCCCATATCAGTAGATTCCATAAGGACGTTAAACAAACTAGTGACAATAACTTAGGAGTTGATGTCAGATATTGAAAAGCTTGAAGAAGTGGCCTTTTCTTTCTGTTATCTTCTTCCTGCTTCTGATGCGTTTGTGATGGAATCAAAGACAACAACAGTGTTGCCAAAAAGAATAACAGAGCTGAGCAAAGAAAAATAAGCTGATGATTAAACTGAGCAATAATCAGCCCTGAAAGAAAAGCCCCTAGCAAATAACACACATCAAATGAAATATTGACCAGAGCATTGGCAGTATGAAATTGCTCGTCATCTAAAAGATCCTTAACAATTGCAATACTGCCTGCCGAAATCAAGGGACTGACAGCACTATTTAGTATTAGCAAGAGAGCAAGGACTATTAGCACAAGGTTATTGATATGAGTTGACAGTAAACATAAAACGATAAAGACAAAAGCCTTCACCAAGCTAGCCAATGATATGGCTTTAGACACTGCTATCTTATCCATCACCCCGCCTAAAAATGGAGCTGAAATCAAGGACGGTACTTGTGTGATAAACACTGATAAGGCAATAAATAAGGGTTGCTGCGTTTTTTCATAAATCAACCAAATGATTGCGACATCTACAATGGATTGTGCTAGGTAGATTAGACTGATCGCTGAGATAAAGACTAAAAAGTTTTTTTCTTTAACTAATAAACCGTATTGTTTCATTATTTTCTCTTTGCAATCTATTTTTTCTGAATATTATAATGATAACAAATTTTCTTTTACTTATCAATTTATCTGTCATTTACTGCAACTAAAAAGGAGAGCTTACCCTCTCCTTTTTATTCGATAAATCTAAGCAAAGAATAATACTTTGATGACATAATACATCAACAGTAAAATCCCCAAGGCGATACGGTAGTAACCAAAGCCCTTGAAATCATGGCGTTTGACAAAACCTGTCAAGAAACGAATCACAAACAGACTAACCACAAAAGCAGTTAACATACCAACTAAGATAAGGCAAACCTGCTCCAAGGTCAATAAACTACCCCCCAGGAAAAACTTCAAAAGTTTCCAAGCACTCGCCCCAAACATGATTGGAATACCTAGGAAGAAAGTGAACTCTGTCACCACTGAACGACTAGTTCCCATCAACATCCCACCGATGATGGTTGAACCTGAACGACTAGTTCCTGGCATTAAGCTAAGAATTTGAAACAAGCCAACTTGCATCGCTGTCACATAAGGCATGCTCGCTAAATCAGTAATCTCTGGCTGACGATTGACTTGACGATTTTCAATCCAGATAAATGCCACACCATAAATGATCAACATCAATGCCACACTAAAGAAATTATAAAACTTAGCTTCAAACCAATCATCAAACAACATAGCCATGACAATGACGGGTAAACAAGCCAAGATCACCTTTAACCATAATTGCCAAGTCTGCTTAACTTCTTGCTCTGTCTTACCTGAGCGAAACGGATTTAGACGGTCAAAGTAGATGACCACAACTGCCATGATAGCACCTAACTGGATGACGACATTAAAAACATCCATAAACTCTTGACTCTGACCCTTGAAATTGATAAATTCTTGTACCAAAATCAAATGACCTGTACTAGAAATCGGTAACCACTCGGTAATCCCCTCAACAATTCCAAAAAATATGGCCTTCAATAGTTCAAACATGATAAACTCCTCTATTTTATTAAAACTCTTTTTTCATTGTACCATAAATCTAGTGATTTTTCGGATGGAAGCGTTACCTTTTGGCTCGGAGTATTGAAATTTTCTAACTTTTCTTGTAAAATAGTTATAATTTTATAATAGATAGGAGATTAAATATGAGAAAAGTACTCCTTGCTTGTCTTACAGCGGTCTTTTTCCTCTTTACAAGTTGGACCCCTGCACAAGCAGATGAATTTCTCAGAGTCGGAATGGAAGCTGCTTATGCACCTTTTAACTGGACTCAAGAAACTGATGAAAATGGGGCCGTCCCTATCGAGGGAACCAACCAGTATGCCAACGGATATGATGTCCAAATTGCTAAGAAGATTGCAGATAGTTTAGGAAAAGAACTCTTGGTAGTCAAGACATCTTGGACTGGTTTGATCCCTGCCCTAACTTCTGGTAAAATCGATATGATTGTGGCTGGTATGAGCCCTACTGATGAACGTAAGCAAGAAATTGCCTTTTCAAATAGTTATTACACTGGTTCACCTGTTGTCGTTGTCAACAAAGACGGTGATTATGCCAATGCTAAAAACCTAGCTGACTTTGCAGGAGCTAAAATTACTGCCCAACAAGGAACGTTCTTGTATGGTATCATTTCACAAATCGAAGAGGTCAACCAGCAAACTGCTATGGGAGATTTCTCTCAAATGCGTCAAGCCCTTCTTTCTGGAGTTATCGATGGGTATGTATCTGAACGCCCAGAAGCCCTGTCTGCTGAAATGGCCAACGACAAATTCAAAATGATTAACCTTCAAACAGGCTTTGAAGTATCAGAAGCAGATGCCAGTATTGCAGTCGGTATGCGTAAAGATGATAATCGCCTAGGAAAAGTCAATGACCTCCTTGCTACCATTTCAGATCAAGATCGTCTAACACTGATGGATAACATGATTGCTAAACAACCTGTCGAAGAAAGCACAGAAGAAACAAACTTTATCAACCAAGTTTGGTCTATTTGGACAAAAAACTGGCAGCAATTCCTACGTGGAACAGGTATCACACTCTTAATTTCTATCTTGGGTACAGTCATCGGTACCATGATTGGTCTTTTGATTGGTGTCTTTCGTACTGCTCCAAAAGCTGCCAATAAAGGACTTGCTCTTATTCAACAGGTCATTGGCTGGTTAATCAATATCTATATTGAAGTCTTCCGTGGTACACCAATGATCGTTCAAGCCATGATTATCTACTACGGAACAGCTCAAGCCTTTGGCATTTCGATTGACCGTACACTTGCTGCTATCTTTATTGTTTCTATCAATACAGGTGCTTATATGAGTGAAATCGTTCGTGGTGGTATCTTTGCTGTGGATAAGGGACAATTTGAAGCGGCAACTGCCCTTGGTATGACACATTCACAAACCATGAAAAAAGTTGTCCTGCCACAGGTTATTCGTAATATCTTACCCGCAACTGGTAATGAGTTTGTCATCAACATCAAAGATACTTCTGTTTTGAACGTGATTTCCGTTGTTGAACTTTACTTCTCTGGAAATACGGTTGCAACGCAAACTTATCAATATTTCCAAACCTTTACCATCATTGCGATTATCTACTTCGTTTTGACCTTCACTGTCACTCGTATCCTACGTTACATTGAACGCCGCATGGATACGGATCATTACACAACAGGTGCTAACCAAATGCAAACGGAGGTGCTCTAATGACCAATACCATTTTAGAAATCAAACATTTGAAAAAATCGTATGGCCAAAACTTAGTCCTTAAAGACATCTCTCTAGAAGTCAAAAAAGGCGAGGTCATCTCTATCATCGGTAGTTCAGGATCTGGAAAATCAACCTTTCTACGTTCAATTAACCTTTTAGAAACTCCAACAGAAGGACAGATTCTCTATCATGGTCAAGACGTTCTGGCTAAGGGCTATGACTTAACGACCTATCGTGAGAAACTCGGTATGGTATTCCAATCCTTTAATCTCTTTAACAATTTAAACGTTTTAGATAATGCCGTTGTAGCTCAAACAACGGTTCTCAAACGTGACCGAACTGAAGCAGAAAAAATTGCCAAAGCTAATCTTGAAAAAGTTGGTCTTGGACAACAATATTGGAAAGCAAAACCAAGCCAACTATCAGGTGGACAAAAACAACGTGTGGCAATTGCACGTGCTCTATCTGTTGATCCAGAAGCTATTCTCTTTGATGAGCCTACTTCTGCACTTGATCCGGAAATGGTTGGCGAAGTGCTTAAAACCATGCAAGATTTAGCAAAATCAGGTTTGACCATGATTATCGTAACTCATGAAATGGAATTTGCTCGTGACGTTTCTGACCGTGTTATTTTCATGGATAAAGGGGTTATTGCAGAACAAGGAACTCCTGAACAAATTTTTGAAAACCCACAAGAAGAACGTACCAAAGAATTCTTGCAACGTTTCTTACGTTAATAAAAAACCAAGTCGTTTGACTTGGTTTTTGTTATTTCTGATTGGCTTTCAAAGCTGAAAGAACTTGTGTGCGAATATCGGCTACACCATCTGGTGTGTTAGGTAGGAAAATCGTTTGATTACCTTTGCTGGCAAAGGTATTGAGAGTATCCAAGTATTGATTGGTCAAGAGAATAGACATGATTTGCTCTTCATCTAGACTAATATTGGCATCTTTGAGTTCCTTAATGGAGTCAGCCAAACCATCCACTATCGCCTTACGTTGTTGGGCAATACCGACCCCGTGTAAGCGATCTTTTTCAGCCTCTGCCTCGGCTGCAGTGACAATTTTAATCTTGTCCGCATTAGCTAATTCTTGAGCTGCCACACGCTTACGTTGGGCAGCATTGATTTCATTCATTGATTGCTTAACTTCAGCATCAGGTTCAACCTTGGTAATCAAGGTCTTAACAATGATATAACCATAAGTGGTCATTTCTTCAGCCACTTGATGTTGGACTTCCAGAGCAATTTCATCTTTTTTCTCAAATAATTCATCCAAGGTTAATTTAGGCACAGATGAACGAAGAGCGTCTTCGATATAAGATCTAATCTGATCTTCTGGACGCATCAATTTGTAGTAGGCATCTGTCACGTTTGCTTCGTTGACACGATACTGAGTTGCGATATTTAGCGTTACAAACACATTATCTTTGGTCTTGGTTTCAACGACAAGTTCTGTTTGAAGTAAACGTAATTGAACTCGAGCAGCAATCCGATCAATGCCAAAAGGCATACGAAAATGAATGCCACTTTGTTGTGTTGTTTGATATTTACCAAAACGTTCAATAATAGCAACTGTCTGTTGACGTACCACATACAAACAACTCAATAAAATACTAAGAACGACAAAAATTAGTATCATTGGTACTAGAAAATTTAACAAGAACATAGCAAAACCTCCTTTTTCTTATCATACCCCTTAATTAAGTAATTAGCAAATAAAAATATAAAAAGATTGAGACAAGTTTGCCTCAATCTTTTTCATTATTCAACACTCATGAGATAAGGATAAACTGGTTGATCTCCTTGATAAACTTCAACTTCAATATCTTCATAAGTTTCTTCAAGATAATCTGTCAACTCCTGGGCAAGCTCTTCTTGACCATCTTGACCAACGTAGAGCGTTACAATTTCACTATCTTCATCAATCATCTTATCCAAGGTTGCACGCAAGGCCTGAGCCATATCTGGCATTGATACAACGATTTTACCGTCAACCATACCCAAAACATCATTTTCATGAATTTCCAATCCATCAATGGTTGTGTCACGAACTGCCAAGGTCATGCTACCACTGACCACATCTGCAAGACTGTCCGTCATAGCTTTAACATTATCTTCTAAAGACTGTGTTGGATTAAAGGCTAATAAACTAGTAAAACCTTGTACGACCGTTTTCGTTTCAACGACTGCAACTGGCAAATCAACAACATCGGCTGCTGACTGAGCTGCCATAAAGATATTTTTATTATTTGGCAAGATAATGACTTGCTTAGCATTAACTGCTTCAATGGCTGTAACAATATCTTCTGTTGATGGGTTCATGGTTTGACCACCTGAGATGATGTAATCAACACCTTGAGATTTGAAAATATCAGCTAGACCATCACCTGCTACGACTGCGATTAAACCATAATCTTTAACCTCTTGAACAGGGAGTTGTTGCGTTTCTTTTTCTATTTGAGCCTCATGTTGCTCACGCATATTGTCAACCTTGACCTTAACCAAAGAGCCATATTTCAAGCCTTCTTGCATCACCAGTCCTGGATCTTCAGTATGAACGTGGACTTTGACAATCTCATCATCGTTGACAACTAAAAGGGAATCACCCAAACCACTCAAATAACCTTGAAATTCCTCATAATTAAATTCTTTAGCATAGGTTGGGCCTTGGCCTAGGGCAACCATTATCTCTGTACAGTAACCAAAAGTAATCTCTTCAGTAGCCACATGACCAGCAACAGATTGATGATGAGTTGCGTTGATCATCTCAGACATAGTTGCTGGAGTTGCTTGGAAATCTTCTGAAACTAAGTATTCACCTGTTAAGGCAGACAAAAAACCTTCGTAGATAAATACCAAGCCTTGACCACCAGAGTCAACCACGCCGACCTCTTTAAGAACAGGCAAGAGGTCTGGTGTTTTAGCTAAAGCAATTTTAGCACCGTCAAGAGCTGCACGCATGACCTCAATCGCATCATCTGTACTTTCTGCTTTTTTCATTGCCCCTACAGCTGCTCCACGAGAAACTGTTAGAATGGTTCCTTCAACAGGTTTCATCACTGCCTTATAGGCAACTTCAACTCCTGATTGAAAAGCTTGAGCTAAATCTTTACCGTTTAATTCTTCCTTGTCTTTAATCGCTTGACCAAAACCACGGAATAACTGAGATGTGATTACACCAGAATTGCCACGCGCTCCCATCAGCAAACCTTTTGATAGAATCTGACCAACCTGACCAACTGTTGTAGCTGGTTTATTAGACACTTCCTTAGCACCGTTATCCATGGTCATGCTCATGTTAGTTCCAGTATCGCCATCTGGAACGGGAAAGACATTTAAAGAATTAACATACTCAGATTGCTTGCTTAGACGGGTAGCTGCCGCTTGTACCATTTCTTGTAATAAACTTGTTGTAATCGTTGACATCTTACTCTCCCACAACCTTAATGCCTTGAACATAAACATTGACAACGTCAGCCGAGATTCCTAGCTGATGCTCAAGGTTAAATTTTACACGTTCTTGAATATTTTTAGACACTTCACTAATCTTAACACCGTAGCTCATAATGGTGTAAACATCCACTGTGATACCTGCTTCAGTTGAGGTAACAACGACACCTTTACTATAGTTTTCCTTGCGTAGAAGTGCTTGAAAATTGTCTTTCAAAGTGCTTTTGCTAGCCATACCAACAACGCCAAAAATCTCAGTTGCAGATGCTCCAACAACTGTTGCAATGACTTCATCTAATAGTTCAATTTGACCATCTTTGGTATTGATTTTTACAGTCATACTTTCTACCTCAAATCTTTTTATTACTTCATTTTACCATATTATCAAGGACTTGTAAAAAAGGAGCTCATACAAATCACTATCGTTATAAAAGTAGTCGATGACAAAAGAAAAAGCTAAGATATTTCCTAGCCTTTGCTTATTAAACGCGTTCTACTTTACCAGATTTAAGAGCACGAGCTGAAACCCAAACTTTTTTTGGTTTACCATCAATCAGTACAGTAACTTTTTGAAGGTTTGGTTTTACGGCACGCTTAGTTTGGTTCATCGCATGTGAACGGTTGTTTCCTGAAACAGTCTTACGACCAGTAAAATAACATACTTTAGCCATGGTTTTTCCTCCTAATTTGATCAAATATAAGGGATGTGCTAGCACCACATACCTAGATAGTATAGCACACCTTATGTACTTTGGCAAGTAAATCTTCTATTTTTCCTGCTTTTACAACGAAAAAAGACTTATTCTAAAGAATAAGCCTTTATTTCTTATCTTAATTAAGCTTTATTTGTTGAACCGAATACTTCGATACGATCTTCGATAGCATCTTGAACAGCCTTGATACCTGGTGCCAAGAATTTACGTGGGTCAAACAATTTTTTAGCGTCGTAGTCTGCTGCATTAGCATTGTAGTCAGCTGCAAATTGACGAGTTGCGTTTGAGAAGGCAATTTGTCCTTCAGTGTTCACGTTAACTTTTGCAACACCAAGACGGATAGCTTCTTGGATTTGCTCATCTGGAATACCAGAACCGCCATGAAGAACGATTGGGAAACCTGGAAGAGCTTCTGTCAATTTCTTCAAGTGCTCAAGGTCAAGACCTTCCCAGTTTTCTGGGTATGGACCGTGGATGTTACCGATACCTGCAGCCAAGAAGTCAACACCTGCTTCAACCATAGCTTTTGCATCTTCGATTGGTGCCAATTCACCTTTACCAACGATACCGTCTTCTTCACCACCGATAGTTCCAACTTCAGCCTCAACTGATACACCTTTAGCATGTGCCAAAGCTACTACTTCACGAGCTTTTTCAAGGTTTTCTTCGATTGGAAGATGTGAACCATCAAACATGATTGACGTGTAACCTACTTCAATACACTCAAGTGCATCTTCATAATGACCATGGTCAAGATGGATTGCAACTGGTACAGTGATTCCCATTGATTCTACAAGAGTTTCAATCATCACTTTAGCCAATTTGTAACCACCCATGTACTTAGCAGCACCCATAGATGTTTGGATAAGAACTGGAGCTTTTTTAGCTTCTGCTGCACGCAAGATTGCTTGCGTCCACTCAAGGTTGTTTGTGTTAAATCCACCAACAGCATAACCGTTGTCACGGGCTGCTTGGACAAATTTTTCTGCTGAAACGATTGCCATTTAATTAGGCCTCCTCTAATATTTTGGGTTTCCCCATTACAACGTTAATTTTATCACATTTTTTTGAGAAATTCTAGTCTTTACCGATATTTTTACTGAAAACATAAAAAAGACCGAGTTACCTCAGCCTTTTACTTTGCGGAGAGTGGGACTTGAACCCACACGACCTAAAGCGGTCACAGGATCCTTAGTCCTGCGCGTCTGCCAATTCCGCCATCCCCGCTAACAACAAAGACTATTCTACCACACTCCCCAAATTCTGTCAATAGGTTTTTATATTTTCTAAAAAGAAACCCACTTGATCAGTAATCAAGTGAGTTATTTAGTTATCTTATGCTTTTTCTTCTGTCAAAATCTTCAAGGTTTCAAGTAGGTTTTCTTGATGAACTTCAATACTATCACCAGTTTCTTTGATTTTAACTTCCACAATGCCTTCTGAGGCTTTCTTACCAACAGTAACACGGATTGGCAAACCAATCAAGTCACTATCTGAGAACTTAGAACCTACACGTTCATTACGATCGTCTGTCAAGACATCATAACCTGCTGACATCAACTGTTTCTCTAAATTATCTGTCAGAGCTTGTGCTTCATCATCTTTAACGTTAACCGTAATCAAATGCACGTCAAACGGTGCCAATTCTTTAGGGAAGTTGATTCCCCAAGCGTATTTGAAATCACCTTTTGGTGTCTTGCTGACAAATAAGCGGGCATGTTGCTCGATAACAGCAGACAAGATACGGCTAACACCGATACCATAGCACCCCATAATCATTGGAACACTGCGACCATTTTCATCAAGGATATTCGCCCCCATACTAGCTGAATAGCGTGTCCCTAGTTTGAAAATATGACCAATCTCAATACCACGAGCGAACTTGAGTGTGCCTTTTCCATCTGGTGACAATTCACCTTCACGCACTTCACGAATATCCACGTATTCTGCCTTGAAATCACGTTCTGGATTAACACCTGTCAAATGATAACCGTCTTGATTGGCACCAACTACGGCATTATAGCAATATTGAACCTTACGGTCAGCAATGATACGAACATCTTCAGCCAAACCAACTGGACCAAGCGAACCAAAGCTTGCACCAAAGACCTCTTGAGCTTGTTCTACACTAGCTGGTTCAAGAAAATCTGCTGCTAAATGATTTTTTAATTTCACATCATTGACTTGGTCATTACCCACCAAAAGAGCAACAACAGGTTGACCGTCCGCCATAAAGAGAAGGGTTTTGATGGTTTGTTCTTCGGCAACTTGTAAAAAGGCAGCCACGTCATCAATGGTCTTGCAATCTGGTGTTTCCACCTTAGCCATCTCGTCTTGAGCTACCACCTTAGTTGACGGCGTAAAGGAATCTGTCGCCATTTCAAGATTAGCTGCATAGTCTGACTCACTTGAGTAGGCAATCGTATCTTCACCTGATACCACCCAAGAGGTTAATTCTTTCTTGATTTCATCAAGCACATCAGTTGGGATTTCATCAAGTGAAGCAATTGATTTGTCCAAAACCAACCAGTGATCTAGGTCTGTACGGTCTGGTGTAATCGCCATAAATTCTTGACTATCTTTACCACCCATCGCTCCGCCATCTCCGATAATCGCCTTGAAATCAAGACCAGCACGGGTATAAATTGCTTCATAAGCCTTGCGATAATCTTCATAAGTCACATCAAGGCTGTCATAATCTTGGTGGAAGCTATAACCATCTTTCATGATAAATTCACGCGTACGCAATAGACCATTACGAGGACGTTTTTCATCACGGTATTTAGATTGAATTTGATAAAGGTTAAGTGGTAACTGTTTATAAGATTTAACCGAATCACGAACCAACATGGTCAAGGTTTCTTCATGGGTTGGTCCAAGGATAAAATCAGACTGGTCACGGTTTTTCAAACGATAAAGGTCGGCACCATAGGTGTCATAACGACCACTTTCACGCCACAAATCTGCCGTCAAAAGAGCTGGAGCTTCCATCTCAACCGCACCAATTTTATCAAACTCTTCTCGCATAATTGTCTTGAACTTCTCCAAGGTGCGACTAGCTAAGGGCAGATAAGCGTAAATCCCCGCTGATACTTGACGAACGTATCCTGCACGCACCATCAAGGCATGACTGATTACCTGAGCATCACTTGGCATCTCCCTTAACGTTGGGATAAGCATTTTACTTTGTTTCATAACTTTTTCCTTCTTCTATTGATTAAAAAATGTTCGCATGATATCATTCCATGTTACAGCCAGCATGAGTAGAATCATAAAGACCACACCAGCCAGAGTCAGATAGCTCTCTGTTTCTTGTTTCAGTGGTTTACGACGAATGCCTTCTAATAAGTTGATAACAATTTTTCCACCATCAAGAACTGGAATTGGCACTAAATTAAAGATACCTATATTGATAGACAGTAACGCCATCAATTCAATCACACGATTCAAGCCTTGATTGGCAACTTGATTACTGATTTGGTACATGGCTACTGGGCCACCGAGACCGTCCAAATTGGGACGTAAAATCAGATTTTTAAGTGCCACAATCATTCTTACGCTTGCTAGTACTGAACTTTTTAAGCCACCGAAAATTTTGTCCCAAAGGCCTCGTTTGAGACCAGGAGAAACCCCAATCACATAAGTATCACTGATTTTTTTGGGAACGACATCTAGTGTTTTTTCTGTCTGACCAGATTTGACACGAACAGGAATGGCTTGTCCTTCTGTCAAGTTAGCAGTCGTCTGATCCATAGCTTTTATTAAATCTTCCCAATTGGTAACTTGATAATCTCCGACAGCTAAAATTTGATCGCCTGTCTTAACCCCTGCTGCTGCCAAGGCACCTTGAGAATTGATTTCCATTTTATTGGTAGAATAGTCAGCAACACCACCTTGTAAAAAAACTAAAACCATAAAAAGCACAGTTCCCAAGATAAAATTATTCATTGGGCCAGCAAAGTTGGTCATCAACTTACCTGCCACTGTGGCATTTTGATATTGAACATCCTTGGGAGCAATTCGCAATTCTGTGCCATCAACCTCAACAATAGTGGCGTCATGATCAACGGTAAACGTCTTTGTTTCATCTAAAACCAGACCTGTGATTTGAAGCTTATCTTCTAAATCGTAAGATAAAACAGACATGGGAAGGCTATTTACATCTAATTGTTTCTGAGATAAATTGATACGAATAACCTTTCCAGCTTGATTAAGCGTCAAACTGGCAGGACTACCGGTTTTGATTTCAGTCTTGTCATCTCCCCAACCTGCCATTCGCACATAGCCTCCCAAAGGCAGCAGACGAATGGTATAAAGTGTACCATCTTGTCCTCGATGAGCAAAAATCTTAGGTCCCATACCAATGGCAAACTCTCGTACCAAGATACCCGCTTTTTTAGCAAAGTAAAAATGGCCATACTCATGAACGGTAACAATCACACCAAAAATAAGAATAAATGTTAAAATTCCAAACATTATCAACTTCCTCTCTTGCTCTTAAAATAAGCCGAAAAAGTCCATAATCGGAAGCACAAAAATCATACTGTCAAAGCGATCTAAAATCCCTCCATGACCAGGAATAATATCACCTGAATCTTTAACGCCAAAATGACGCTTAATGGCACTTTCAACTAAATCACCAAATTGAGCAAAAACACTAAAAATAACAACTAAAACCAACATGGTCAAAAAATGACGTGGCGCATACACTGACTTATCAATCAACATGAAAAGAATAGCTATAAACAGAGCAGACGCAATACCACCCAAGCTCCCTTCAATTGTCTTATTAGGTGATACTTGTGGTAATAATTGATGGCGACCAAAACGACGACCGATAGCATAGGCACCAATATCCGTTGCCCAAACAATGAAAATCGCCAAAAGTATCTTATTTAAGCCTGCCATCTGACCAGCGATTAAATTTTGAAACCCAATGCCGACATAAAAACTGACGGCAATAGGGAAACAAACATCATCAAAATTATACTGGCTAGCATTGAATACTGTCCCTGATAACAACAAGAACACGACAATAGCATAGGCTGCCAAACTAGCGTCCATCGGTAAAGATGGAAAATAATTTTGTAGCGGAACCGTCAAGACAAAAGTCGCTAACATAGTCAACATGCCTTCTAGTGAAAAAACTTCTAATTTTTTCATTCGCAATAGTTCAACGACAGCAAGTATAGCCAAACCACCTACAAATAGTTGAAAAAACACGCCCCCTATCAATAGAAAGAACAAAAAAACTGCTCCAACAATACCACCATAAATTAAACGTTCACGATTCATGACTTTCCCTTCTAAAGACCTCCAAAACGACGATGACGTTTATTATAGTCAACTAGTGCTAGCAATAACTGTTCATCATCAAAATCAGGCCACAACACTTCTGTAAAATAAAACTCGCTATAAGCTGCCTGCCAAGGTAAAAAATTGCTCAAACGCAACTCACCACTCGTTCGAATTACCAAGTCTGGATCTTGATAAGCTTTTGGTAAGTGCTTGGTCTGTAAATGCTCAGCAATCAACTCTTCTGTTATCTGCGTCGCTGTCAGTTTTCCATCAGCCACCTGTTGAGCCAATTCTTGTACTGCCAAGGTCAACTCTCTACGACCACCATAATTCAAGGCAAAATTCAAAATCAACCCTTGGTTATCCTTGGTCAACTCACGTGCTTGATTTAAGGCAGCTAAAGTTTCTTTGGGTAAACGATCTGTTTCACCAATCACCTCAACTCGCACACCATTTTTATGCAATTCCGGGACATAGCGATCAAAAAACTCAACAGGAAGATTCATAATGAACTTGACTTCATCTTCTGGACGAGACCAATTTTCAGTTGAAAAAGCATAGACAGTCAGTACCTTGACACCCAGGTCAGCTGCTTTTATTGTAACAGCCTGCAAAGCATCCATACCAGCTTTGTGACCAAAGACACGCGGTTGCAATCTTTTTTTAGCCCAGCGACCATTACCGTCCATGATAATGCCAATATGCTGAGGGATTTTTTCTAGACCTTCTTCAACAACTTTTTTTTTCTTAAATGTAAACATAAATTTCCTTATTACTTGTTAGAACTACTACTATTTTATCATATTTTAAGGTGCTTTTGCTAGTCACTTGTTCATTTTACACAAAAAGAGTAGGCTAATCCTACTCTTCTACAATAGCTGTTTCACTTGCTTCTTCAACGACAGGGCTAGCAGCCTGAGTTGTTCCTTTGGCTACGACACGTTTAATGGCTGTCAATTCAAATGGCAAATAAATACCATCCACATCTAAAACAATCTTATTGTTAGCCAAGTCAACTTCGTCAACGACAGCGTACATACCACCAATTGTGACAATTTGATCACCTTTACTTAAATTTTGGCGTTCTTCTTCTGCTTTTTTGGCTTGTTTTTTTTGTTGATTTTGCATCCAAAACATGAGTCCAAACATGGCTACAAAAATCAATAGGGTTGATAATGGCATTTTAATCCTCCTTTAATGCATCTCTAACTATATCAAATTTTTCATGAACTGACAAGATAATCAGTCAAAGATATTGCCCATTTCAACTGTGAGTTGATTGTGTTTCATATCAATTTTCGACACCTTTAGCAATGACTTATAGGTCAAATCCTCACGTTCTTCTTGGCTATTTTCTGCAAAAACCGCTACGCCTGCCAAATCACAATCAAATTCTGCTAACAGACTCGTCATACCTGTAATGGTTCCCCCACCTTTAAGAAAATCATCAACAATCAAAACACGACTATTGGGTTTTAAGCTACGCTTTGAGAGAAACATTTTTTCCACCCGATCACTTGAAGCACTGACATAGTTAATCGATACCGTTGAACCTTCTGTGATTTTCAAATCCCTGCGAACAATGACAAAAGGAACGTCAAGAACATTGGCTACTGCATTAGCTAGAGGCACACCCTTGGTTGCTACTGTCATCACCACATCAATTTTTTCATGACGAAAATGGTTAGCAATAATTCGACCGACATTTTTCAAAATACGAGGCGTACTCAAAAGATCTGATAGGTAGATATAGCCTCCTGGTAAAATGCGATCACTCTGAGCCAAGAGTTCTTTTAGCTCTTCCAAAACCTGACGGGCTTCAGCTTGATCCATAGTTGGACGAAATATCACACCACCACTGGCTCCAGCTAAGGTTTCTATTTCACCAACAGAAGTTTTTTCAAAAGCCCGTTTGATAATGGCAATATCTTCAGAAATAGATGACTTAGCTGAGTTATATTGTTCGGCAAAATAACTAAGACTTGTTAATTTATAAGGATGATTGAGCAAATAATTGGAAATAACCACCATACGCTCACTTCGTCTTATTTTCATAGGCTTCTTCTCTTTCATATCTTTCTGTCATTATATGATAATATTATACAAAAAACGAACATTGTTTTCAACAATGTTCTAAAGTTTTATTGGTCCAATTTGGGTTTGTAAAAAGAACGATTTTCCATCGCAAAAAGTTTGGCTGTCCATTCACCATCATCCACTCGATTGAGGGCAGTTGTCATCATCATCATTTTGGCATCAATATTATCAATCATATGCAAGATTTCAGCCTCCATTAAATGCGGACGAACTGGGCTGCCATATTCCAACTGACCATGATGGCTGAGTAACATGTGTCGTAACATCACGACATCTTCTCGCTCATCATCCAATCCTAATTCTAAAACAATCTTTGTCACTTCTTCATTGATTAAAGCAATGTGCCCTAACAAGTTACCTCTTAAAGTGTACTCTGTTTGATCTGGTCCTGATAGTTCTAAAACCTTGGCTAAATCATGTAACATGATACCTGAAAATAGTAAGCTTGAATTAAGATTAGGGTAGATTTGACAAATACTTTCGGCTAAACGAACCATAGTTGCCGTATGATAGGCTAAACCTGTTTCAAAAGCATGGTGATTGATTTTAGCAGCTGGAAAATGATAGAAAGCTTGATCATATTTACGATAAAGAGCACGAACAATTCGTTGCCAAGTTGCCTGCTCAATTTTAAACATCATCTGCTCCAAGTAATTTCTGACTTCGTTCACATTGACAGGTGGTTTTTCCTTGAACAGACTAGGGTCTGACGGCTCACCTTCTAGGGGCAGACGTAAACTTAATTGATTTACCTGAGGCGTACCATTATAAACCTCGCGTCGTCCTGTCATATAAATCACTCGACCGGCAATAAACTCTTTGACGTTGTGAGGTTGAGCATCCCAAAGATTACCCTGAATCTCACCACTATCATCTTGAAAAGTTAGAGCGATATAATCCTTACCCGCACGTGTTTTACGAACTTCAGCTGTTTTAATAAGGTAAAATCCTTCAAAGTTCTGGTCTTTTTTCATCTGACTAATTTTCATTATTCTCTCCTCCTAGTTGAGAAATTCCCAGTAAAAAGGCTGTATCTTGATCTTGATAACTATCAACCTTATCTAAAGCTCGAACAATCGCATTGGTTCTAGTGGTCATCAAACTATCTAAACTATTGCTCGCTGTACGAAGTTGTTTTTGAGTTTTTTCCAATAACCCACCAAATTTTCCAAATTCTGTCTTAACATTGCCCAAAATCTTGCTGATGTCATGGGCATTTTTTTGAATATTCAAGGTCTTAAAACCGACTGATAAAGAATTAAGAAGTGCCGCCAAGGTGCTTGGCCCAGCCACTAAAATGTGTTGTTCACGTCTAAGAGCATCAAAGAAATCAGCCTGTCGCACGACTTCAGCATAAAGCCCTTCGGTTGGTAAAAACAAGATGGCAAACTGGGTAGTTTCTGGTGGATTGAGATATTTATTGGCAATATCCTTGGCAAATCCCTTGATACTGGTTAGAAGCTGTTTTCTCTCCTTAGCAATCACTTGCTTATCTCCTAAATCATAGGCTTCTTCCAAACGGTAGTAATCATCCAAAGGAAACTTGGCATCAACTGGCAAATACACAAACTGACCTTGAGCTTGACCAGGTAGCTTGATGGCATACTCTACTCGATTCTGACTACCACTAACGGTAGCAAACTCTCGTTCGTATTGTTGAGGACTGAGCATGTCTTCGATGATTTGACCCAGCTGCAATTCCCCTAAAATCCCACGAGTTTTACTGCCAGACAATACCTTACTCAAACTTCCCACATCACGCGCCAAGTTCTGCATTTCGCCCAAACCTTTGTTAACATTTTCCAACTGAAGAGAAACCGTTTCAAAGGAGGCTTGCAGGCGACGATGAAGAGTCTGTTCTAGCTTTTCGTCAACAGTTTGTCTGATTTGCTCCAAACGTTCTTCATTGGAGGTTTGCATAGTATGAACGGCTTGATTTAATTGCTGAGCGATACTCTCCATTCTCTTGTCTGACCAATCACGTTGCTGAGTCAAATTGCGATTCAAAACGTCACGAACATCTGTCAACTGCTGATACAACTCAGCTTGCTGCTGATTAGACTGATTGGACAAGCTGAGCAGTTGCTCCTTATTGGCCAAATCCAGTTGATAGGTGAGTTGATCTGATAATCGATCAGACTGATTATCCAAATTTTCTTGTAAACTGCTCTGCAATTCGACCAAACGGCGATACAAGACTATCAAAGCAAGACCCAAGCAAATCAGTATGATTAAGAAAAGGATTTCCATTATCAGCTCCTATCTTTTGTTTGAATTATGATAACATAACCATCCGTTAGGCTAAGTTTAATCGGACCTGTCAAAAACTCATTACTGGTATAGATTTTTCGCTCAAAAAAATTCGCCTCATTCAAGGGATACTTGGCATTTTCTAGTTGCAAGATTCCTGAACCTTCTACCAAAAAAGAAACATAATCAAAATTTGCTTCTGGATACAACTCATGTTGACCAGCCAGTCGATAAGTCACTTGGTTTAAATCATCCACTAGACAAATCTGGTGAGCATAGGCACTCAGTTCTGGATGGCTTGGTAGAAAAATATTGGTCAAGGTGTGATCCAAACGACCTCCCAAGGCACCAAAAATCGTCACTTCTGCTTTTGGAAAGGCTTGAAAAATCTTAATCAAAGCCAATTCAGTATCCGTATCATCCTTATGACGAGGTGCTGTTATGAGATGACCTGCCGACGCCTCAATTCTCGCAAATTCTTCTGAACTCACTGAGTCAAAATCGCCAATTGCCCAATCTAAAGCCAAACCTTGTTCCAAAAGAAACAAACTACCACGATCAACCCCAACAAACACATCAAATTGACGAGTAAAATAAGACAAGTCACCACCTGCAAACAAGGCAACCTTAGTCATTCAGAGCCTCACGTAATTTATTGACCTGTGCCAACAAATCGTCCTTAAAGAGATAAGAGCCCGCCACAAAGACATTAGCCCCTGCAGATTTTGCTAAACCAATCGTAGTATCATCAATACCACCATCAACTTCAATGTCAAAATCTAGGCCACTAGCCTCACGCATAGCTGCCACCGCTTCAACTTTTTTCATCATTTCAGGAATAAAGGCTTGACCTCCAAATCCTGGGTTGACCGTCATGATTAAGACTTGATCCACCAACTCCAAAACAGGTTCTAATACACTAACAGGAGTCCC
The DNA here is from genome assembly GCF_007859185.1 of Streptococcus sp. sy018. Lineage (NCBI taxonomy): Bacteria > Bacillati > Bacillota > Bacilli > Lactobacillales > Streptococcaceae > Streptococcus > Streptococcus sp. sy018. The sequence continues at coordinate 104,940 of NZ_VOHN01000003.1, read as the reverse complement.
TGGGTTAATGACAACTCCTGCCTTCATGCCACTTGCCTTAATTTTTTGCAAGGCTCCATGAATATGAACGGTACTTTCTGTATGAATGGTCATTATATCCGCACCAGCTTGAGCCAAAGCATCAATATAACGTTCTGGCTGCACCACCATCAAATGACAATCAAAAAATAATTGGCTGTGTTTACGCATACTTGCAACCAAGTCCGTTCCAAAACTAATGTTAGGAACAAATTGACCATCCATCAAATCAATATGCACATAATCAACACCAGTTTCTTCAATGCGTTTAAGTTCAGTTGCTAAATTAGCATAATCTGCCGCTAAAATAGATGGTGCAATATGGTTAACTCGTTTCATTTTTTCCTCTTTCTAATGAAAACGTCAGCTTTCTTTACTGACGCTTGATTGTCTTTTTATAAGTTTCACGTCGATTTTCAATCTCACTGAGCAGTTGCAAGTAATTGTCATAACGCATCTGCCAAATTTGACCCGTTTCGACAGCCGATTTGACCTCACAAGCTGGTTCATGCGTATGTGTACAAGTCCTAAACTTACATTTAGCTGAATGATGTTTAATCTCTGGAAAAGCTTGATTGAGGTCTTCACTGGTAGTGACTTCATAATCCAAGGCACTAAAACCAGGGGTATCAGCAATCAGACCACTATAAACATGAAAAAGACTGACTGCTCTGGTCGTATGACGACCTCGACCCAAACTATCAGAAATTTCACCCGTTGCCAAAGCTAACTCTGGTGCCAACTTATTTAACAGCGTTGATTTTCCAACACCCGTTTGCCCCATAAAAACTGTCACACAGTCAGATAAATAAGGCAATAAGTCAGCCATCTCAGTTATAAAGTCATAACCAATAGCTTGGTAATGACTTGCTATTTCTGAAAGATTTTGAGTATCTTCTAGTAAATCTGTTTTTGAAATATAAATCAAAGGCTTGATGTCTTTGTGTTCCAAAAGTACTAAAAAACGATCTAAAAGATTGGCATTAAAATCTGGTTCCTTGGCACTCATGATAACGACAGCTTGATCGATATTGACAATAGGAGGACGAACTAAAGCATTTTGTCGCTCATGAATCGCTAAAATATAGCCTTCCGAATTTTCATCAGCTGAAAAATCAACCCAGTCGCCAACATAAGGCGTCTGACCCTTTTTACGAAAATTACCACGCGCTCGTGTCTGATATAGCACACCCTCTGACTCAACATAATAAAAACCAGCCAAAGCCTTAACAATTCTTCCTTGCAAATGATCTCCTTTACCCTTTTGTCTTTATTTTATTATAGCAAAAAAATGTCTTAACACCTAATAATGTCATACCCCTTACCAAATCTCTATCATTTGATAAAAAAAGAGAACAAATGTTCTCTTATCAATCATTATACTAACCAGTAATAAGAAGCCAAATACTAAAAACAAATTGAAGCACTAATAGCTTTTTCATATCTGTTATCCTTTCTTATCATGATACCACCATTATATTATAAAACAAAAATAACAACAGGACATAGATGTCACTTTTTGTTCTTTAAATGTGCTAAATCCATGTCTTTTTCTCTGACTAAATTAGCCAAAAGAATGTCATCTCCCATGTCTTGAGCCAATAAAATTGCCATATCATAGGTCTTTTCAGCTTTTACTTTATCTTGAAGCTGATAAGTAATATACTTAGCTCTAAAACATAAGGTCACTGGTCGATACACCTGTTGCAAGGTTTGTTGAATAATCTTATCCATTTGTTCAACTGCCTGCAACATCTTTTCATAATCTTGATTTACAAGATAAACGGCAGCAAATGCACTTAGAACTCCGAGTAATGCAACATTATAAAATTCATTTCCTTGTATGCCTTGTTGTAGCACTTTTTTAAAACAAGTTTCTAATTTTTTTGATTCATAAGTAATATCCTGACATTGTACCGCATAATATTGTAGTAAAAGTAAATCATTCAACACATAAACCTTTTTGGTGAGAACCTGTCCAAAATAATCAGCAAACAACGAATCTCCACTTTCACCTTGAGGATTAACTCGCCAATCTAACAAACGTTCAATCAAATCTAAGGTTAACAGTTCTTCATCTGGCAAAAAATCAAAATAATCTTGATAAATTTCTTCAATGATGCGGTGTTTCTCTGCAATTCGTTCGGCATCACCATAAGAACTACTCTTAAACAAAAGGTACTTTTTCTCAAAGTATTCTTCTGGAATCTGAATACTATTTTCACCCAAAATATCTGTCACATAAAGTCCCAATGTTTCAGCAATGTATTCCAATTTAACCAAGGTTGGTAGGGACTTGCCTTGTTCAATCCGCATGAGCTGTCTTACCGTCAACTCTGTTTCAGTGCCACAAAACTGCTCACGAGTTAACCCTTTTTTCTTGCGTTCCTCACGGATTTTATTGCCAATGACTTCCTTTTTGTCCATCGTTTCCCTCTTATGCATATTTATATCCTAACAACCTAAGTTTAACATGTTTTTTCATAAAATGAAAGCGTAAGCAATAACTCGAAAATTTTTCTTCTTTTTTAGAAACTGATTTCAAAAAAAGGAAACACCTTATCTTATTAAGATAAGGTGTTACAACTTAATGAGCGAATTGTTCCCATAAACAATCTGCTAAGCGAGCAAATTCTTCAATAGATAAGGCTTCCCCTCTTAAATTTACTGCCAACTGAGCTTGAGTAAGGGCTTGTTCAAGTTTAATCTTGACATCATCTGATTTACCAAAATAATTAGTCAAGTTATTCCATAGGGTTTTACGTCGATGAACAAAAGACGCTTTGGCCACACGGAAAAAAAAGTCTTCGTCTTTAACAGTCACTAACGGTTCCTTGCGACGAACCATTTTCAAAATAGCAGAATCCACATTAGGAGCAGGCACAAAAACTGTCCGAGGCACGATAAAGGCGATCTTAGCCGTCATGTAATACTGAACAGCAATAGACAAGCTACCGTAAGCCTTAGTTTTAGGTTGAGCAGAGATGCGGTCTGCTACTTCCTTTTGCATCATCACCACAAACTCACTGAAAGGAATCTTACTCTCAATCAAGTGCATCAGAATAGGAGTGGTAATGTAATAAGGCAAGTTAGCCACAACTTTTATAGGCAAATTCGGGTTTTTGAAACCTTTAATTCGCTCCTGCAAATCAGCTTGTAAAATGTCTTCATTGATAACCTGGACATTGTCAAAATCAGTCAAGGTTTCAGCTAAAATCGGAAGCAAGCGGTCATCGATTTCAAAAGCCATGACCTCTGCTGCTTGTTCTGCCAAAAATTCAGTCAAAGCCCCAATACCTGGACCAATCTCAATGACATTGACCCCCTTATCAATCTCTGCTGTCGCCACAATCTTTTGTAAGATATTAGTATCCGTCAAAAAATTTTGACCAAAAGACTTCTTAAATGTGAACCCATGACGTTCTAAAACAGCTTTAGTTACTGAATAGTCTGCTATTCTCATCCCTTTTCCTTTCATAATCTTTCATACATTTTTCAACCTCTTGCAAATTCACCCCAAAAAGCTCCAAACGTTTCAATAGTTGTTTCCCATTGCAGTAGCCAATACGAAGGTTTTGACCCAAATATTCTCGACGTTGACGACTATCTGCACCCATCAACAACCCTAGACGAATCAAATCTGTCTGACTAATATTAAATGAGCGTGTTTTTTGACCTTGGCCGCGCAAGCCATGCAGGGCTTTTTCTAAATCTGCAAAATTAGCATGTTCAACCCCCAAAGACCGCCCCTTACTTTTAGATTCTGGCACAGCTTCATCTGGGTTGATAAAAGCATGTTTGACCGTTGGAATCGCTTGAGTAATCATCCGTCGAATCCGTTCCCCTTGATAATCCGGATCAGTCAAGACAATGACACCACGTTGTTCATGCAATCTTCTAATCCGTTCAAGATCCTCAACATTGATGGCTGAGCCTCGTGTTTCATAGGTATCAACATCATAAAATCGTTTCAAATTAACCGTATCATCTCGACCTTCAACCACAATAACTTCTTGAATTTTTATCTTATTGGTCAAGTTTAAACACCCTCATAGCATTTTCATAAGTTGCAGTTGCTACTTCTTCAACACTCAATCCACGCAATTCTGCTATTTTTTCAACAACATAACGTGTATAGGCCGTTTTATTTTCACGACCACGTTTAGGCACAGGGGCAAGGTAAGGAGCATCCGTTTCAACTAATATCTTGTCTAAGGGTAAATATGTCGCTGCTTCCTGAACGTCTGTCGCCTTTTTGAAGGTCACCACTCCTGAAAATGAAATCATCATACCAAGCTCAAGGAACTGCTCTGCCATTTCTAAAGAACCCGAATAAGAATGCATAATGCCACCTGCTGCTCCCACACCCACTTCTGCTATGGCTGAATAAGTGTCTGCCATAGCATCACGTGTATGAACAACAAAAGGCAAATCATAAGTTTTAGCTAACTCTATCTGACGCTGGAAAACTTCTACTTGCTTTTCCTTTGAGGCAGTCATCCAGTAATAATCCAAGCCAATCTCACCCAGAGCTACCACTTTTTTATGAGTTAAGTGCTGACTGATAAAATCTTCCACAGCTAAATCATAAGAAGCAGCTTCTGTCGGGTGCCAACCAATGGTGGCATAAATCTCATCATACTTTTCAGCCAACATCAAACTACGCTCAATGGTAGGACGGTCAAAACCAACCACATTCATTTTCGTGACACTAAGCTCCTTAGCTAGTAGGATTTCTTCTGCCTCTTTACCAAAAAATGCTTCCACATTCAAGTGAGTATGCGTATCAAAAATATTCATTTACTTACTTTCTATCTCTCTATATCTTGTTCCATTATATCATAGACCAGAAAATAATAAAAACTCGTTAATCAACGAGTTTTATTTATTGACAAGCATCTAAGGCTTTATTGGTATAATAACCTGTTCGAATACGTTCTGAAATCTGATTAACATTATTGAGCATTTCAGCATACTCTTCTTGTGACATATTCGCCAATACTTGAGGCAAATCTGATAAGCGATCAATTGCAATACCAACACCATTCTCTAACACAAATGTCGCAATTGCAGCTTGTCGCCACACGATGATAGGTAGCTTGGCAGCCAAATAAAGAGAGGTTTTATGTGGATTATTAAAACGTAAATATTGTCCTGTATTTCCCGTACATTCTTCAAGTGAAGTACCATCCCAAACAATACCAAAATTCGCATCCAAATGTTCAATTAACTCGTCTGGTGGAAATGCCCCCTTATAGCGTGGGTCATCCTTATCTCCCTCATATAAAATCCCATATAATCTCAAATCAATTGGTAACTCTAATAATTTATAGATATAAGGACTTTTAACCGGACCTAAGTTTCCCGCAATCAAAACAGATGGTGTTCCCAAATTTGTATCGCGATCTGGAACATCTTTATAAAGGTAATCAAAAATCTCTAAATTAACAATTTTTTCTTTTACAATACCTAATTCCAATAAATAATTTGTCATAAACTGGTTATGACTAATCACAAAATCACAACGAGATAATAACCCCTTATCTGCTATGGCAGAAGTATTAGAATTCATCAGATGGAAATCACCACCAGTACTACGCAAACTCTCTAAATCATGAATTAAAGCAATGAAGGTTACTTTTTTCCATTTTTTTATCAAACCAATGAAAAAATAAGCATAACGAATTCCATAAATAGGATGTTGCCAAATCACTCGGTCACCTGATTTAGTTTTCATTAAAATCATCAACCATACTCTCACACAAGTAAATAACATCCAAAATTGACGAATCAACTTATGTAAATGTGATGGATAAATTGGAAAACTAAATGTTCCCATGCCACGTTTTTGGCAAATCGCTACAATGTCATCTGGTGCCTTAGCTCCGGCATGCTTTTGACCCTTATTTCTTGTTTCAATAATATAATCCATTTGTCCTCCTATTGCTCAAAAGATGATTTTTCAGGGAAATATTCTTCAAATAATTTTAGTAGATCTTGAAAATTTTTCTCATCAGTATCTTGAGAGTCATTCACGCAAACAACAGCTGTCTTATTGTTTTTGAATGCTCTCTCTAGTGCATGAATTTCATTAACTGTCATATACTGGCCAAACCATGTAGGAGCAGGCATAAACTGATTTGTTTCAATCTGCCAGTAATTCAGCAACCAATGATTGATGTCTGTTCGATTATCTCTAACATGATGTTGACTAGTTTCATGTAACACATCATACTCTAACTCCCATAATCGCGTCAAAGTTGATTTTTTTAGTGGGCTAGGAAGATGATAATTAACATAACCAGTTAAACCCCATGGTAGTAAACAGATATTTCTTAGCATGTCTTTACCATAGGCAATATTAAAAAATTTCCACCAACTCTTTTTCAAAGCAGCTTTTGTTTTAAAATGACGATTTAATACTTCCACATTATTATAGATTACTCGAGAAAAGCTCTCAAAAGGAACTATCGTATTATAAACAGCAGATAATTTTGGTAATTGGCCTTGAAAATAATCAGAAGGCGCAATAGGTTTAATAACAAAGGTATCATCATTAAACAAAATAAAATTCTCTGACAGTGAGTCAATGCGATGTAAATTTAACTCAATCACATTAGAATTAAATGTCGGCAAATACATCTCTGGAATATAATCACGATGATTGATAATCTTCAATTTAGGATGATCTTGCTTCAACCACGGTGGCAGATGACCATGCGTAATCAAATAAATCTGATTGACCCAAGGTGCATTCTTTTCAATCATTCTAAACCAATACTGAAAGGTGCCATAGTCACGATACAATCGTTCTGTAAGCTCTGACGATACCGTATTTGTATAAACATCTCTTAACTGACGCCATTCTAAATCTTTATCATCAACCCAGAGTACTACAATATCTATTTTTTCCATAAAATCTATCAGGTTATTCGTTTGCTATTGACATAAGATTTCAGTGTACAAGCCACACCTACTAACGTATGGCAACGTAATTTTAATAACACAATCGTTAAATAATATAAAGACACACATGAACTAATCGAAAGACGACTCAAGCTCGTTCTGAAAATAGGGTGTTCCATCAAAACTTGCAATGCTTTCTTTTTATCTCGAAAACTTTGATTATTTTGATAATTGAATGTCTCTCTAACCAGAATCAAATTCAAATGTGTCAATATATACTTTTCTAATCCCCCTTGAAACGTTAGTAAGCTTGAGTATTTTTCCTTAGCGAGCACCATTGCTTGAATGTAATCCTTACTCTTATCATCAAATCGTCCCATCGTGGATTGACTATGTTGATAATAACGATAATATGGATGAGCAAAGACTTTAAAACCTCTTGTTTGACTCAAAACATTCAACATAAAATCACCATCTTCTGCTAAACGCAGACGCTCATCAAAGAAAATTTGCTGCTTAATAATAAACTCACGAGAAAAACATTTATTCCAAACGGTCATGAATAACGTTGGTTTACTAATCATAAGACGCTTTTGTTCTTCTAATGTTTTATTAGATAATAAAACAGATAATTGAAGCAACTGATTGCTTTTAAAAAAATCACATACCAGAAAATCAGCTTGGGAATTTTGCAACTCTTGGACAAGCTCAGACATGTGTTGTGGTACCAGTTCATCATCTGCATCAACAAAAACCAACCAGCGACCTCGACTATGTTGAATTCCTATATTTCTAGCAGCAGAAACATGTTCCTTAGATTGTAATAAAACAATCAAATCCGGATAAGACTCTAGTACATCTTGCAAAGTCTTGCTAAGTGAAATAGCTTTTCCATTTTCAACAATCAAGATTTCAATCATTGAAAGGTCAAATGAGCAAGCATTTATAATACTATACAAGGTTCGTCTAATGATTTGATCTAAACGATTAACAGGTATGATAAAACTAACTAACTTTTGAGACACGATTATTCTTTCTTACATCAATCAAGGATAATATGATTTCGTAAAAATCAGTCTAAATATCCCACTTAAATACTGTTTTAAAAGAGGTTGTCAAATCTGTTGCAAAAACACGATGAATATCATCTACTGATTGAACTGGTGCTTCAAGATAAATGATATTTTTTAAACGATTCTGAATGGTTTGGTCTTGTAACATCTCGACAGCTGCTTCAAAATCTTTACGACCAGACCTTGATGACCCTACGACTGTCAAGCCTTTTTCTAAAATATCTCTGGTGTTAATCGCAATCTTATTCTCACTAACTCCCATTAAAACAACTGTACCTTGAGGCTTAAGATAATCGATAATGTCATTGATGGCAGGTTCACTTCCTTGACCTCCTGCACACTCAAAGGCATGATCAAATTTCAAATCGTCTGGTACTTCATTAGTCAAATAGGTTGATTCTACAAAATTAAATAGACGTAGTTTTTCTAGATTACGACCAATGACTGTTATTTTAATATCAGGAAAACGATAGTGTAAGGCAGTTGCTAAAACATAAGACAAACTACCATCTGCTAGAATGACCACACGTTCTCGTTGGTGGTGAGCAAGTTGATCAAAACGAGCAATAGCATGCATACTAACACTAGAGAATTCTGACAAGGCAGCTATTTCATCGGCAATATCTTGATAAGGAACTACACGATCAACAGGTAAAGCAATTGTTTCCTGCATAAAGCCATCAAATCCACTAGAGAGGAAATGTAAACCGTTGAGGTAATTCTCATAAAACGTTTCATCTCCAAGATGAGGTGGTTGATTAGGAATCATCACCACCTTTTGTCCAGGTTTATAGGTATTTGTTGGATCAGCCAATACGATACCACTAGCTTCATGAATGGGAGCCATCGGCAATTTTTTGGCTAATGCTTTTGGATCACGCTTGCCTTGATAATAGCGTTGATCCGCATGACAGATCGCCATATAATGAGGTTTAATCAATACTTTATCAGACATATCAATAGATAAATCTTGATATTTTATAGAAATCGTCTTCGGTCTAATCAACTGATACACTTGATTTAACATAGTTAATTTTCCTCAATCATACTTCTAGCGATTTTCAAATCTGTAACTGTGGTGATTTTTATATTAGCATAATCACCCTTGGCTAAGGCTACTTGTTTGTCATTGATGACAAAAATTTTACAAGCATCTGTTAAAATTTGCTTGTCTTCTTCAGAAAGGTTTTGATACAAGTCTAGGAAATCAACCAGTTTAAAACTTTGTGGCGTTTGCCCTTGATAGAGGTATTGTCGTTCTGGAATTTCTGAAATCACTTGGCCATCTCGACTTTGCACAATTGTATCAGTCGCTTCTACTACCGTATCTACAGCATCACTTATCTGTGCCAATCGAATATTTTCTTGAATAGTCTTTAGACTAACAAATGGACGAACTGAATCATGCGTAATGATAATATCTTGAGCCGTGATTGGATAGTGATGATCAATACATTCAATAATATGTTTAATCGTTGTATTACGATCTGCTCCACCTGCTGTTACTAGGATTCTTTCCTTATAAGCGGCCAAATACTTATCAATTAAATCTTCTGTATAAGTTAACCAATCTGGATGCGTACCCACAACCACTACATCAATCTCAGGTACCAAGATAAATTTTTCTAGTGTATGTACCAAGATAGGACGATTTCCCAATTCTAAGAATTGCTTAGGCATATCTTGAAGGCCCATCCTTGTTCCTTTACCACCTGCTAAAATTCCTGCATAAATCATCTTTTATCCTTTCAAAGCCATTAGTGGCAGACATAATTTCATTTACCAAATGAGTCACATTATGCCCAATTTTTAATTCCATTTTTGTATATAATAGACAACAACCACAAACCAAGATAATTGGTTTGACGTGCCATACGAACAATTTTACCAAACTTACCCTCTGAAACGATAACTTGATACATTTCTGGAGAAAGTTGTTTGATCAACTGATCATACGCCTTAAAACGAGAAATCGTATCAGCAGATATAGGGGATAGTAAAATTGTTTTCAATGCTGATAAATAATACGACGATACACGTTTTAAAAGATACGGATAGTTGTCATGTTCCTTATATTTAGCAATATAACTTGTCAATTCTCGGCAAATATCCAACGTCATTTGAGCATTTTTTATACGAGATTCCTTACTAACACTTTGACCATCACGACCTAAACGATAACAATAAATCGGAAAATCAAAATATTGAATCGTTTTCACAAATGGAATAGGAACCGTACAAAAAATCTGATCTGTATAAAACAGTTTTTCTGGTAATTTCAAACCAGATTCTCTAAGAACACTTGTTTTATAGCACATCGCCCACATTCCTAGAATTGGCGGATTCATAAGCTCACTAAGCTGTTGCTCTTTTGCTATCGGTAATTGTGAACTATAATCCTGAAGCTCCATCTCAGCCATGCTAGGACCTTTAAGAAAAGGTGTCACTACCAAATCCGTCTCAATATTCTTTAATTGTTCAACCAATTGATCCAAAGATTCTGTTTTAACCCAATCATCACCATCAAGTAATTTAAAATAACGACCTGTCGCATGCTCCAAACTATAATTAACAGTTGTCCCATAACCGCCATTTTCTTTATGAACAGGAATAACACTATTAGGATAACGTTTTTGGTAGTCTTGGGCAATAGCTAATGTATCATCTTGTCCGCCATCATCCACCACAAAAATTTCTAAATCATCAATAAATTTTGAGGCAACTAAGCTATCCAAGGTTTCACGTATATAGTCGGCGACATTATAAGCTGCTATTGATATGGTTAAAACTTTATTCATGGATTCTCCTTTATCCGTATCGTTATTTTATAACTAATATTAAACTCATCAATCATCTAATAACCAGGCTTTAGACAAATGAACTTTCCGTTTATCTTCTGGGGGTAGTTGCATATAATCCTTATAGAGATTTGTTAAATAGGTTTTCCAAGCTTTAGGAGCTTTGAATTGTCCACCCTCAAACGTTACCAAAACACTTTCACTATAATCTGATTTGACTAATGATTCTGATGGTCCGTATAATCCCCAGGAAACAACACCAACATTTTCTGAAGTTTCATATGGGTATTTTTGGGCCAGTTCATCTAATTTTCTTCCAAAATATTTTGAGCCAATTAAACGTAATATGGGACCCAAAATCGATTTGACTACCATTTTTAAAAATGATTGACCTGTACCAAAGGCTGATAGAGACACCATAAGTAATTGCTGATATCTTTTAATCTTTCGATAATGATGATTTAATTCATTTGAATCTGATGGTAAACCATCAACTGGTAAAATATCAATCCACAAATGATCCGACCCATCATTATTAACAAAAGAATTCTCAATCTTTGTCTTAGTGTTTAATAGCTTAGCAAATGGATAATCCAACTGACCTTGTTCATAAGAAGACACAACAAGATGAGAGCCAATAGGCTCTCGTTGACTTAAAGCTAGAAAACGATTGTAATCTGGTCTTGGCATAGAAATATCAATATCATCATCCCAAGGAATAAATCCTGAATGACGAATGGCACCGAGCATCGTCCCCCCACATAGACGGTATTCTAACTGATGACGGTCACAAAAAGACACAAAATCTTTTAATATTTGATAAATTTGCTCTTGCGTTTCACGAGTAGTCAATTCTTTCATTATCTTCATTTTCCTTTATGACAAATAGCGATGATAAAGATTACTTAACCTTTCCGCATTTTGTCGAATATCATATTTTTCATCTAAGACAGGTGGAGTAGCTGTTCGATGATAAACTTGGTCGATGGCTGTTAACCAAGCTTGTTTATCATTCAAATCCAAATGAACAATACTTGGTGAGATGTCTGCTTCTTCTGGCACACCGCTTGAACAAATACTATATAAACCTGCCGCTTGTGCTTCTAACACAGAAATGCCAACTCCTTCATATAAAGAAGGAAATACAAACAAATCAAAGGCTTGCAGTAATCTTGGAATGTCATTGCGTTCACCTAAAAAGTGGACAAATTCTGATACTTGCAAGGTAGCAGCTAAGTTCAACAGACTTTCCTTATCTTCTCCTTCACCAACAAGAACCAAATGATACGATTTATCCAACGATTTTTGACGCAAATCTGACAAAAGTTGAATCAAAAACAATTGATTTTTTTGAGGAGTTAAGCGTCCCGTATGACCTAGGATAACATCCGATTCTGAAAAACCTAGTTCTGTTCTCACTTCACGTCTGACACTAGAATCAAATTGATACAAATTATAATCAATAGCGTTATAAACAAGATCATAAGGTGCTTTACCAAATAAATAATCACCTGCAATTTTTGAACAAGCAATACGATGGGTCAGCCATTTTTTCCCAATATAAAGCAACGGAACATTTCTAATCGCATGACTCAATTTGTCAGCTGCTTTATTTTGATGACTATGTAAAATTCTTACTGGAATACGATAGCGTTTGGCAATTCCTAAATACAAAAACGCCGCATTAGCCATATTACAGTGAACAACATCATAGTTTTTCGCTTGCAAGATTGACTCATACATTTCTTTAATCTGAGAAACGTTTCGTGGACTAAAGCGTGGAAGTTGATAAACCTGTCCACCATATTTTTCAACTTCTTTAACATAATCATGAGCTGTTAATTCATGTGTCATAATATCAATCTGAAAGACTTCGTGATTCATAAAACGAAGAGTATTCATAACAAAACTTTCAATCCCACCTGCATAATTAAAGGTTGGAACAATCATCAAGACATTTTTTCTCATGATATTTATCTCTTTCATTGTAAAATCGTCTTATCTTTGTTTTCTAAAAGAAATTTTTAAGATAACAGTTTTGATAACTTGCAAGTTTACCTTCATAAAAAATATAGTGTATCATTTTAACAACTCATCTTATCTTTTTGTTTGTGAATTTTAACACTATTAAAAACTTATCTTGACCACATGTTTGTAAAACCATATCATCCCAAGGAATAATACTTTGATAAAAATAAGCATTAATCAAAAAATCACCTTTTGCTAATAGTCTATATTATTAATTGATTCTTACAAAATTCATCAAACTCTTTTAACATCTGATAATAAATTCGATTGATTTCGTCTTTTTTCTCTCAAAACAGATGAATCTTCACGCCAAATTGGATTCACTATTGGCTATGTATCAATAACTCCTCTATTATAATCATGTAAATCTTTCTTTATTGTCCATTTAGTTTTTAATATATCAAAATTAGCAAAAACTAAAATCGAAAAGATATTATAAACAGGTTCTTGCCAGTGGTGAGCAACCATACTATTAACACCAATCATCGTAAAAACCGCTAAAAAAAGATAATCTTTTTTTCTTGAACGATTTAAGATGAAAAAAACCATCAATAAAACATAGCACATTAAAAATATCAAACCATAAAGTAATAAAATCTTCAAATAAGAACTATCAACAAAGTTATAATTTCTAGAAGTTCTTAAGGTACCACCATTACCAATAAATACAATATTTTGGCCAAACAACTTGATACCATAGGTACGTAAAGCTGCTTGTCCCAAGATTAAACGACCAGAAAGTAAACGATTGATTGTATAATAAAATGTATCACCATAACGATAATTAATTGTTAACCAGTAAGAAACTATCGGATACACAATCATTAGTACCCAAGATGTCAATCGTAACCATTGATTAATCCACACTTTTTGATGCCATACCAAGAAGTATAATATGGACAAAACCATTATGGTAGCAGCGTCTAAACGAGCATCTGAGAAACGATAAACCAACCATGCAAGAAAGAGACCTAGAGCTGTTAACCAATAAACATGTTTATATCGACCATATAGATAAATAATTACCGTATAGAGAAAAAAGATATGTGCTGCAAAATCTGTGGGATAAATAATCCCAAACGAATTTCGTACAATTCCAGAACGTGGACGAATGTATCTTAAATTTTCAATAATACCTACTTGAGAGGCTAAAAAGGCAATAATTATTAGACCACCGACAATCACTAAATAAATTTTCATGATTTTGCTAACATCTACTTTATAAGCACCTGCTAGCAAAATAGCTGATTCTAAAACCGTAAATTGTCCTGTTTGTCGCCAAATAACCACTCCTAAAATTGTAAAAAATCCTATCGTTGATAAATAAGTCAAGCTCAATTGACCTTTAACAAAAATACTAACAACCGCAAAAAAGAGACTAACCATTACAATATCTGAAGTAATGCCAGGAATACTAAACATTGTTGTTTTTAACATTGAAACAATTAGATAAGGAATCAATGCCATAAAATAAATAAATTCATGTAATTGTATTTTTAACTTATTATCCATAGTCTCCTCTTAGAAACTTTGTCCATATTTTTTACCTAGAAATTTGGCTTGCAAAAATGATTTCCCTTTATGAATCAGATTGACTTTTTCCATATACATAAACGGTACTTCTTTAATAACCAAAGTTTCTTTTGCCAACCAAACGTTAAACAAGCGTTCACTCACACGACCAAACAAACGTGCATCAAAGGCAGAATAGCCTGTAATATCCAAACGTGCATACAACTCGTCAATGATTGGGAACAACCACTCGCAATAGCGATTGACCAACTCTTTTGACATGATAAACATGTTAAACATATAGCCACTACGTTGTTTCATGACACGGTCAAAAGTAGCAAGATCTGCAGGGAACAACTCCTTCAAAATCTCTCTTGTCACATCTAAGTGCTCTGCTTCGTGCGTGTGTGCATAATGTGAATACAAGGTTTCGATATAATAACGTCGTTTCTTTGGTAAAATGACATCTGCTTGACGTAATAGATTTTCAATATCTGCTTGTGACAAAATGACATCATCAATTTGAATGGATTCTTGGTAGGCTTGGCTTTTTTTTGTCAAATAACGACGATAATGAGCCAAACCTAGATAGTCACAATCCATATTTTTCCATGCCCAATAAAGTCCTGTCAACTCACAATAATAGGGATTTAGGTGTGAAATGTGCTGCCCTGTGTCATCACCTGTATAACCCAAATCTTCCTTACCTTGATGACCAACATGTACTGGAACGTAGAGATTTTGATCAGCAGGCATTTGAAAACGTTTGTGAGTAGCGACAATAATCTTTATGTTTTTCAACTCTCTAATCCTTTAATTCAGAACGCACACATTGAAGAGCTGCCGCAATAACTTGGTGCATATCGTAATAACGATAATGACCTAAGCGTCCACCAAAGATGACATTTTCTTGTTTTGCTGCCAAGTCTTTGTAGGCTTTGTAAAGGTGGTTGTTGCGATCATTATTAACAGGGTAGTATGGCTCGTCACCTTTTGCCCATGTTTTTGAATGCTCTTTAGTAATAATCGTTTTTGGTTGTGTACCAAATTCAAAATGCTTGTGCTCAATGATACGCGTGTAAGGTGTTTCACTATCAGTATAGTTTACCACAGCATTTCCTTGATAGTTTTCCATATCAAGTGTTTCTGTTTCAAAATGCAAACTACGGTATTCCAACTCACCCAACTCGTAGTCAAAGAACTCATCAATCATCCCTGTAAAGACAATTTTTGGATAATCTGCAAGGTATTGCTCTTTGTTGGCAAAGAAGTCGACGTTCACTTCAACATCAATGTTCTCATGAGCCAACATTTTTTCAACAATTTGTGTGTAACCACCGATTGGGATCCCTTGGTAAGTATCGTTAAAGTAATTGTTGTCATAAGTCAAACGAACTGGCAAACGACGGATGATAAAGGCTGGCAATTCAGTACAAGCCTTGCCCCATTGTTTTTCAGTATAGTCTTTGATTAACTTTTCATAAATATCCGTACCAACCAAAGAAATAGCTTGTTCTTCCAAGTTTTCTGGTGTTTTACCACCAAGAACTGAACGTTGCTCATCAATCTTAGCTTGCGCTTCTTCTGGTGTTACTACACCCCATAATTTATTAAAGGTATTCATATTGAAAGGAAGATTGTAAATTTCTCCCTTGTAGTTAGCAATTGGTGTGTTTGTGTAGCGATTAAATTCAGCAAATTGATTAACATAATCCCACAACTCTTTATCTGATGTGTGAAAGATATGTGCCCCATATTGATGAACTTGAATGCCTTCTTCTTCACGCGTGTAAATATTTCCTGCAATGTGATCGCGTTTTTCAATCACTTTTACTTTTTTACCCTTCAAAGCTGCCTCATGAGCAAAAACTGCTCCAAAGAGACCCGCTCCAACAACTAAATAATCGTATTGTGACATAATAACTCCTCTATTTATACTTTTTAACTAGCGAAGTGACCAACTCCGTGATAAATTTTTCTTTTGTTAATAACAAAACTATACTATAAGAACTAAAGAATAACAGGGCTGTGATAACTAATGTCAAAAAGACACCAGATAACAACGGTTTTACCAATAGTGTCACGACACTTGCAATCACAACACTACCAAGTGCCTTTGTCAATGAACTCTGTTTTAACAAGGTCGGTATGAGTTCTCTCAATAGATAAACCTGAACTAAGACAACAACAAATTCCGCCGCACTACTTGAAAAAGCAGTACCACTTGCATCGAACAAGGGAATGAGAAATAAATTTAGAATTAAATCAACCACGGCTCCTGCAATCGTTGAATAAACCACTAAAATTTCTCGATTGGTTGGTACCAAGACCTGAAATCCCATAACATTTGAAAAACCAATAAACACAATGCTGGGTATAATGAGTTGCAAAGGAAGAACTGAAGGTAAAAAACCATCACCAGATAAAAATAAAATGCTTTCTTTAGCTAATAAGATAAAATAAACAGCTAGTGGCAAAGAGGCCACAAAAACAAAATTAATCGCTTTTTGTAATAATCGCTGAAATTCTTCATGTCGTCCATTTTCAATATAATTAGACAAGCGTGGCATTAGTACAGCTCCTAGAGAGGTTACTACACCAACTAAAATTTGCTTTAATCTTACTGCAGCAGAATAATAGCCAACAGCCTCATTGCCAGCCATAAAACCTAATAAAGTTGTGTCAACGCTCTGATAAATAATTGCAGATACTGACAACAAAAAAAAGGTTAGGCTCGGTCGAATGTGGGGACGTAAATCTAATTTTTCACTTGGTTTTAAATTGATAATGCGACGTAAGTTTAGAAAGTTCAATAGGTTTGAACCCACCGACGCCAACACACTAATAGCTCCATATAAAACATAGTCATCTGTTGTTTTAACCAATAACAGCAACAAAACTAAGGCCAAAAACTTAAAGATAATGGAACGAATTGTAATATAAGTGTATCGTTCAAGAGCACGATATAGCCAATCGACCCCTAAAACATTAAAAATGAGTGTGCTCGATAAAATAAGATACAAGGTTTTTTCTTGAGCAAAGCGATCAATAGAAAAAATGCTAATCAATAGAAAAAAGATAGCAACAAGCATGACTAAAAAGTTTAATAGCATGACTTCTTGTACGGTTTTTTCTAATTTTTTTTGGTCATCTCTTACCTTTGCACAGGCTCGGATGGCATAGGTTGGAATACCAAGCATACCAACCATAGAAAAATAAGAAATAATCGAGCTGGCAAACGTTACTGTCCCAACACCACTTGCTCCTAAAACACGTGAAGCATAAGGAAACGTGATAAGTGGGAAAATAAAATTAGAAATCGTCAAAATAAAATTCATAATGAAATTTACACGGACAGATTGGAATGTTTTTGCCATATTTACCTCATACTCTTATTCTATTAGTATCAATGAGCTCCTTGACCTATTAAGACTTTTTTAATCGTCAACAATAAAATCTTAACATCCAACATAAATGAAACATTTCTAACATAATAAAGCTCTAACTCACAACGCTCAGGATACAAAACATCACTACGTCCTGACACTTGCCACCAACCAGTAGCTCCTGGTTTAACAGATAACAAAACAAGTTGCTCTTCTTTAGAATATTCACTTAATTCATCACTTAAAATTGGGCGAGGGCCGATAAAACTCATATCACCTTTTAAAATATTCACAAATTGAGGAATTTCATCGATGCTAGTTTTACGGATAAATCCACCAATAGATGTTAAACGAGGATCCTCCTCAGGTGGTAATTTATAACTATTAGCAATATATTTCTGATAAAGTGCCTTGTCAGCTTTCAATAACTCTTCAGCATTTGTCACCATAGAACGAAACTTGATAATTTTAAATAATTTGCCATTTTTACCGAATCGGTCTTGTGTGAAAAAGATGCTGCCTTCATATTTTTTATATTTATAAATGGCAAAAATGACAAGGAAACTAGGAAAAAGAAGAAAAATAATCCCCAATAAACCAATTATAATATCAAAAAATCGTTTAACAACATTGATATAAATTGTTTGTGAACGAGTCATTTTTCTTCTCTCCTAACTTACTACTATTTTTGCTTCTTTTCTTTTCTTTTACGTTTTTTCTTAGATTCTTGAGCTTTCTTACCGTACTCACCGTAGCGACCGTAGCCACCATAGCCACCATAGCCACCATAGCCACCGTAAGCATCTAAGGTCGGATCTACTTTATTCAAGATAATACCCAAGAATTGTGCACCACTTTGCTCCATTTGCTCTTTCGCTTTTTGAACAAATTTACGCTTGATACTTCCTGCTTCTGTAACAACAATGCTCGCATCACATTGTTTGGCAATAATTGCCGCATCAATAACCAATCCAATCGGCGGTGAGTCAATGATAATATAATCATATAAATCACGTACCGTTTCCAACATCATCGTAAAATTACTATTTTGTAATAGACTGGTTGGATTAGGTGGTACCTGACCTGACGGAATAACCATCAGATTTTCCACATTAGTATCGCAAATGGCATCTGACAATTGACTATTGCCAGACAAATAGCTCGACAACCCTGTGATACGAACGTTAGCTTTGAACGTTCCACTCATAACAGAGTTACGAGTATCCGCATCAATCAACAAAGTCTTGAATCCTGCTCGTGCAAAAGAAATTGCTAAGTTAGTTGAGGTTGTTGATTTTCCTTCATTTGGTTGGACGGAACTAACAACAATTGTTTTCAACTGTGCACCACTAAATTGAATATTAGTACGAATTGAATTATAATACTCCTCTGCTTTCTTAGCTAGCAGAGCTTTTTTTCTAACTAATTCTAACTGTGACATAAAATCCTCTCTTTTACAATTTATCCGTATCTGGCACAACACCTAATAGTGTCATTCCAAGAACTTCTTCAATATCTTCTGGACGTTTCACGCGATCATCAAAGGCTTCACCTAAGAGAATCCCAACAACTGCTAGAATAGCTCCTACTAAAGCGCCAAGAATGATATTACGTTTTGTCTTTGGTGAAGATGGCTTATCAGATGGCTCTGCAACCTCCAATGTTGTAACATCTTCGACACGCGTCACAGACTTAATTTTTTCTGCTGATAATTCACGAATTGAATTAGCTAATTTACTTGCTTCTTGAGGATTTTTATCCTCTACTGAAATCGAAATGACACGAGTTGATGCAGGAATAGAGACACGAGTCTTTTTCAACAATTCACTAACATCCATAGCCAAACCATTCTCAGCAATTACTGCTGATAAGACGTCATTTGACGTGATGATTTCTTTATAGTCATTAACCAAATAATCACCCGCTTGTAAATCTTGTGTCGTAATATTGTTTGTATTAGAGTTTTGGTTAACTACATAAATACGGGTTGTTGAGGTGTATTCTGGAGTGATTAGGAAAAGACTAACCAACAATCCTAGTGTAGCGCCGATGGTTGCAATCAAGGTAATTAGAAACTTACTACCCCATAGTTTTCTCAATAAATAAAGAAAATCAATTTCTAAATGCTTAGAGCTTTGTGTATCCATTTTATCTCCTATATAAAATCATTTTCTAATAATATTTTTTGGTTATTTTCAAATAAATCTTTGGCTCGTTTCGAACCGAAATCTTTAGCAATTATCTCTCTAGCCTGTTTCATGTATGGCTTACGTTCAGCTAAATTATGCATATCGCTCGCAACACAATGAACCAGGTTTTCTTCTAAAAAGAATCTCGCTCGTTTTTTAAATAGTTTGGCTTTATCACCAAATAACTTTGGTTTCAAGACATGACTTGAGTTAACCTGTGTATAGCACCCCATATCAATCAGCTCTTTCACACGTTTTTTATCATACTCTAAAGCATTATAACGCTCGATATGAGCAATAATTGGAGTAATCCCTAACAGCAGAACTTTCGTCGCTGCCTTATGAATCTCTTTCCAAGGTGTTGCCATGCTAAACTCAATCAAGGCAAATCGTGTGTTTGCCATTGTTGGAATGGTCTGGTTTTCTAATCCTTTTTGGACATCACCAGAATAATATAATTCTCCACCATACAACAAGGTTAAATCAGGCAACCGTTCTGACATTTCAACTTGTAATTGTTGAAAGTTGGCCAAAATTTTATCTTCTGGTGTTTCAAACATGCCTTTACGACGATGAGATGTCGCTACAATTGTTCGAACGCCTTGCTGGTAACTTTCTGTAACCAAAGCAATGCTTTCTGCTAATGTTTTTGGACCATCGTCAACATCAAAAATAATATGAGAATGAATATCAATCATTTAGCGACCTTCCATAACATCTGTAATTGCTTGCTTAACAGTAGCCAGACTATTCTCGTCAATAGACATCATATACAAACTAGCATTTGGCATAGCGTATGATGGCAATTGACCCGTTGAACCTGTGCCTGTTAAAGCTTGTGAGATAACTTCATAATTTGTCCCTGATTCTAGCTGACCATTAGCAATCGTCATCATAGTTGACAAAGGCATATCAGTCTGAATTGAACCACTTAAACCATTGATAATAGCAGAGAAATTTGAAATTGAGTTAATTGAAGCCAATTTACCAATAACTGCTGCAATGACCTTTTCTTGATTTTTACCACGGTCGTTATCACCATTAGCCAATGAATAACGCTCTCTGACAAATGCCAAGGCTTGTTCAGAGTTTAGGGTCACATTTCCCACTGGGAAAGTGTATTTGCTATTTGTCCAACTGGTAAATTCTTGGTCGTTATAAACTTCAATACCACCAACCTGATCAATGAGGGTTAAGAAAGAAGTAAAGTTGATTCTCGCATAATAATCTAAATTGATACCATATAGATTTTCCAGAGTCTTCATTGATGTTTCCACACCGTATAATCCCGCATGAGTCAGCTTATCGTACTGATTATTGCCACCGTCAGGAATCTGAACATAAGAGTCACGAGGTGTGGTGGTTAACAAGACCTTTTTCGTCTTTTGATTGACCGTCATAATGATATTGACATCTGAACGAGAAACAGATGAAATCGGACCGTAAGTGTCGATACCACTGATATAGACGTTAAAAACATCTGCGTCAACTGCTTCATTCGTTTGGGCAGTTGTTGTCACTTCTTTTTTAATCTTATAGGTGTAAATCGTTTTGAGCTTGTTGGTATAGTCTGATTCTAATAAGCTAGCATAAGCACTGTTTAGAACCATTGCCTGACTTGACCCAGCCAACAAGTTGTCATAAGCAACCGAGTAAGACTCGACATCTTGCACTTGCAAAGTGTGATTTTTTTCTGCTTGTACCTGATTGATGACATTTTCAATATTGGTTCTGTCACGACCAAGTGGCGCTTGAACTTCCGTTACTTGAGAAATTGCTGAAATATTACTATCTTTGGGAACAACCACACTCATTTCCATTTCAGAGAATGAGGCTGTTTCGTTTAATTTACCTGTAACATCAATAGCCGACTTGAAAAAAAAGAGTGTTACAACACCAATGAAGACAAATAGTGCTAGCAAAACAGCTGTCAGACGAGGCGCTTTCCTTAATAATACAAATAGCAAGCCAACAACAAAGACTAAGACTAAAACACCTGTATAGATATTGTTAACCTGGCTAAAGTTTAAAAATTGATAGGAATACATGGTAAAAACCACAAGGATTGAAATAAGTGTATAAAGTAGCAACAAAGCTAAATTAACGACACTCAAACTGGTCTGCTTCTTACGTCTCTTTCTACTTCTCTTTGCCATATCGTTCCTTTGTCTTAATTATTTCTTAAATTATCACTTCATTTTATCATAGAATAGATTTTTTTTCAATTTTTATCTTTTATTTTGTGCTAAAATAGGACTATGCGTATCCAACAACTTCATTATATTATCAAAATTGTTGAAACCGGCAGTATCAATGAAGCTGCCAAGCAACTCTTTATTACCCAGCCCAGTCTTTCTCATGCCGTTCGTGAACTCGAACAAGAAATGGGGATTGAGATTTTTATTCGCCATTCAAAAGGGATTACCCTAACCAGAGACGGCGTTGAATTTCTATCCTATGCTAGACAGGTCGTTGAGCAGACATCTCTTTTGGAAGAACGTTATAAAAATCAAACGCCCAATCGTGAACTGTTTAGCGTTTCTTCTCAGCACTACTCCTTTGTAGTCAATGCCTTTGTGGCTTTGTTAAAAGGAATCGACATGAGCCAGTATGAACTGTTTTTGCGTGAAACACGGACTTGGGAAATTATTGATGACGTGAAAAATTTTCGCTCAGAAATCGGTGTACTCTTTCTTAACAACTATAACCGTGATGTGCTAACTAAGATGTTTGAAGACAATCAACTGACCTATGCCAGTCTTTTCAAAGCCCATCCTCATATCTTTGTCAGCAAGGACAACCCTTTATCACAACGTGAGCGAGTCAGCCTTGATGAACTAGCTGACTTTCCCTACCTAAGTTATGATCAGGGCTTTCACAATTCCTTTTATTTTTCAGAGGAAATTCTCTCTCAAATGTCACATAAAAAGTCCATCGTGGTCAGTGACCGCGCCACCCTCTTTAATCTCATGGTCGGCCTAAACGGCTACACCTTGGCGACGGGTATCATCAATAGCCAGCTTAATGACCATAACATCGCATCCATCCCTTTAGATATTGACGACGAAATCGAAATCGTTTACCTGAAACATCAAAAGGCCAATCTTTCGAAAATGGGCGAAAAATTCCTAACCTATCTGATGAAAGAAGTCCCCAAAGAACAATAAAAAAGAAGAACCAGCAGACTCGAGTTACTGCTGGTTCTTTTTATCTTATGCAGATAATACTTTACGTCCTTTACGACGACGGCTTGCTAGTACGCGACGACCGTTTTTAGTTGACATGCGGTGACGGAAACCGTGTTTACGTTGACGACGAATTTTACTTGGTTGATAAGTACGTTTCACGATAGGAACCTCCTCATAGATTTTCGTATTAGTTTAGCCGGCTATTTTTGATCAGATACTAAACATACTCTATCATTCTATATTAGATAACCTTACTTGTCAAGGTTTTTCTTCAAATGCTGGTTAATCTTTTTTGAAACAGCTATATCGTAACTAAATGAAACTAGCCATATAACAACATAAATAAACACAAAACTAGGGACAATAGATAAAATGTTTGTCATATCTAACCATTGATTTGACAAAAGCATTACAACCACAAGTAGAAATATACTACAAAAATGCAAGACCAATCGACTCACAAAGTTAATACTCTCCAAATCTAAAATCAAAGCTGCCACTCCCATCAAGCCACCAAACCCTAGCACACTAATAAGTTGATAAGCTGTCGGCACAAAACCAATGGCGACAATATAGCATAAAAAGATAATTGCTTCAATGCCTACTCCAATGATAAATGATTTTAATAATTTCATATCCCTAAAATCCTTTCTAGATCTTTTACGTAACGGCGACTAACACTAGTTTTCAAACCACCTGTCAAATGGGCTAACAGATTACCTGAAAAACTAGCCTCTAAACTTTTGAGATGATTGATATTGATAATGGTCTGACGAGAAACTTGTACAAAATCTGTCGTAGATAGTTTTTCCTTGAAGCGGTACAACCGTTCTCGAAAAACCAAGGTTTGATGCTCAGTTTTGATAAGCAAATCATCGCCAGATACTTCAACCAAAACTACATCAGCTACTGCAAGCATGACTATCCTATCGGCTGTTTTTATGGGAATCATCGTGGCTGTTCCATGACTAAAATCATCCAGATAAGAAACCAAGGCAGCAACTTCTTGATCGTAGGCTTGCTTACTGATTGTGACACTTAATTCATTTTGTGTGACGTCTTCCTTAAACTGCCATTTCATGGTGTTCTCCTTTCTCATTTCTTGTCTTTATCATAGCAAATAAAAGACACCTTGTGGGTAAACTTGGGCTAAGTGGCTAATATTAAATCGTCAACGGTTAAATTGTGCAGATAAAAAGAGAGGGAACTCCTCTCTTTTCCTAGTTAATTGGGGTTACAACCACATAACGATTCGGATCGCTACCTTCTGAGTAGCTGGTTACTCCTTCTTGTTTGGAAATGGTCTTATGAACCACCTTACGCTCTTGATTGCTCATCGGATCCATCGTATAGGCCTCACCTGACTCTAAGACACGATTTGCAATCTTCTGAGTAAAATCAACCAAGGTTTCCATGCGATGCTCGACATAATCATGCACATTGATTGATACCACAAATTGACGGTCATAGCGGTCATGTAAAAAGTTTTGAGCCAGTAATTGTAGGGACTTCAAAACCTTACCATGATAACCAATTACACGACCAGCTTCTGAGGTATCAATCTGCAATTTGATACGTCGCCCTTGATGACTGACTGCAATGTCAGCCTCAACATCCATTTCATCAATAATTGTTTGCACATAGTCAACGACCTGTTCAGTTGCTTGAGCCAGTTGCTCATTTGTCGTGTCCACATCAGCCACTTCTTCTTGTGGTTCATCTTCTGTTACTGACTGAGCTACTGGTTCATCTTCAATATTAAAGGACTCTTCTTCAGGCTCTGTTTCTACTACTTGCTCTTCTTGTTCAAAATTTAAGCCTAGAGCTTCTTTCAACAAGGCTTTTGAGAAAATCTTAGATTCTGACAAATCCTCTATTGGAGCTGACTCTACCGGCAATTCGCCACGTTCTTCCAAACGTTTGATAATGCTGGTTACTTTGCGAAGCTCTCTTGTATCACCAAACGTTTGGGAAAGGTCACGTTCTTGATTTTTTGACACATTGGCAGACTGACTTGGACTAATGGACTCTATTTCCACCTGAGCAGGTTTTTTACCAAAACCCAAGAACCCCTTTTTTTCTCGAGAAACCACTTGAATACGAGCCTTCAGACGTGACAAGTTTAATTCTTTCAAGCCCTTTTCAATTGCTTCTTCAACAGTTTTTCCTGTGAATAAAACCATACTTGTCTCCTTATTTTTTACGCTTTTGTGCTTTCTTTTGTGCACGGCGAATTTTGGACGCTTTTTCTTTTTCTTCTTGGGCCAAACGTTCACGCTCAGCAATCACCTTGAAAGGATTGTTCAAGAGTAAAATTTGGAAAACTTGATAGGCATTTGACACCACCCAGTACAAGACAACTCCACTTGCCAAGCTAAAACTAATCAATAGAATCATGATTGGCATCATGTAAGTCATTGCTGTCATGACACCGTTCTTTTCTACTGCAGCCTTACTCATCAGCCAAGACGATAAAAAAGTAAAGATGGCTGCTAGAGCAGGTAGGATAAAATAGGGATCTGGTTGGGCAATCTCTGCCCAAAAAAATGTTCCTGATTTGAGAAAATCTACACGAGTCAGTGCTTGGTAAAGGGCCAACAACACTGGCATCTGAACCAGTAGTGGTAACAGACTAGCGTACGGATTGACGCCGTACTCCTTATATAGAGCTTGACTGGCTTCTGCCAAACGCAGACGACTGTCTGTGTCACGACCAGAATATTTTACCTGTAACGCACGCAGTTGCGGTTGAAGTTCTTGCATTTTCTGACTCGAACGCATCTGCATATTGAACAAGGGCAGAAGAATCGTTCTAATCAGCAAGGTAAATAGCACAATCCCCAACCAAACTTGGCCACCAAAACCCAGTCCTTTGATGGCTTGGGCAAAGAGATAAACCAAACTATCCCACAAGCCCTTTGACTGACTGGTTACAGGTTCTTGACCACATGCTGATAGGAATAAAAGTGCTCCTAAAATCCATGTGCTAAACATTAGTTTTTTCTTCATGATTATTCCCTTCCTGGTAAAGTCCTGCTAATTTTAACACATGACGCAGGTTTTGTTTGAAGTCTTGATGATTAAGTTCCTCCGCTCCTTTTCGAGCAATGACGACAAAATCATAGGCCAGTAGATAAGGAGAAAACTCTTGTAATAAGTGGCGAAATTGTCGTTTAATGCCATTACGAACAACAGCATTACCTAGCTTCTTGCTAACTGATAAACCAACTCGAAAGTGAGCTTGATCTTTGACCAAAAAATAGACAACAAACTTACGATTGGCCACACTTTTTCCCTGATCAAAAATCAAACTAAAGTCTTTTTCTGTTTTTACCCGATAACTTTTTCTCAAAACGCTATTCCACCTATCTAACTTACCTTTTATTATACCATAAGTGATTAAAATTCCCAAAACCTTATCAAATCAAGCCACTAAAACCACTCATGGTAAAGCTGTATTTTTTATCATATTTGTTAGAAAAGGCATGTTATTTTCTACTGCCTGTTAAGTGTTTAGCTCTAAGGCATAGCTAAGGGCACTAAGGGCATATAGGGGAGCTGTTTCTGCACGCATAATTCTAGGACCCAAGCCCACTGCACAAGCTCCAAGAGTGGTCAGTCGTTCAAATTCATCTGGCGATATGCCCCCTTCTGGCCCAAAAATAAAGAGCAATTTCTGACCAGACGTGACTCGTTCTAGACCCTTGACCAAATTCGATTTTTCACCCGCCTTGGCACTCTCTTCATAAGCCAAAAAAATCTGATCAAACTGGGATAATTGAGCTAAAAATTCCTGCTTGTCTGCAAAAAGTTCAACATGAGGTATGCGATTTCGCTTGCTTTGTTGAGCTGCTCCTTGAGCAATCTTCGTTAATTTCTCAACTTTTTTGTTTAATTTTTTCTTGTCCCAACGCACAACCGACCAGTCTGCCGGAAAGGCCCAAATCTGACTAGCTCCTAATTCCGTCGCCTTTTGCGTGATAAAGTCTAACTTATCTCCCTTGGGAAATCCTACGGCAATCGTCACCTCAACTGGTAGCTCAACATGATCAGGCAATTCTTCTACAATCAAAAAAGTTTGACTAGCTGGATCCACTACCTTTGCCAAACGTTTGATTCCATCTTCAAATACCAAAATGACTTGAGCATCCGTTTGCAAACGCATGACCGTAAACATGTGTTTAATGGTATCCTTATCTGTTATTATCACGTTTTGCCCAGTCGGTACTCCCTTTACAAAGTATTCTTGCATTAGCCACCAATCACTCCTGAAACGTTCTCTGTTTTTTTGAAAATGCAGGCATTCCACTCACCTTGAATCATGTGAGTTTCTAAAAAGAAACCCGCTTCTTCAGCCTTGGTCTTAACCAAGTCCCACTTGTCTGAAATAATCCCTGACATAATCAAGTAACCTTCTGGCTTGAGCAAGCGATAAGCGTCGTCTGTCAAATTTACCAAAATATCGGCTAGGATATTGGCAACAATGACGTCAGCTTCTTGCTCCACACCACGTAACAAATCGCCTGCTGCTACCTTGATATTAGCCACGGTCTGATTAAGGGCAATGTTTTCTTGTGCCACGCGCACGGCCACATCGTCCAAATCATAGGCATATATTTCCTTAGCACCCAGTAAGGAACTGGCAATAGACAAAACTCCGCTCCCTGTCCCAACATCAAGAACGGTCTCACCACCACGCAAAACATGCGACAAGGCATATAAACTCATCTTAGTGGTCGGGTGTGTTCCCGTCCCAAATGCCATGCCTGGATCTAGGCGGATAACTTTTTCATTAGCACTTGCCCGATACTCCGTCCAAGATGGCACAATGGTCAAATCATGGGTAATCCGAGCCGGTTCATAGTACTTCTTCCAATTATCAGCCCAATCTTCCTCAGCCAATTCTTGCACACGAATGCTCACATCATTCAGCTGTAAGATCGCCAAGCCCTGCTCGATTTGCTGACGCACTTGCATCAACTCCATCGTATCTGGATAGTATCCCGTCACCTTAATCATATCTAACTGCTCTACATCAGGATAAAGCTCACCAAAACGATCTTCCTGTCCAAGATAATCAGCCGAATCACTAATAGCAACCCCCTGACTACCTGTTTCAATCAAGAGATTACTAACCAATTCTTCCTGCTCACGCTCCACCGTGAGTTCAATTTCCTGCCATTTTTCCATTATTTGTCCTTTCAATAGTTCAAATCTAACAAACACGGACCACCATATCGCTAAACACAAGCCTAAATACAGTCACAGTCGTATGATCAAAGACCACTTCCTCAATATCCATATAATCGGAATCCTTACTTCTTGCCAATTACTCACACTCTATAAATTCCTATGAACTTAATTTTTGCTCTATAAAAGACCTGTCTTTGTTATTTTGTTTAATTTGCAAATTCCCAATAATATGTTGACTTGTTTCCGGACTCCAGTATATTTTTAAATAATTTTTAGTTCTTGTGATTGCAGTATAAAATATATTGTGCGTAATTTGTTCGTCAATTTCTTTGTTAATGATTATTTTAACTGAATTGTATTCTAAACCTTGAGCTCTGTGAATCGAAATACAATAAGAAATCTGAAACGGTACAATAGCACCATTATCATCAATATCTTCATCAGTACTTCTATATTTATTAACCCAAAATCTAACAACCGAATTACTTATATCCTGATAGTCATCTACCAACTCTAGCTCATACCCATCAACTTCAACCCCACTCAGTTGTTTATCAATTAATTCTACATCAAATAAAATTGAATCATCACTCTGTATTTCAATTTTTCTTATCACTCCCTTGAGGTTATTGTATAACACACCTTTAAAGCGGGTTGAGTCATTGAAAACAATAGGATCTCCAACTTTATATAACTTAGAATTCCACTCAATACTTGGATTGGGATTAACAGCTTGTAACATTCTGTTTATATTATTAATACCATAGATACCATCATAGTTTAAACTCAATATAATTTCATCTGAATCATCACGTTGAAATAGAGTATTATCTATTTGGTAATTATAATTATATCTTGCTAAATATTCTAGAATATCATCATCTAACTTTCTAAATTTCGACCAAATCTCTAATAGGTTAACATCTGTTGTACGATACGGTTTTTCTAATTCTACAATCGCTTCTGGCTTTATAAAATCTCTAGCAACTGTAAACCAATTTCCAAACTGAATTGATTCAATCTGGTAAATATCTCCAACTAACACAACAAACCTAGCTTTTATTTTATCAAAAAGTTGATTAATATCATCATTACTAACCGTGCTACACTCATCGACAAATAAGATATCACATTCAGTATCTACAAACATAGTACTAGCTATTGTACCAAACTCACAATTCGCTGCTGTAATACGGCGTCTAAGATTTTCAACGGCTGTATGAGTGATCGCAAGAAATAACTTTTTAGAAGAATTGAATAATTGAGCAATATGGTTCAAAAAGTATGTCTTTCCTGTTCCTGCAGCACCATATATCAAAGATACCGCAGAATGTTCAAATAATGTTACTAATTTTTCTTTTTTAAATTCATCATCTATATTATGATTTTCCTTGTCTAGCCAAGCTCGGACAAATTGACTATGATTCCGATTGTTCCTTACAGAAAAATCTTGTAGTTTTTTGATAACTGCTATCACATTGTTCTCATATCCAGATAAATATGCATGTCCTTTATCCGAGATTATACTTCTATGCCGATGTTCTTTATATAATTTGGAATTATATTCATTTATTAATACATCAGCATTGTCTCCATATATCTCTTTAATTTCTTTAAGTGGGGTATATAAAAGTCCTCTGACTTCAGTATTATTTTTTACTAAGCGAGCTAAAAATTCATGCTCTCGATTAGTAGTATCAATACACTCCAATAAATCGTATAACTTTGGATTATGGTTTCTTAAAGAAGTACAAAAAGGCATTTCATCAAAAGGAATACAAGCCATATGCAACCTAAATTCTGATAAATATCTATTTCCCCCATTGCACTTATTCAAATAATACCTATCGTGATAATACTGATTCTTCAATATTTTATTATTCAGATAAAACAGCAAATACCGAAGAACATTAACACCTGGTAATTGATGGATACTAGCATCACGAACAACGTCAAGAATGTCAAATATTGGCAATACTTGAGCTTTTTTCCTAACAACATCACGTAATCTGTTATAGTCTTGAGCAGATAAATCTATAATATCGATAAAATTCATATTATATAGTTTCAAAACTGCCATTAAGATTTGATATTCCTTATGGGAAGTAGTAATATCTGGACCTTTGAGTTTCAAAATTTTTTTAAATGTATTAAATTCACAAGGTCTAACCGAAACTTCCCAGTTAGCTACGACTAAAATAGGTAACTGTTCTCCATAAATTTCTATATTCTCCTTCTTTAACCATAACTTAGTAGCATAATTGGATAAGATTTCTTTATCAGTATATGCTATAATCCTATCAAATTTACTAGAATCTCCCTGCGTTATTGTATAGGTAACCTCATAATAGATTTTTTGATTAACAAAGAATGGCTTTATCTTCTGAATATAGTAACGTTCGCTAAAAGCATTAGAAGAAGTTGGATTGTCAATTACAGTTACAATTTTAGAATAGTACTCTTCCGATATCGTGTCTTGATAAAGCGGAAATAAATTTAAATTATGCAAAACTTCGAAATCAAAAGTATCTCTCATATAGTTTTTAATTCTCAAAAGATACTCGTAATATTTCAATATCAATCTCTCAGCATTACCTTCATCAAGTGTATAATGTGAAACAGAGAGTTGTAATAATTTATGAAATTTTGCTATAAAACGGTACTCTCCCCTACTCTTAATATAATTCATACCAGCTTCAATACTAGCATATTCCCAGTTCAAATCACACTGTTTATCATAGTTATAAATTTTTATAGATATATGCTCAACAAAATTACGTAACACATTTAAGATATTCTGTGAGAAAAAGCCACGTTGATTGTTAATCAAAATAGATTCAATATTTTTGCAGATATTACAATCGATATCTAAAAGAGGTTTATCAATTTTCATATAATTCCCCTATTCTTCAATTACTGATTAAATTTTATCTCAATACCTCGGATAAGCATAATAGGCTGTTTCAGTCAGTTCTGTCTTGCCTTTTTCAAAGGTTTCCTTGTCCCAAGTCATGACAAAATCTTCCTGCTCATCGTCCACGAGAAAGTCCATAATACCGTCTAAGCCCTCATCTGCCACTTGGTTAAGGTATTGAGCAAAATAGGATAGAAACTCTCGTGAAAAGCCTTTTTTAGGTTCAAATGGCAGAGCCACTAGGTAGTCTTCTGCGTCAAACTTGGTCTTTTCTGGATTGTAAAAAAGAACAAATTCTTCTAAGGCTACCGGTTCTTCCACATCTGCCAACCCTACTTCCAAAATAAAACTCAACTCCACTGCATGATTTTGCTTTTGCCAATCAATCGCATAATCGTAGTGAAAATGCTTATCCATTTCATCTTCCAATACTGATAAAAAACCATACTTTGCCATTGTTATCTCCTTTGTTCCATAAATGTTTCTAGATTAGTTTGATGACCGTATTTGACCGATGCTTGCCTGTCTTTTTCTAAGATTGTCTTGGTCATGTCTAATTGATTAACTGCAGCCAAAGCCAAGGTATAATGTAAAATATCTGCCAACTCTTCTGCCAAACGTTCAGATAAGTCTGTTTCAGCTACTATATCTTTACGACCTGCACGCTGATTGAGTAGTTCTGCCACTTCGCCAATTTCTTCCACCAATTTCATAAAAAGAGCTTGCTCAGGCATTCCTGCTCCATAGCGATGACGCAAATAATCTTCTAAAATCGCAACTGTCACTTGAGTCATCTTCTTTTCCCCACTATCTAAATATAGTATAATAATTATACCATAAAGCATTGGAAAGGATACTTATGATAGACAATCTCGCTCTTCGCATGCGACCCCAAACCATTGATCAGATTATCGGCCAAGAGCATTTGGTTGGCACAGGTAAAATTATCCGTCGAATGGTGGAAGCCAACCGTTTAACCTCTATGATTTTGTATGGGCCACCTGGCATTGGTAAGACGTCGATTGCTAGTGCTATCGCTGGCACAACCAAGTATGCCTTTCGTACCTTTAATGCTACGATTGATAGCAAAAAACGACTACAGGAAATTGCCGAAGAAGCCAAATTTTCAGGTGGTTTAGTGCTTCTACTTGATGAAATCCACCGTTTGGATAAAACCAAGCAAGATTTTCTGCTGCCGCTCCTAGAGCAAGGAATAATGATTATGATTGGGGCAACAACAGAAAATCCTTTCTTCTCTGTCACCCCTGCCATTCGTAGCCGAGTACAGATTTTTGAGCTAGAACCCTTGACCACTGAACAAGTCAAACAAGCTATCCAGCTAGCATTAACTGATAAGGAAAGAGGGTTTCCTTTCCCAGTAAGACTTGATGAGGACGCCTTGGACTTCATCGCCATTTCCACCAATGGTGATTTGCGTTCAGCCTACAATTCACTTGATTTAGCCGCTTTATCTACCCCAGAAGAAAAAGACGGTAGTCGTCATATCACACTAGATATTATCCAAAATAGCCTGCAAAGGTCTTACATCACTATGGATAAAAATGGTGATGGGCATTACGATACCTTATCAGCCCTACAAAAATCAATCCGTGGTTCAGATGTTAATGCTAGCCTTCACTACGCTGCTCGCCTGATTGCAGCAGGAGATTTACCTAGTTTGGCTAGACGATTGACTGTGATTGCTTATGAAGATATTGGACTCGCTAACCCAGAAGCCCAAATTCATACCGTAACTGCCCTTGAGGCCGCTCAAAAGATCGGTTTTCCTGAAGCAAGGATATTGATTGCAAATGTGGTGATTGATTTAGCTTTATCTCCAAAATCCAACTCAGCCTATCTGGCTATGGATCAAGCTCTAGTTGATTTGAAAACGCATGGCAATCTTCCTATTCCTAGACACTTAAGAGATGGGCATTATGCTGGTAGCCAAGAATTAGGCAATGCCCAAAACTATCTTTATCCCCACAACTATCCTGACAAATGGGTTAAACAAGATTACCTACCTGAACAATTGGCTAGGGCAAATTATTTTCAACCCAATCAAACAGGAAAGTATGAACGAGCCTTAGCCATGACCAAAGAACGAATCGACCAACTCTTAAAAAACCATGAAAGCCTTCTCAAAAAATGACTGCTAGGACTTGAATTTTTTAATAAATGTGATATGATAAAGATATAAAAATTGCTGTGGTGTACGAATCCACACTAAGTGTTGACCGACTATTTTTTGTATTTTCGGGAGACAAAAGTCTTTTGGCAGTATGTAGGCCGTTACACTCGGAAACAACTAAGTCAAAGCGAGTCGCCCACCTGTTTACTTTGTACGGGTTCAATACAAATCGTGGATAACGGCACCAATACAGCATGTCGCCTCCTTAGCTCAGCTGGCAGAGCAGCGGACTCTTAATCCGTGGGTCGCAGGTTCGATCCCTGCAGGGGGCATAAATAACCTTTCAAAAAGCCCAATTTAATGGGCTTTTCTTATATATATTAAATTAGAAAAATTATTTTAACGATTCAAGTTTACCAGTAAACATTGAATCTTCTGTAAGTAAATAAAAATTATCTTTTTAAAAATTTTAAACCTTAGTTAAACTGATTTCTTATGATTAAAACCTCTTGAATCAAATGTTCCAGAGATATTTCGTATACTTTTATATCCTGAATAAACTGATACTCGAAATCTCTAAAATAAGCTTTCGTTATACAACTTTTTATAAGTTTCACTTTGTTCAAGTAGTTGTTGATGGGGCCCAAAATGTTTTATTGTTCCATCCTTTTCCAATACGATAATTAAATCAGATTCAACAATAGTTTTTAAACGATGTGCAATAACAATAGTAGTTACCGTTTCTTTTATTTCCAAAAGACTCTGAATAACAAGATTTTCAGTTATTGTATCAAGATTTGCTGTTACCTCATCCATTAATAAAATTTTAGGACTACTTATTAGAGCTCGAGCAATATTTAACCTTTGTTTTTGTCCCTCAGAAAGCTGTACTCCTTCCTCTCCAATAATGGTTTCTAAGCCATCTGAAAATTGAAAGATGAACTCACTTGCTCCTGATTTTTGTATGGCATCTTGGACACTTACATCAGTCGCATCGCTATTCTTTCCGTATAGTAAATTATCCCTGATAGAACCTGAAAAAAAGCCACTTTCCTGAAAAACGCAAGAAATTTGTTTCCTCATAGATTTCGCAGAAATATTTTTTAAAGAAATATTGTCTATTAAAATATCTCCGTCGTAGTTATTAAAAAATTTTAATAGTAAAGAAAATAAAGTTGTCTTACCAGAACCGCTGGGTCCAACTATGGCTATAAATTTTTTGGCTGGGAGTTCTATATTGATATTATTTAAAATTTTCTTATCTTTGTTATAGCTGAAAGATAAGTTATGTAATGAAATCTCTCCTTTTAAAATATCAAAATTAGCTTCTTCTGATAAATCGACCTCAATATCAGCATTTAAAACATGTGTAATACGTTGTAAGGTTCCTCTAGATTCAAAAAACTCCGATATACTAGTAAAAATACTTGTCATCGGACTAATTACTTGAATAATATATAAAATAAAGGTCACCATTTCACCAATAGATAGAAGTCCCTTATTGACTTGCCAACTAGTATATAATAGAAAACTAAATACTAGAAAAATTAACAAACCAGATATTAAAGTATTAAGAATAGATGCCGTTTTAACCATATTAACAAAATTAGAATAAATATTATCAAATCTAGCACTGAAGGAATTCGCTTCTTGTTTTTCTCCTAAATAAGATTTCACTAATTTATTATTCAAAATCCTTTGAGTAAAATTTCCACTAATCGTACCTAAATAACTTTGATGTAGATGATAAAGTTGTTCTAACTTTCTATTAAATGGTATAAAAAGTAAACTAGCCAGCCCTGTTACTAAAAAAGCTATCATTGTAAGTCTAAAGTTTATTGACACAAGAATAATACTCGTACCCAAAACAATAATACTATTTATCACTAATTGGGGAATAGTTGTTGTTATCACTCTAGCTGTTGCTGATATATCATTTGTCAAGCGACTTGCAAGATCTCCTGCCGAAAATTTATTTAATTGATCAATAGGCAACGATAAACTATGATTAACAAATTCGTTTTCCATATTCTTAATAACACCCGCACCAACTTTACCCAGTAAAAATGCAGATAATCCCTGAATAATATAAATGATAAAAACGATAACCACTCCTATAAAAAGTATGCCTTTATGTGATAAAATATAATTCATTTTATCATTATCAGTTAAACTTCCTACAATAAAAGGTAAAATAAGTGCAGACAAAGCACCTATTATACTTAGAACTAATCCTAATAAAAATAAGAATTGTTCTGACTTAAGAAAAAAACGCTTAGTTAGAAATACGATAGGTAATCTTTTTTTATTCCCCATCCTCCACCTCAGCTTACTAATATTGAATTTTATTATATAAGTGTAGTGAAACTACATATATAACAGTTGAATATATCATGAATAACAGCGTAAGAATCAATAAACTATCTCCAAAAGAGAACTCGTCCAAAACATTAATATAACCATTCGGAAATACATATTTGAGTAAATCAAGATGGGGAGCTATATATGAAACAAGTGCAAAAATAATTCCCACAAGCATTGTAAAACCATTTGTTAGAACAATTGAAGACAAACTAGCCACCATCATACACAGAACAAATACCAGAATCGTCCCCAAAATACTGATTATGGTATATTGCAAATCGTCAGTATTATTAGGAAGCAATCTTCCGGACGTATAAGATTGATGAATCAAGTAAGTATAGTAAGTAACTAATGACGAAAAGAAGGTTATCGTCAGATACAATATTTGAAATAGCTGGATTCCTCCTAGCTTTGCATCTAAAATAATTTTTCTACTGACATCCTTATACAGATACATCACACTACTTGTTATTTCATCTCTAAAAATTGTACTAACAATATAAATAAAAACGATCAATGGTAGAGTCATCTGATATTGTGTCGATAAGACTGCACTAAAAAATTCTAAAAAACTTAACGAACCTTCTGGTGCGCTTAGTCGCATAAAATTTGTATTAAATAGACCTACAGCAATAAGTAACATCGGAAATAAGTTGAAAGCTAATGCAATCTTTGATTCTTTTTTCTTTAACAATGCTTTAAAAAAAGGTAAAGTTAAGTAATTCATGTTTATTCCTCCACAAATAATCTTTCTAAACTATCTTTTTTTGATAAAACATTTTTGATTAGACTAGCAGCTGCAAGTTGTCCTAAAATATCATTTAACTCTTGATTATTGATAGAATTAGTTATTTCAATATTATTCTCGTTATAATCTAATCCATAATGATTTATAAGCTCCTCTATCAAATAACGATTTTCATCACTTAAACAATCATTTAACTCTATCATCATGCTGTTTTGCTTCGTATTAATATTGTCATTGGTGACCCCTGATTCAATAAAAATGTAGCGGGTGCATAACCCTTCCAATTCTGCTAATTGGTGACTAGATATAAGCATTGATGTTTTATTTAATTCTGACCATTTTTTCAAAATCTCCAATAGATTTTTAACTCCAATTGGATCTAAACCAACAAATGGTTCGTCTAATAATACAACTTTAGGCTCTGTAATAAGCGCTAAAGCTAAAGCCGTTCGTTGTTTCATACCAAACGAAAAAGCCACTGGTTTTCTATCTTTTGCCTCCCAAAGCCCAACTAATCTCAATGTTTTCTCAATATTATCCAAATATTGTTCTTTTTTATGAATTTTAAGGTATAATTTTAAGTTTTCTTCAACACTAATTTGAGGGAAAAATACAGGTTCTATCATAATTCCGAAATCTTTAAGAATATTATCTTTTTTAAAAATATCTTTACCATTAAAAAACACATTACCTTCTGTCGGCATTTGAGATTTTGATAATATTTTCAATAAAGTACTTTTTCCTGAACCATTTTTACCAACTAATCCGACAATATCTCCTTCTTCAATGATAAAGTTAGCATCTTTCAAAGAGTAGAAACTATTGCCTTTATATTTTTTTCCTAAATTTTTTACTTCAATTACTGCCATTTTTTTGTACCATACGTTCTAAAATTTTTAAGCCGATGTATTCCACTAAAAAATAAAGCAAAAATACAAATATTATCTGAGATGGTTCAATTAAACTATTATTTACCTTAATATACATCTCTCCGTTGGTTATCGTATTATTCTGAACAAATTTAACCCATAGAGTTGAACCATCTAAAAATAATCCTATCACAATATAAGTCAATAGAGAAAATAATGGGAAAACAAAACAATAATATACAGTGACATTCTTTTTCAACATCGCTAAAACAGAAAGTACTGAGTTCAATATTATTGGAAAAAGATAAATAATAAAAGTAAATCCTAAAATTGTTAAATGTGACAGATATTTTGTTCCAATAATTATTGCGAGAATATTTAGTATACTCGATATAATGATATAAAATAACATAGAGCACTCTCCTTATCCAAGCAGACTTCCAATACAAATATTATAAAACCAGTGAAAAGCAATTGCACTTTGTAGACCAAAACGATCTGCTAAAATATATAAAATAATACTAGCAGGAAATTTTGTCATAAAATTTATTAGAAAATCACCATTTAAATGCAAAAGAATTCCAAACATTAGAGATCCTAGAATTATAGCATCTCGTTTTTTAAAACTAGATAATAATACGCTTAGTATAATTAATCTAAATAAAATCTCCTCACACGTTGCAATAATAAATGCATGAGCAACCTCTTCTGATTTAAAAATAAAAATAGAAATAAACAAAACAATAGTGGTTAAAATAATAGCAGAACCAACATTAAATTTAAGTTTAATGAGTTTAAATCCTAAATAATGTAAAAATAATAATGGTATTGCTATAAATCCTATTGAAGATGAAATAGCTAAAACTATATTCATCATCACTTGATTATCTATACCTAACAAGATAACTAAAATGTTACCCACATTAATAAACAGTCCTGCCGTTACAACTATTCCAATTGGAATCATTACAGATTCAACTTTATGATAGTTTTCTGTCATATATCAAACTTTCAATAAATAAAAACAGTTGAAAGGAATAACTATCTCCTTTCAACTGCAACTATTAGTAGCTACTTTAAATTATATAATATGCAAGGATTAAAATACTCCTTACTCCTACCAATGCCATTTTTTTCCAGTATAACCAAAAGATAGAATACCTAAATTAATTTCGTTACGAGAAAATAGTTTTTTTAAAAAATTCATAATGAAACCTCCATCATTAATTTATTCAGTTAACGTTAACCTCTTTACACTTATATTGTATAGATAGCGCTTTCTTTTGTCGAGAGTTTTCTTATTTTTTTAAAAAATTTTAGTTAATTTGAAAACCTTAAAACTCCATCTATTTGTATAGGTGGAATTAACTTATTCAAGTGTTACATCTCCTTCTGTGACATTAAGCGTAAGCAGTGCTGTTTGGTCATCCAAGGTCTTGGTGACTTGTTGGAAATCATCTTCTCCTTGTTGAGTGTTGGCACCCTTCATAAGATCAGGAGCAACTTTTAAGGTGCCACCCATCACCGACAAGTCAAGTCCTAATTTGTTTCTACTATCTGAGGCTAACTGAAGATTGATACTATTGTCCTCATTAGTCAATTTAACATCTTCTTTTAGAGAAAGGCCGCTAATGTCAATCTCTGTAGAAGAACCAGTAAGAGTAACCTTATCCAAAGTTAGATTATTAGCAGTCAAATCCCCTCCACTCAAGATGATGTTAGATTGAGCAAGATTGGTATTAGTAAATAGAACAGTACTTTCTACTAAATCTAATCTTAAATTATTCAACTGACTGTTTTGAAAAGATAGCTGCATACTTTCAGTCTCTCCACTTGTGATACGACCACCAAAAATTTGGCTCGATTGAACATTAACACTGCCTACTAAATCAACTTGATCAATGACTTGATTATTGATTTGAATTTCGCTTAGGACAACATCACCAACCAAACTAGTTAAACGTTTTCCCTTTGGAATAGATAGCACTACCGTCTGCTTCTCTGATTGTTTATCATTCAAAAAATACCCAACAGCAGTCAAGAAACCTGTAACTCTCGATTGATTACTTTCTTCACTAAGAGTTAATTTACCTTGATTATTTCTAACGTTTAGCTGATCTAGATAATTCTTATTATCATAGTAAGACAGGTGAACCTTGTCATCACTTGATTCTTCAATTTTCATACGACGTGTAAACAAGGTCAAATCCACATCAGTCACTTGATCGTAAGTCTCGGTTTGCTGAACAAAATCTCCTGAATACGTTTTAATATCATCAAGACCTCCATTAAGATAGCCAAGTCCTAAAAATCCTAGACCCAACATTGCACTAATACTGCCTGTTAGAAACAGTCTTTTTTGCCATTTTTTCATGCTTTTTTCCCTCTTTTTCTAATCCATTTCATCATCACAAGAACTACCCAAAGCAGCATTTTTCCTAATATCAAGATAAACCAAACACCGAACAGGAAAATTGCTAAACATACCAAGGCTAATCCTACTGACATACTCGCTGCTGCTAGAGATGTTTGAGCCAACATATACGCTTCCCACAAACTAATTCCAAAGCCAAAAGCAAGTGTCATCATAACAGCGAATCCAAACACGGTCATAGCCACCACGACACCAATTAACAGAAGAAAGATTGGAATCGCAAAGGGACTAATTAGAATTGCTGAAATCAAAATTAAGATAAGTTTTTTATTGGATGATTGTTTATTCTCATCTAGCAAATGTTTGTCTAAAATATTGTCAATAATATCTTGAGCTGCCTGCCTAGGACTACCTAACTCTGCCATAATCTCAGCTTCTTTATCAGGCCCTGCCTCAGCAAAATATTCTTCAAAATAATCCATGGCCTCTTGATAATCTTCTCGAGGCAACTTCTTCAAATACTTACTTAATTTTCCCAAATACTCGGTCTTAGTCATTGTTCAATCTCCCTTCAATAATGTTATCCACTGTCGTGCGATAATCCTGCCAAGCCAGCTTCAAAAATTCTAACTGCTGACGCCCTTGTTCTGTAATCGTATAATATTTTCGCTGTCGTCCCTGATATTCCTTACTATAGGTTTCCAAATAACCTGCCTTTTGTAATTTTTTCAAGATTGGATAAAGGGTTGACTCCTTGATACTTGCTAAAAACTTAACTGTTTGACTAATTTCATAACCATAGGAATCGTCACGATCAACAATTGCCAAGATTAAAAATTCAATCAAAACAGATGATGTTGGAAAGTACATCTTTTCCCTCCTTTTTTATTGTATATAATTTTTATATATAAATATTTTATACATCAAGTATATAGCAAGTTAATTGTCCTGTCAAGCCTAATATATAAATTTTTTATATATTTTTTTGAAACAACAAAAAAACAGTCACTTAGACTGTTTTTTATCTGTTATTTTTTCTTATAAGTTTCTGGGAGTGTCATAATCATCAAAAGATAAACAACTGGTACTAGGAAGTAGAAGATGTTAGATGCCCAGTAACCCATGTTGGCATAAATCCAACTCCAAATGAAATTCAAGATAGTGTAAAGACCATAAGTTACACCCCAGATAATACCAAACATCAAGGTTGCTTTTTGTGGGTTCATATTTGGCAACTCATGTGGAATATTGAGATAAACTGCATATTGGTAGAAAATCAAGAAACCACTCACAAAGAACAATAGATAAGCTAGTAGCGATAATTTAAGAACAGCTACTGAAATAATACCAAGTGCCATTGACGCAATTGCAAGAATACCTAGCATTACCAAGTATGGTTTACGTTCGCGGTTTACAGGACTCTTCAAACGAACCAAGGTTCCCATGATACCACCACCAGATACGGCAAGAACCATGTAACTAGCTTGGAAAATTTCTGGGAATTCTTTTGCCAATTGATTTGGAACAGTATTTAGTGACATTACATAAAGGATAAGAAAGGCTGCAAATCCGACAGCAAAACGCCATACAAACGAATCTTTAAGAGCCATACCGTATGAGTAAGTTGCCACTTGATCGGTACTTTGACCTCCTGTTTCAAAATCTTCAGCACAAACCAACCAAACAACAAAGGTTACAATCGCAACTAATGCAACACCACTAAGGGTAATACGCCAATCCATACGCAAAGCGTCTGCCCATAGAGCAAAAGCTACTGCGATTAAGAAAGCGCCAATATTGTAACTAGCAGTGATAAAAGATGAGTAGAACAGTTTTTTATCTTGAGAAACAAAGCGAACAACGACTGGGTTCATATAAACCATGATCATTGAACCACCAAGTGCCATAATCATACGAGCTACGATGTAGAACCAATAGTTAGGCATCCAAGCTGCCACCATGGCAAAACAGAGAAGGGCAATGGCTACTTGTGCCGCTTTTTTAATACCTAATTTAACCAAAACAGCCGCTGCTAAGAAATTGGCAATAACACGAGCAATCGTGATTGTATAGTTAACCATTTCCGAGATAGTTGGGTCAACCCCTTTATCTCCAAAAAACGTTGCGACTACTTGGGGACCTAAACTAGATCCGCCGACCCAGCTGGCTGCAAATGTGATATAAGCAATCAGCAAGGTATAAAACATGAGAATACCCTTTTTAGGGCTGATATCTTTAGTTGTCATAACAACCTCCTTATTTTGATAGCGTTTTCATATAATAATATATCAAGAAAGTAAGAGTTTTGTCAATGGGTACGCTCATTTATTTTCAAGTATATTTTTTCACAAAATAGATGACTTTTACATAAAGAAAAAATAAAAGAAAGCCTAAACTGTTCAAAAATACTGTCAGCACTATCAATTTACTCCATCTTACCAGTCAATTGAACCAGAAGAAAGTATGGTTTTCAACAAAATAAAAAAGTCCATAAGACATGGACTTTTTGAATATAATACTTAAAATTAAAGCATTTTGATATACTACCTTGGATAAATATGTAAAAGTAGGCTTATGTTAATTCATAATCAGCTTAATGTTTGAGAAAATCAACCATTTAATAACAAGTACAGGCAACTTAAAGGGTAACAAAAAAGGAAGTAAACTTTAATGAGTTCAGCAGGCAAGAAAACAGCACCTAACGAGGTGCTTTTTTCTATTGTGCGTGAAAAAAGCCTAGTCTAATTACTAGGCTTGTATTTTCTTATCTGCGATTACTTCAGTTAATGTTTGAGAAAAATTCAAACCTAATTCACGGCCTAAATTATCCGCCCAACGTGGGATAGTTAATGTCTTCTTTACAGGTTCTTGACTACTCAAGTAATCAGTAAGATCTACAACAACCATAGACACAAAAGATTTACTTTTATCATAATCAAATACTATATCTTCATCATCACAAAACGGATTATTATCAACTAAAGATAAGGTGTTAATGTCTGACGGTTTAGGTAATTCACGACCATTCTCAATATAATCAGCTAGGTTAATTCCTAACCAATCACTAGCCATTGCTAAGGCATCAGCCACAGTTACCCCTTGCGTTGCTGAGTGTTCAAAATCTGGAAAAGTAACAAAATAAGGCACGTTAGATTCATCTGTACCGTCATAATAAAATAAGGCTGGATAAGTGACAAGCATATTTTTTTACCTCCTGACACTATTATTATGACACACGTATAGCACGTATTCAAGTGAAGACTAGATTTTTGATACTTTCTTACTGTTATTTTTTACTTAATTGCTGTAATTGTTCCTACTTACTGTCAATCTAATACTATCTTCTGTTTTTCTTCTCTAGCTTGCTTGTACTGCTTGCTAATTGACTTAAGAAAAGATATAATAGTGATGAAAAAAGTTGTTGCACTGCTCAAATAGTGCTAAAAAGCCCCTTAGGTCTGCCAACCTTTGGGGCTTTTGTGCGTTTAAGCACTATCTATTTTTCTTGTCTTTATACCAATTTAATAATTGATTGACTAACCAACCGATTATTGTTCTTGATATAGTTTCAAGAAAGAAAAATAAAAGTTGTTGCATGCTCTCACCTCCTTACTAAGGCGGTTTAGATAGTGCCTGTTGTATTATATCATAATCTTAATACTTAATAGCTAGATCGTTCTATTTTCAATAACGCTCCGCCTCGGTACTGTTGGGCAAATTCATTGAGTGCTTGCTGCCTTTCTTTGTCATATTCCTTAACGCTAATCTGGTATGTTTCACAAAAGACTTTACGGCTCTTTCTCTCCTTAGGCCTTCTTAAGTACTGATTGATAAGAATAGCTTGACCTGTTCCAGTCATGGCATCAATAACACGATCAATCTCATTGACTAACTTTTGACCTTTCAAAGAAAAAGGCTTACTTGATAAGTTGGCCAACTTTTGAAAGTTACGGTAATTTTTTAGTACTCTGTCGGCATGTCTGCTTAATGCTTCAGTATCTGGCATTTTATCACTCCTAATTTAACAATATCAAAATAAGCCCTTAAAATCGTTTCTAAGAGCTTTTAACAACAACTAATATTATTTATCGTTTTATCCTCCAACGCTCCAAAATACCCCCTAAATTTTAATCTCAGCTATATTATAGCAACTTATACTGTCTTATTCTCAAGTTCTAATATAGGATTATGACAAAGTCTTTTAATATGACTAATTGAGTAAGTAAAATTAAAGACTAATTCTTAGTAAGATTATCTTAGCTGTTCATCTTGTTTACTTAATAACGTGAAAAGTTAGCATTTGTTAGCATGTTAGATTTTTTAAGACTT
This sequence comes from Streptococcus sp. sy018, assembly GCF_007859185.1. NCBI lineage: Bacteria > Bacillati > Bacillota > Bacilli > Lactobacillales > Streptococcaceae > Streptococcus > Streptococcus sp. sy018. The sequence continues at coordinate 60,920 of NZ_VOHN01000003.1, read as the reverse complement.
GATAAAATAAAATTGTAATGCTGCGCGTGAGTATATCTATATAGGTCTAACCATAGCATTTGATAGCAATGCCAGTCCCCTATAATAAAAATTTTTCCAGTATTTTCCATTATTTTTGTTTAATTGTTCGTCTATATAGGATTTTATTCCGACCTTTTCCCTATTCACACATTCCAATTACTCAACTAATGCCAATTCGTTTTAACTACTCTGTAATCTCAAACATATTAGCAGAAAAGCCACAAACCAAAATAAGATAATCACGCGCTCGCTTATCTATCCAAAGTTCACCACTTTTTGATCGCTGAAAATACTTGTTTGGTAATGTTCCCAAGTAAAGACCGCCCTTGTAAATTGATAAACCACCCGTCCGGCTAGGTAATAACCCTGTGTAACGTTGGTTCAGGCCATGTTTCAAAGCGTTTTTATTTCCATACTTGGGTTGCCTATTGCCTTTATTACCTTTGGCAACTTGATTACCAGGTAAAAATCTCCCTCTACTATCTCGTTCCATTTCCTGCACCCTTATATGCACGCACCCTTGCCGTGTTCGTTTTGAAAAAAGCATCACTAATCAAAAAGAGGCCTTAGCCTCTTAATCATTGATCAGTAACTTAAAAATAGTCTGACAATCCTTGATAATCTTGATTTCTATCAAGCTCCGTTAACAATTTAACAGCTTCATCTCCAACCAAATCAAGCGTACCTTGTGCGGTTTCACTATCCATCAAAAGAGGTTCATCACTAAGCAAACGGTCAGCATAATCTAATAGCTCTAACTCATACGCCACCACCTTTTCAATCAAACTATTAAAGGTTTCTGACTGTTTCAGTTGTTCTACACGCTGCAGCTTATATTGTTTTTCTACCTGTTCGTTTTCTTTTGATTTTGTCTTATAATCTTTGAGATTATCACAAATCTTCTTAAAGATTTTATTCAGTTTCTTGTCCTTGTCTGCTTCATACTCCAGCACCAACTGACTTGTGTTTTTAATTCTTACGTCAACCATTGGCGCGTGATATGTTCCGACCATATAGCCAAGAATTGCATGACTTGCTACTGTTGCTGTTTCTTCGTCTGAAAAGTCATAAATGAAAGTTTTAGATTTGTTTGAGATTGTTTTTAATGTCATGTTTTTTTGTCTCCTGTTCTTTTTAGTTGGTTTTCAAATAATTCAAAATCTGATTATTGTAATTCATGGCCAATAGTTGCATGGCTAAGGTGTCGCCAATCGTAAACTGCTTTTGACTTAAAATTAAATCTTCGACCTCGTCAAAAAACTTAGCCAGTTGTTCTAAGGGCAATCTTGAGCCATCGGATAATTGATAAGTCATGCCTGCCATATCGTCCTTGGTCAAGATCATTTCTTTTTCTCCTTCCTTTCAAAATAGCGAGTAATCAAACGACCTACTAGATACCCTAATAACGCAGCAAGAAAATATAATAAATAGTTCATCTGCTAGTCCCCTTTTTAATATTGTTTTAATTGTTTGTTCTTTTGATACATTTTTGTTGACGTTCTTTCGTTTTTTGTTGACGTTCTTTTTTTTGCCCTAATCCTTACAGCCCCAAGGGTTTTCACTTTATCGTAACTTTGTTACATTCTTTTTTTATCGCTCCCTATTTTTTTTATATACCTACTTTTTTTCTCTATATGAAGAGTTAAAAAGAATGTAACAAGGTAAACAGACCTAACCAAAAGGGTTGATGTGTCAGTTTTTTTAACGTTGACGTTCTCAAAAAGAAGGACAACAACAAGGTCAACATTTTTTCTAAAAATCCAGTTATATCAAGGGTTTAAGCTATCAAAACAAGGTCAACACTTTTTATTCCTTAGTAACTGAGTGATTGACCCCTGACAATTTTCGCTCTTGAAAACCTCCAGGATCTAGCTTTATAAAATCCTCTACCTTAACCCTTGCTTTTTTCAATTGATACCGATTATTGGTTAATTGATGCAGATGTCTTACGGTTTCCTTACCCGCTCCATAAACATTTGGCTTAGGGATCCCCATATCTTGAGCATACTCTTTTAGTGAGTTTGTCAGGATAAAGACGGGGACAACCTCCAATTCATGCCAACCTCTTCCCATATATTCATTTTTTATCCATGAAAGCAAATAATCGTTATCTTCTTGGTAGCTCTCTAGCAAGCTCTTGACTACCTTAGGTTCTATAAAATGAGTAAACGGTTCTTGATTGATAGCCTTATAAAGTGCATACTCTAAAACCTCTTTATCAGCTAGGAATTCATTTTTTATCCAGGGCTTCTCATTTTCACCGTTAAAATCGGCATTAAAAGGTACAATCATAATTCGACGATACCACCCCTTGGCTTTATTGCCACTAGTTGGAAGATAGTTCCCTGAAAAGATATTAAATAGCTTAAACGTGGCTTCAAAAGCTGGTCGCCCTTTCGGATTGACTAACACAGTATCGCCGCTTGTAACACTCATCAAATCGGATGGATTTTTTAGGTATTCATTCGGTGCTTCATCTCCAATATTGCAAACTTTACCGACTAACGTTTCTAAATTATGCTTTTCAGCAAACTGCGCAGGTTTTAAAGCTGAGATGTTGCTTTCTCCTATCAAGTTAATCAAGAAACGCTGAAACGTTCCTTTTCCGTTATTCCCTTCACCGTAAAAAATAGCAAACTTATTTCGGGTATGGTTAGGATTAATAGCTTCAAGGATAATCTGCCAAAAAAGAGTAATCAGTTCTTCATCATCACAAGCTATCGTCTTCAACCAATCATCAAAAGTTTTACCCTCTCGGTCAACAGGGACTTTCTCCGGTGCTTTGTAAGCAGTGTTAATTTTACTTGTGATAACATACTTAGGACTAAATGGCAAAAGTTCCTTGGTTGTCAAATCAATAATTCCATTCTCAACTGGTACTAGGTTTGCGCTCTCCAAAGGTTTTTTAATCTTGGTCAAGGTTCTAACCATTAACTTAATCTGTGACCACTCACGGGGCTTAATCCTAACATCAAAAGTTTTACAAAACAAGTTAAAAAGATCATTGCTCGCCGTGTAAATGCCTTCATCTAAATCATAGATATATAACAAACTGTAATCAGGAATATTGCTTTTAGTGATAAAAGCAAAGGTTACAATCTCACTTAATATCTTAGCAACTGTGAAAGTTTGCGGTAGTGCTACTTTTTCAGTAACCTCTCCAGTGTTTTCATTTACTTTAATTTCAGTGTGTTCTTCCCGCCAAATTTCTCCAGCCTGAAAAATCGCACTTTTCAATTCTTTCATCGTCTGCGGGGGTCGTTCCTGCTCACGCGCTTCTATGATTTCACTTTCTAAATTTTTCAATTCTTCTAGTTCTATGATATTATCCTCGCTTTCTAAACTCCGCTTTCGCAATACTGGTAAAGGTTCTATCAAGTTCTTCGATAGGTAAAGGGTTAGCTGTCACATTGTTAGCTATCTTAGTCAGTTCATAAGCTGTTTCTAAATCACAATCCACCCATTTATTAAAGAGTAACCCCACAAAACGAGTAACCGCCACATTACGTCCGCCTTCATCTCCAAAACCATTTAATAAGACGTTAACCACTCGCATTGTGATTGATTGATGATGTTTCTGTCTAGGAAAAGAATGATCATGTCGCTCTGGTGCGCGTGCTTTGTGATGTTCTCCCTGTGGCACTGGATAATCTACCCCTCGGACAATGATTTTTTGATACTCTTTCGGGTTTTCTGTTGTCACAGGTAACCCTTGTATTTGTGACCAAGTCAGGCTTGTTATGTCATAAGGTAAACCTATTTTTTCAGCTATTTCAGTCACAACTTGTTTATAACTTGTTTCATTCATCACATTATTTGGTTTTACCACAAGCCTATAACGGGGCTTGTCCATTGTGTGTTTAATAGTTGGATAGATGATATAAGAATACCCAAATAAGGCAGCAGCCACTGTTTCTATAAAGTTATCAGCCGTCCCTACAATCTCATCATAATCAAGAAAAATCAAATCACGATAAACAAGACTAGCATTATTTCGCTTATAGCTCCCGTTTTTCTCTGATGTCACTTTGCCACTCAAACAGTACGGGGCTTGTGTTCGTTTATACTCATCAACGTCTGCTTCTTTTGGGACGACTAAAGGCTTAAACTGTGCGATATACTCAAAAGGTTCAAGATTTCCCTTATATGGATAGACCCACGCACTAAAACCACGCGCTTCATAAATTCCCACATTATCGCCCCTTTCTTCGTTTCTTTTTCAATTTCTTCAACTGTTGCCGTCTTTTAATGTCTTCAAGTGTTGGCTGTCTGTTCTTACAAACTTTTTCATCGTGATAATGTCCGCCACCTTGTGCGGGGTGCATGTTATACCTACCCATTTTTCACCTCCTAATCTACTGCTAAAAAATTATAAATGTCAGTCTTACGATAATAGACCTTATGGGTGCTTTCAAGCGGTGGCCGGTACTGCTTCAATCCGATTTTTTCCCAACTACTCAAAGTTGTCGTACTTACCCCTAGCTTCTTCATTACTTCAGCTCTTGAAACCAAATCCCAACCGTCCTCAAATTGCTTGGCCAATTCAAGCCGTTGTTCTAGGTGCTGTTCAAATCGCTCTAACAATTCACGTTCGGTTTCAGTCGATAATAAACGCATAGCCCTTATTCTCCTTTCAAGTAGTCCTTATAGCTAGTCAAATCAGCTTCAATCAAGGCATCTAGTCGCTTACCTTCGCTGTTATACTGTGCTTTTAATTCTCTGATACCTTCTAAGCGTTCTGTGTCGTTGACTGGGATATAATAGCCACGGACAAACCCTTGACGCGCCCCCTAATATTGGCACACCATATTTAACAATCAATTTACTAATAATCTCTTTCACTTGTCGCATACCAAGGTTCACGAGTTTAGCAATATAACGGCACTCTCTAGCATTATTTCTGCCGACTGGTATCAGTTTTAAGACACGTTTTTCTGTTTCTGTCATCTTTGGCATAACATCTCCTTTTTTAGTAATGTATTCTAATGCGTCTAATAGCTCCATAGCGAGCTTTTAGGTTGTCTGTGGGTATTTCTTCCAAATGGTCGCCTAATTCACTATCTTCGTCTTCCTGTGCAGGCTGAAAACGTATCAGCTTAACCCATAGAACCAATAAGGCAAGCAATAATAAAATCTGCTGCATTGATGTCAAGTTTAGTTCTTCAATCATGGCGTTTTCTCCGTTTTCGTTCTTGTCTAATCCCTTCAATTACTCCTATTTTGAAACAGTGATAAAAAGCTTTATCTAAAACTGCTTTAACACCAGCTTTTGCCATAGTTGTCATATAAAAATGACCACAATTTCGGATTAAGATATATTCTTCAAAGTTTCTTTCTTCTCCTTCATAGAATGCTTGACGATAAGTTTTGTCATAATACTCTGCTTTTTTCATTATGTTCTTGTTCTTTCTGTCTTTTACTATACTTTGATGGTTACGCTAAATTATATTGGCGATGGTTAGCGTGTTTTAATCTTGTCAAGATACCCAAATCATGATATAATCAAGGTATCTTCTATTTACACAAAAATCCCTTTAATAACGGCTTGCCTGCGGTTTTATGGAATTTGTGTTACTAAGGCTTGAAAGTTTGGTCGCTATTCAAGCCTTTTTTTTGTTACTCAAGACTGCTAGCCTTACTCTAGCGGTTTTCTTTGTCTTCATGATCTAATTCTTCTACCTCCTGCCAGATATTAACCACGCCTAGCTGTTCTTCAATCTGCTTAGCGAAGTCAACTGCAGCCGGACTGGTCAAACCTCGCTCAATTCTGCCTAATTCTTTAATAGCCTCTAGCTCTTCTTTAGGTTTCAAGCTCTTAGCATCGATTAAATCAGTCAAACGGTAAGCGTTAGATACTGCTAGCCATGTTCTCAGCCGTATCAGTTCTTGAGTATCTTCTTGCGTTTGTAAAACTTGTATCGTCCTTTTATCAGTTAGCTTAAAGTTGTAATAGTGGCTGTCTTCAATAGTAAAATCAATCTTGCCCTGATTTCTAAATTTATAAAGTCCTAATCGGCATGTTTCTTTATTCTGATAACCCAAAATGTTTGAGATTTCGCTTAGATGTTTACCTTCCAATTCTTTCCATCTGTCAACAATGGTCGCAAAAGTAATTGATTTTGTTTTCTTCCCTTTTCTATTCATCGCTTGCCTGTCTTTCTAGTTTTCAACTGTCAGTAGTTCATCAATCGTCACACCTAGATACTCTGAAACCTTTTGTAAGGTCTCGATATCTGGTTTTTTCGTACGCTCATAATACAAAGCTGTTAATGATGTTTTAGATATACCGGTCGCCTTATGTACGTCTGAAACTTTCTTGCGTCGCTTAGCTAGCAAGACACGAAAATTATTTTTCATCTCGTTTACTCCTTCTTCTTTGATAAAGTCCCAAATAAACCTGAATAGATTGATTGAAAGGTGTTAGGTTTGTTTGGTGTAATTTTTGTTCAACTCCCGTTGATGTTTTTTATTATATTGTACTTTTTGTTCATTGTCAACACTTTTTTTAGGGAAAGTTGTATTTTTTGTTCATCTCTTAAAAAATCATGATATAATCATAGTGAAAGGTGTTGATTATATGAATAGGTTAAAAGAACTTAGACAAGAAAAAGGACTAACTCAACAAGAGTTAGCCGATATAACAGACGTCACAAAGCGAACTTATATATACTGGGAAAAAGGCGAGCGCCAAATCAAACCCGACAAAGCTCAGGCGCTCGCTGACTATTTCGGTGTGAGTGTTGGATATTTGTTGGGATATAGCGAGTATAGGGATAGCCAAGAAGCTAGTTATCAACTTCATAAACAAGACCCTAATGACCCGTATATTTTAGTCAAAGCTCGTATATCTGCAATTTTAGGGGATAATATGTTAGAAGAACTAGAACGTCAATATGTAACAGGTTCCTATGATGACCCTGATTTTTCTATTTTGGTTTCTTTTCTGTCAGCTGTTAATTCACTCGTGTATACCCCTGAAGAAGAAATGCTACTAAACTATGGCATTTTGCCAAAAACAGACAAGAAAATAATAAATAATCTGATCACTGAAATGGCTGAAAAGGTTAAAAATCCACAGCAAGAAGAAAAGAAATGGGAGTTTTAACGTGCTAACCCACGCGCCACCACCCTGGCTATATAGGCGGAATACGTTCATAATTGTTCATACCTACCACAAATCCAAAAGAAAAAAACGGACTTGTATAGGTCCGCTTGTAGAGCGCGTGCTTTCCTCGTGCTTCAGCAAGTCCGCTGACCTTGTATAAACCTAGAACTCGTTAAGGTCCTAAAAATTAGAAAGGAAAAAATATGAACGATTTACAACATCATGATGAATTAACTTTTGAAAATATCAAACGCATAGATGAAAACGGTGTAGAGTTTTGGTACGCTCGTGAACTACAAATCGTTTTAGAATACACTGAATGGCGTAACTTTAACCAAGTTATTGACAAAGCTAAATTAGCTTGTGAAAACTCTGGAAAGCGCGTGGTTGCCAATTTTGTTGACGTCAACAAAACTGTACAGCTTAATTTTGGAGCGCGTGAAATAGCAGATATAAAACTCTCTCGTTATGCCTGCTATTTGATTGTCCAAAATGGTGATCCTAGAAAAGAAGTCATTGCACTGGGTCAATCTTATTTTGCAATTAAAACCCGCCAACAAGAATTACAAGATGACTTTAATCGACTAACTGAAGATCAAAAACGTATAGCTATTCGTGATGAAATTAAGCGCCATAACAAATCGCTTTCTCAAGCTGCTGGAAATGCTGGAGTTACAAACTTCGGTGAATTTCATAATGCTGGTTACATTGGACTTTATGGCGGTATGACAATGCAAGATATACACGATAAAAAAGAACTTACAGACAAGGAGCATATTCTCGACTATATGGGTAGCATTGAGTTAGCAGCAAACCTATTCCGTGCCACACAAACAGACGAAAAACTACGCCGTGAAAATATCCAAGGAGCTGAAAATGCTAATAAAACGCATTTTGCTGTCGGCCGTACTGTTAGGCAGACAATGAGAGACTTAGGCAATACAATGCCTGAAAACCTCCCTACTCCTCATGAAAGCATTCAAGACTTGAAAAAGAAACAGAAAGAACTTGAAAAACAGCCTGATAATAACCAACTTTCGCTATTTGATGATATGTAAAAAAATAGTCGTAGCACCACTTTAAAACGTAACCATATAATTACCGACTTACCCAAAACAAACGGAAAATAAGGGCCTTCTCGTAAGCCCTGGCATGATATAGAACTAATAATCTAAAATCCCTTTAATAACGGCTTGCCTGCTGATGTTTAGAAAGGTATTTTTATCATGAAAATTACAGAAGTTAAAAAGAAAAATGGTCAAATCGTTTATCGGGCTAGTGTTTACCTAGGCGTCGATAAAGTCACAGGACAAAAACGACGGACTACTGTCACGGCCAAAACCAAAACAGGGATAAAAGTCAAAGCAAGAGACGCACTCAATACTTTTGCCAAGAATGGCTACACAGTCAAAGAAAAGCCAACCGTTACTAGCTATCATGAGTTAGTTAATCTTTGGTGGGATAGTTACAAAAACACAGTCAAGCCAAACTCTCGGCAATCTATGGAAGGCATCGTCAGACTTCATATTTTACCAGCTTTTGGTAAATATAAACTAGATAAGCTCACAACCCCAATTATTCAGCAACAGATCAACAAATGGGCTGATAGAGCCAATAAAGGGATAAAAGGGGCTTATGCTAACTATAGCTTTCTCAACAATATCAACCGCCGCATTCTTCAGTACGGCGTGACAATGCAAATTATCCAGTATAACCCAGCCCGTGATGTTATTATCCCACGTAGGCAGCAAAACAAAGAGCAGAAAATTAAATTTTTCAACAAGCAAGAATTAAAACAATTCTTAGCTTACCTTGATAATCTTGATTTATCTAACTATCAAAACTTGTTTGATTACGTGCTATATAAAACCTTGCTAGCTACTGGATGCCGTATAGGGGAAGCCTTAGCGTTAGAATGGTCTGATATTGATCTAAATAACGGCACTATCAGCATATCTAAGACCCTTAACAGATACCAGGAAACAAACCCACCTAAGTCAAAAGCTGGCCTAAGGAATATTGAGATTGACAAGGCTACCGTCTTATTACTAAAACAATATAAAAAACGGCAACAGATAGAAGCTTGGCAACTTGGTCGGACTGAAACAATTGTCTTTACCACATTTACGACAAAGTACGCTTACGCCTGTATAATAAGGAAAAGGTTACAAACGCATTTTAAGGCTGCCGGCGTTCCTGATGTCAGTTTCCACGGTTTCCGCCACACTCACGCAACTCTGATGCTCTATGCTGGTATAGAATCTAAAGATCTACAATATAGATTAGGTCATTCCAATATTTCTATGACCTTAAACACTTACGTTCACGCTACCCAAGAGGGGGCAAAAAAAGCTGTTTCAATCTTTGAAACAGCTATCAATAATTTATAAAAAATAAAGGGGGCTTTTCTAAAGTCACCCTCTTACTATAACATATTTCAGTAAAGGGTAACAAAAAGAGTAGTAAAAATAAAAAAGCACCTTGGGATTACGCCCCAAAGTGCCTATTATTAAGGCTTTATAGCCTATCTTATCCAATAAGATATTACAACATTTTGTTGTAGAATTCAACGACAAGAGCTTCGTTGATTTCTGGGTTGATCTCATCACGCTCTGGCAAACGAGTCAATGAACCTTCTAATTTTTCAGCATCAAATGATACGAAAGCTGGACGACCAAGTGTTGCTTCAACCGCTTCAAGAATCGCTGGTACTTTAATTGATTTTTCACGAACTGAAATCACTTGACCAACTTCAACACGGTATGATGGGATATCTACACGTTTACCATCAACCAAGATATGACCATGGTTAACGAATTGACGTGCTTGACGACGAGTTGTTGCAAGACCTAGACGGTAAACAACGTTGTCAAGACGACGCTCAAGAAGAAGCATAAAGTTGAAACCAAGTGTTCCACCTTTAACTTTTGAAGCTTGAACGAACAAGTTACGGAATTGTTTTTCGTTCATTCCGTAAGAGAAACGAAGTTTTTGTTTCTCAGCTAATTGCAAACCGTACTCAGAAAGTTTAGAACGGTTGTTTGGTCCATGTTGACCTGGCACATAGTTACGACGTGCCAATTCTTTACCTGTACCTGTAAGTGAAAGACCCAAGCGACGAGCTTGTTTCCATGATGGTCCTGTATAACGTGACATTGAAATGTCCTCCATAAAAAATTTATTATGGAAATAGTCTTAAAAGAATCCTGATTCGTGCAGTTAATCTTCGCCCAAACAGCAAAGGTTACTAATTTAACAACTAACTGTTGACGAGCTCCATATTCTTATTGCTGCTATTTCACATAAGATTCAGTATAACAAAAAAACTAGGACTTGTAAAGCCCTAGTTACTCTTTATCTAAATAACGAATCAAAGTTTTCTCAGTCAAAATATCCGAATAAGTGTAAGATTCAACATAAGTATTTTCTGGAGTTCCTGGCATAGAAGCTGCGTCTGTGTATTCAACAATAAAGAGAGATTGATACACTTCTGTCAAACGTCCAACTTTTGTTTTTTCACGTTTACGACCATGCTCCAAGGTCATTTCAACTAATTGCCCTTCATGGTTTTTAATATCTTCTTTGATTTTTTTCATCTTTGCCACATCAGCAAAAGCATCACTACTCATCTATTTCTCCTAACTTTCTTCAAAATGGGCAATGGTTGAGAATTTATTGTACTCTTTTTGGAACATCAATTTGACCGTTCCACGTGCCCCACTACGATTTTTTTCTAAAATAACTTCAATGGTATTGTCAGTCAAGGCCTGTTCATCTTCTTTATCGCCACGATCATAGTAATCTTCACGGTAAAGAAAGGCAACGATATCTGCATCTTGCTCGATAGACCCTGATTCACGAATATCAGATAGAATTGGACGCTTGTCTTGACGTTGTTCAACCCCACGAGAAAGCTGACTGAGCGCAATGACTGGCACTCGCAACTCTTTGGCCAAGATTTTGAGTTGCCGAGAAATCTCTGATACCTCTTGTTGACGATTTTCTGGTCTTGTTCCTGTGATTAACTGCAAATAATCAATGACGATAAGGCCCAAACCACCTTCAACTTCCTTATCAAGTTTACGACTTCTCGCTCTAATCTCTGTAATTTTAATCCCTGGTGTGTCATCGATAAAAATCGGTGCCTCTGCCAAAGTACCCTGAGCAATCGTCAAACTCTGCCACTCTTGATCAGTTAGTTTACCTGTCCGTAAATGGTGAGAATCTACCAGACCCTCAGCTGCCAACATCCGATCCACTAGACTTTCTGCTCCCATTTCCAGAGAGAAGATCGCCACTGCACGCCCTTGTTTTGTCCCAACATTTTGAGCAATATTAAGCACAAACGCTGTCTTTCCGACTGCTGGTCGAGCTGCCAAAATAACCAACTGATCAGGATGTAAACCTGTTGTCATGCGATCCAATTCACGAAATCCTGTCGGCAAACCTGTCACATCTGACGTTTGACGTGAACGGATTTCTAAGTTTTCATAGTTGAGTTTAAGCACATCAGAAATCTTTTGAAAGCCATTGGCATGCGAACGCTCATTGATTTCCAGTAACTGCTTTTCTGCCTTAGCGATTAACTCATCTGAATCTTGAGTTCCCTCATAGGCCAAATTGACCGTTTCTGTCAATCTACTAATCAACTGACGAAGCTGTGCTTTTTCAGCAACTAAACGTGCATAGTATTCCACATTAGCACTGGTTGGTACACTATTGACCAACTCGGCTAGATAAGAAACACCACCCACATTAGCCAAATCTCCTTGTCGATCCAAGATATTTCGAATCGTTGTTGCATCAATAGCCTCATTACGATCATTGAGAGTGACCATGGCTTGAAACACAACTCGATTGGCATACTTGTAAAAATCATCTGGGTCAAGATATTCACGGACAGTTACCAGCTTGTCTGGTGAGATAAAAATCGCTCCTAAGACAGACTGTTCTGCAACTAAATCTTGTGGTTGAAGCCGTAATTCTTGTACATCAGACATCTTTACCTCCTATCTTGACAGGATTGTCAACTTATTTTACGCTTGCTTGACACTTAGTTGAATTAAGCCGTCCACTTCTTTATGTAGCTTAACTGGCACTTCAATTAAGCCCAAGGCACGCAATGGTTGCTCCAATTGGATGTGACGCTTGTCAACCTTAATGCCATGTTGCTTGTCTAATTCTTCAGCAATTTTCTTCGCTGTAATTGAGCCAAATGTGCGACCATCTGGACCAACTTTTTCAACAAATTTCACAACAAGATTTTCCTGAGCTAATTGCTCCTTAATAGCTTTAGCTTCAGCCAACTGTTCTGCTTGAGCTTTTGCCTCAGATTTTTGCTTACCACGTAATTCACCCAGGGCTTGGCTTGTTGCTTCTTTAGCCAAATTTTTCTTAATCAAGAAGTTTTGAGCGTACCCTGTAGGTACTTCTTTAACTTCACCTTTTTTCCCTTTACCCTTAACATCTTGTAAAAATACAACTTTCATCTTAATTCTCCTTTGTATAACAATGTTTTCTAATAGTAGTAATCAATAAATTATAGGCTTGCGTGACAGTCATATCTTGTAACTGACAAGCTGCCAGATTGAAATGGCCACCGCCACCCATATCTTCCATAATACGTTGAACATTGACTTGATTGCGACTACGAGCAGAAATTGCCACTTGGTTGTCAGCTGTTTTCACAACTGTAAAGCTGGCGTCAATCCCTGACATGGTCAACAGCGTATCTGCTGCCTTACTAGCGATGACATTGGTATAAGTGATATAGTCTGTCCCATTTGCCACAATGATATTATCGTAGAGCCGCTCGCCTCTTAGAATCAACTTATTGACCAGACGATACTCATCAAAATCAGTAGCCGAAATCGCTTGAATGACACTATTATCACTTCCGATATTTCTCAAATAACTAGCGACATCAAAGGTTCGACTGGTCACACGATTAGAAAAATTCTTGGTATCAAGCATGATACCTGCCATTATCAAACTAGCTTTTACCTTACTCAAACGTTTTTTAGCCCCTTGGAATTGAATCAATTCAGTGACTAATTCACAAGCACTGCTTGCACCACTCTCAACAAAAGTCAAAATCGCATTTTTGGGGAAGTCCTGATCACGACGATGATGGTCAATCACAATCACTTCTGTAAACTGATCGTAAAGCTCCCTTGACAAGGTCAAAGAAAGTTTTGAATGATCAACCATGATTAACAAGGACTGATCTGTGACTAGATCCATAGCTTCTTCAATCGTCAAAATGGCTTGATAGTCTTCATTTTCTAATTGAGAAAGCGAACGTTTAATGTCTTCACTAAGGTGATTAGGATCATAAACGACATAGGCTTTATCTAACAGACTAGCAGCAAAATGCTGCATCCCAACTGAAGCACCCAAAGCATCTAAATCTAGTTTCTTATGACCAACCACAAAGACCTGATCTGCCATACGAATCTTATCAGAAATCGCTGTCATCATTGCTCGTGTCCGTGTTCGTGAACGCTTAATCGTTGACGCTGTTCCACCACCAAAATACATGACTTTTTGATGTTCAGCATTTTCTTTAACAACTGCCTGATCGCCCCCACGCATCAGAGCCATATTTAAGTTCTGATTAGCTAGACTACCAATTTGATCATAGTCCCCTCTACCGTAGGAAGCACCAATACTCAAGGTCAGAGACAGCTCTTTTTCTTTAGCGGCCTTACGAAACTCTTCCAAAATATCAAACTTATTCGCTATCAACTCTTGTAACATTTGATAATCGGTAAAAAAGAGAAAACGGTCACTCGCCAAACGACGATAAAACATCTGACGTTCTTGAACAAATTTGGCAATAAAATCAGCCACAAAACTATTGATTTGAGAAACCTGAGCATCTGACAAATCATCCGTTACTTCATCATAATTATCCACAGAAATCAACCCAATAACTGATTGAAAATCCAAGCGCTGACGAGCTTGTTCTGATACGGTGACATTGAAAAAATAGAGGATTTCTTTGTCCCAGTAAACCGTATAATCTTTCCCTGACAGACTAAAGGTTGAATTGCTAGGATGATTCAAGCTATTGATGACAAAGGTTTCCATAGCCAAAGTATCTACCTGACCAGAATCAGTGGTGAAGACTAATTCCGTATAAGGATTAAACCATGAAATTTCCTTACTTATTTCATCAAAACGAATCACCCCTACTGGCATCTGGTCCAAAAGTCGTTTAAGACTTTCTTCTGTTTGCTCATTCAAAAGGGAGATTTGTTCCAAATCAGTTAGATGATAGGATTGTTTTTGATAAAATAACAGACCAATCAAGAAACCAATAGCTAAAAAGATAGCTGTCAGTAAAACAATTTCTGATTGGGTTAGGCGAACACAAATGGCCAATAAGCCAAATAAGATACAGCCAATCATCAGAAGTTGAAATTTTGTTAAACGAAATATTCTCATTTATAAACCTCTTAAATGGTTATTATACCATAAAAGATAGGAGAAAAAAAGTCTTGAAAATCTAGCCCTTACGACTGGCTTTTTTATTTCCTTCCAAATAGACCATAAGAATTGAAATGTCTGCTGGATTGACGCCTGAAATCCGACTAGCTTGGCCAATCGTTTCAGGATTGATTTTCTTAAACTTCTGTCTAGCTTCTGTGGCAATCGAATCAATATCATCCCAATCAATCGTCGCTGGAATGCGTTTTTCTTCCATTCGCTTCATCTTCGCCACTTGATCCAATGCTTTGTTGATATAGCCTTCATACTTGATTTCAGTTTCTAAAAGCTCAATCACTTTACTATCCAAATCTTCTGCTGCTGGACCAACAAAATCAACCACTGTTTCATAGCTAATTTCTGGTCGGCGCATAAATTCTTTGGCTGTCATCGCATCGGTTAAAGGTTTAAATCCTAGAGCAGTCACTCGTTCATTGGTTTCTTTAACAGGCTTTAATTTGATACTATCCAAGCGTTTAAGTTCATTCTCAAACTGAGCTTTTTTAATCTCAAAGACTTGGTAACGTTCATCATCGACCAAACCTACTTGACGTCCAATTTCGGTTAGGCGCATATCTGCATTATCATGACGTAAAATCAAACGATACTCTGCTCGACTGGTCAACAATCGATAAGGTTCCAAAGTTCCCTTGGTCACCAAATCATCAATCATCACCCCGATGTAAGCATCACTACGTTTCAAAATCAATTCTGGCTTACCTTGGACTTTTAGGGCTGCATTGATACCGGCAATCAAGCCTTGGCCTGCAGCCTCTTCATAACCTGATGTGCCATTGGTCTGACCAGCTGTAAATAAACCTGAAATCAGTTTGGTTTCTAAGGTCGCACGCAGTTGATGAGGCAAGACAATATCATACTCAATCGCATAACCAGTTCGCATCATCTCAGCCTGTTCTAAACCTTTAATAGAATGGAGCAAGTCACGCTGAACATCTTCTGGCAAACTGGTTGACAAACCTTGTACATAAACTTCTTCTGTATTACGACCTTCTGGCTCCAAAAAGAGTTGATGACGCTCTTTATCTGCAAAACGGACAATCTTATCTTCAATTGACGGGCAATAACGTGGCCCAACACCTTGAACAATCCCTGAAAACATCGGAGCACGATGTAGGTTAGCATTGATAATGGCATGGCTATCAGCATTGGTGTAGGTCAACCAACAAGGGATTTGATCTTGTAAATAGTCTTGGTCTTTAGACAAAAATGAGAAGTGATTAGGTTTTTCATCTCCAGGTTGAATCTCAGTCACCTCATAATTGATTGACGACGCCTTAACACGTGGAGGAGTTCCTGTCTTAAAACGTCCAATTTCCAAACCTAAATTTTTCAAATTATCTGCCAAGGTCACAGAAGCTAGACTATTATTTGGCCCTGACGAATATTTCAAATCTCCAATGATAATTTCGCCACGCAAAGCCGTACCAGTTGTCACAACAACCGTTTTAGCACCATAAGATTGACCAGTTGCCGTAACCACACCCACAACCTGACCATCTTCTACTAAAATATCATCAATCATGGTCTGACGTAGGGTTAGGTTTTCTTGATTTTCAACCGTTTTTTTCATCTCATTGGCATAAAGTACTTTATCTGCTTGAGCACGAAGTGCACGAACTGCAGGACCTTTACCTGTATTTAGCATCTTCATTTGAATATAGGTCTTGTCAATATTCTTACCCATTTCTCCACCAAGGGCATCAATCTCACGTACCACAATTCCCTTGGCTGAACCACCAATAGACGGATTACACGGCATAAAAGCCAACATATCTAGGTTAATGGTCGCAAGTAAGGTTTGACAGCCCATACGAGCCGCTGCCAAGCTGGCTTCTACCCCAGCATGACCTGCACCAATCACAATCACATCATAGTTTTCAATAAATTGAGTCATGTCTTCTCTTTTCTAAAATTTCTTGTAACTACTACAATTACTGCGCGCTGCAATGTCTAAAACAGCTTGAAAAAATGATAACATCTTCCTTAATAAACAGCTTTATTGAGAGTCATTATCAATAATCTGTTTAACTTGTCCTTGCCAATTTACTAATTCTTTTTTCAAAAATTTAGGACTAAGATCAAGTTTCTCCAAGTCTGAAAAATCTACCCACTCACACTGGCGAATGGATTGCCCTTCTTTCATATAAAGACTTGGTTCAGACAAGGGGGTAAGCAAATAATGAAATTCAATTTGATGATAAGCTTGACTGCCTAGCTCAAATTGATTTTCTACAACAAAAGCCAACGGACCAACTTCTACTTCAATTCCAATTTCTTCTAGAATTTCCCGTCGAATAGCAGCCTCTGTTGTTTCACCAACTTGAATAGCACCTCCTAAGGTACAATACTTGCCCTCAGGTGACTTGACAAGTAAGAGCTTTTCATCTTTGACTAACAACCCTGTTGCACGCACACCAAATGACTGCTTGTCCACTACTGTACGAAAATCCATCTACTCTCCTTTTATTGCAAAAAATGGCCAAATCCCTTGAAAACTGTACGTCAAAAACGTCCAATTCCCATGAGCTTTGACCATCATCGTTATTGTTAAATTTAGTTTAGCAGATTTTATCCTGTTAGACAATGGTCAAGACTAGCTAATCACATTTTCTATGAAATCAAAATTGACAATCTTGTCAACTAAATATATTGACACACCTTGCCATCTTTGAAAGCCAGGTCAATAATGCCACCACCTAGACATTCCTGACCATCATAGAACACAACAGCCTGACCTGGTGTAATTGCACGTTGTGGTTCTGCAAAAATCACTTCTGCCTTATCTCCTGTAACCTTGACAGTCACTTGACTATCTGGTTGACGATAGCGGAATTTGGCTGTACATTCAAGCGTGAATTCTTCAGGTATATCTCGTGTAAAGTGAACTTGACTAGCTGTCAAGCTAGTTGACATGAGTGATTCATGATAGAAACCTTGTCCAACATAGAGAATATTTTGTGACAAATCCTTACCAACAACAAACCACGGTTGATTGTCGCCACCATGTTGACCACCGATACCAAGACCTCCACGTTGACCAATAGTATAATACATCAGACCAGCATGTTCGCCCATATCACGACCATCAACTGTCATCATACGACCTTTTTGAGCAGGTAGGTAGTTACTTAAAAACTCCTTGAAATTTTTCTCACCGATAAAGCAAATGCCTGTCGAATCTTTTTTCTTGGCTGTTGCTAATTCTGCTTTTTCAGCCAAGGCACGCACTTCTGACTTTTGTAAATGCCCTAGTGGAAACATGGTCTTTTGTAGCTGTTCTTGTGATAATTGACTTAAAAAGTAGGTTTGATCCTTACCATTATCAGCCCCTCGTAGCATACGAACAAGACCGTCTTCATCTCGAACAACTTGAGCATAATGCCCAGTCGCTACATAATCAGCTCCTAAAGAAAGAGCATAGTCTAAAAAGGCTTTGAATTTGATTTCCTTATTACACATGACATCAGGATTTGGCGTGCGGCCAGCTCGATATTCTGCTAAAAAGTATTCAAAAACACGATCCCAGTATTCCTTTTCAAAATTGACAGAATAATAGGGAATGCCAATCTGGTCGGCAACAGCAGCGACATCCTTATAGTCCTCTGTGGCAGTACAGACTCCAAACTCATCTGTGTCATCCCAGTTTTTCATAAAGACACCGATGACATCGTAGCCTTGTTCTTTTAAAAGCAAGGCTGTGACCGAGGAATCAACCCCACCACTCATGCCAACAACAACACGAATTTTTGAGTTATCACTCATCTTTTTCTCCCATCTTTTCGTTGAAAAAACGATTTGAAGGTCGTCTTTCATATAGTAAGAGGAGCAAACATTGTCGTTCATGATAACGAGCTAGTTTACTCCATTTCTTATTATATCAGTTGCCCCTTAGAAGTCAATTTTATGAACGGAAAATAAAGGAAAACTAAAGTTATTAACCAAGTCCCAATCGTCAGCCATAAACTAATAGTAAATAGCTTTGGTTCTTGATAAGTAACCATCAGTTGATTTAGACCTTTTTTCGCCTGTACCGTCACTGCCCCCAATTCAGATAGTTGATAATCTCCTTTACTCAACTCTTTACCATTGAGAAATAACTTAGTTCTTTCATATTTAACCACCGGTAAAGCTTCTAACTGATCTTGACGAGATGACCAAGTTAATGTCAACTGATTATTCACCAAGGTTTTCTCAATACTAACATTTGGCAAAATCAGTTGATGAGCGTATAAAACATAGGTGTTTTTTCCTGTCAAATCATTGTAAATTGGTAGATAGTCAGGCGTCGCCTTTTGAACAGCTTGCAATAGTTTTGATTTATCAGAATCAAACAAGCTAGAACGTGTAGCTTGGTAATCTTCAAATAGGTAAACATGTTTGCTGTTTTTGAGAACATACTGCCCCTTATCAGCACTTTCAACTTTTTTTAAGGCAAACTGGCTCACTTGAAACATCGAAAAAACAAGTCCTATTGACAAAGCCAGTGTCAACAACTTCGTTGACTTTGTCAAGTTATTTAACAATCGACCAACCAGAAGTAGTAATAACACTGTTGCTGGGATAAAAAAGCGAAATGGAAATTGAATCAATTCAGCAAACTTGACACCACTGTCAAGTAAATATTGCCAAGGGAAAAAGCTAGTTGACAATAATAAGAAGCCAAGATAGGTTACAAAAGCCACCTTTTCCCAACCAGTAATTTTTCGCCAATGAAGAAGGGTTAGGAAAATATGAATGATGAATAAAACTAGTAGAAAACTAGGACGATTTAGCCAGTAAGTCGCTGTTCCATCAATCGTATTTTGTTGCATTAAAGGATTGATAAACGGGTCCAACAGTTTATTATCTTGTCTTAAAAAGATCAAGGCCGCCCAGATATTGAGCGTTAAAAAAATAGCTAAAACAACTGCCAAAAACGTTTGCCAAATTAAAGCTAGTTTAGCCGCAGACTTGACAAAGGAGTAAAGGTAAAAGGGAATATAGATTAAAACTAAAAACAAGGCACTGAGAACATGGACTTGTAACATCAAAGCTACGGCAAGAGCCATACGTACACTATTGACTTTCTGTTCAAAAATCAACTGTATGATAGGAATTAAACAATAGGGCATCAATGCCGCTCCCCAACTTGAAAATCCTTGACGAATAGACCAGTATTGAACAGAAAAAGTTGTTAAGTAAAAAATGGCTAAACTCAGGGAGATTGGCAAGCGAATTTTTGCTGCTCGTAATAGGGAAAACATGGATAAGCCAGCAAAAAGATGAAGCACAAAACGAGATAGTAGCTGATAGCCAAACCAATTTTTACTGATTAGAACCAATAGACCTTGGAAATAAGCAAAGAAAGGGCCGTAAAGGGCATTGACAATTCGTCCTGATTGCTGAAAGCCATAAATGGAAATAAAATAACTAATATTACCATTTTTAATCTGCATTGCCGCATCATAAAAACGATTATAATGAAAAATAGAATCTGAACCTAAAATCACATCTTGCCCAAGCCACTGGGGTAAAATCAATCCCAAACTGACTAAACCAATCAGAGCAAGAGGTAGATATTTTTGCAATTTCTCTTGTGTAAACATAGTTTTTATTATAGCATACTGGACTTATTTTGACTTAAATGTGCTAAAATAAATCAAGGAGGTTATCTAATGAATCAAACAATCTATCTAGTTAGACATGCACAACCTGATTTTACCAATAAAGATGACAGTCGCTCTTTAAGTCAAAAAGGTTTACAAGATTGTCAACTAATTGATGAGTTTTTCTACTACCATAAAATTGATCTCATCCTATCTAGTCCTTATAAACGTGCTTACGAAACCGTTCTTGGCCTTACCAAACAAAAACGTCTAGAGATTATTTGTGATGAACGTTTTCGTGAACGTAAAATTACAGATCATTGGATTGAAGATTTTGATGACTTTTCTCAAAAACAATGGCAAGATTTTTCCTATCGTTATTCTGACGGTGAATCACTCGCACAAGTACAAAAACGTATGCTAGCTGGCTTGACATAAACTTTACATCATTCCAATGCTAAAACAATTGTTATCGGTTCACATGGAACAGCAATTTCGACAGTTATAAAACATTATCATCCTAGATTTGATTATCAGTATTTTCAAGACATTAAAAATCTTATGCCCTTTATCTTAAAAATCAAGTTTGAAGACAAGCTTGCGTCAAGCCTTATCCTTTACAACCTTTTTACAGGGGAGGAAATCAGCTATCCAATTAAAAATCAACAAAAAACCTAGCTTAATTGCTAGGTTTTTATTTTATTGCATACCCCAAGCTGCTAAGCCTTGAGCATTATAGGCATTGATTGCTGCGTTAATCTGATCTTGGACAGTTGCTGTCGAACCCCAACCTGGAATTGTTTGGAAAAGACCTGACGCTCCTGACGGATTATAGGCATTAGGGTCACCATTTGACTCACGCGCGATGATATATTCCCAAGTTGCTTGAGAAACACCTGTCGCTGCAGCCATTTGAGCAGCAGCTTCACTACCGACAGCACCTGCCGTATTACCATTAGCTAAGGCAGCATAATTACTGTTAGTATTATAAACTGGTGCAGTCGCCTCATAGG
Source organism: Streptococcus sp. sy018 (assembly GCF_007859185.1). Lineage (NCBI taxonomy): Bacteria > Bacillati > Bacillota > Bacilli > Lactobacillales > Streptococcaceae > Streptococcus > Streptococcus sp. sy018. The sequence continues at coordinate 39,684 of NZ_VOHN01000003.1, read as the reverse complement.
CCACTTGTTCTCCAGTATAATAAGCCGTTGAATAATCTACATATTCAGCTGGAACTGTTTCTTCTACTGCCACTGTTCCTGCATCAGCCAAAACTTGAGATGAGGCTTGAGCTTGATCTACTGAAGTTGACTCTATCATTACTGAACTTGACTCAGTAACACTAGACTCTGATACTTCCTCTGTACTAGATGAACTTGATGTTGAGTCATTTTTATTTTCTGTTGAAGATGACGCCGTATCTTTTTTTGATGACATCAAATCAACCTTAATTGATGAACTACTTGCTGATGATGTTTGACTTGATGACGTTGTTGTTTTTTCAGCCATAGACGAAGCTGTCAACACTTGTTTACCAGTCAAAATCAAAATAGTGGTAACTAAGAGGGCTAAAATTCCTAAAACCGCCTGTTTAGCAACACCAAGTTTTCTTGGTTTCTTGCTACGATATGACATAACTATGTACCTTCTCTTTCATTATCTGCTCTTATCTTACCGATAAAATATTACTTTTTGATAGATATTTCATTAAAAATATTACAAGAATATGTTAATTTAAGGTAAAATCGTCAAAATTGAGCTATTTTTGACTAATACCACCCATTAGCCAACCAAAATGCTTTAGCTGCTGACCAAGAACCATAACGTTGCGTCACATAATTATCAGCCACACGTTCTTGATTTTCAGGCGACAAGTCACCATTTAGATAAGACAAGGTAAGTTGGTAACGCCCATAATATTGACCATTTTGAGCAGTGTAACTACCACTTGACTCTTTTTGGGCAATCCATTCCTTTGCCGTCAAATCTGCTTCACTCAAAGTTGATGTCGAACTTGTTGTTGCAGTATCATTTTGAGCAACATCTGCAACTGCCGTTGATGATTGAGTGTTGTCACGTTTAATCGTTAATTCTTGACCAACTGTCAAAACATTAGGATTACTTAGTTGATTTAAGGACAGCAAATTATCTAAACTTGTTTGAAAATCAACAGCAAGACTAGACAAAGTATCACCAGATTTAACCGTATAAGTATCTGCACTAACCAGAGTTGGCACACTCAAACTAGCTAAAAGAACAAGACCTGCTACTTTATGTTTTAATCGTTTAGTTTTTGTCATTTGTTTATTTACTCGCTTTCTTTTTCTTGACACCTTCATCTTACCTGCCTTATATTACTAATAAATTAGTTTCTCGTTAAAAATATTACAAAAAGATTGCCACAAGACTAAAAAAACGCCTTTTAAGGCGTTCTTTAATTAGTTTTTAGTAAAAATAATAGCACAGCTAACATCAACAGACCTAAGATTAAAATACTATCTGCTTGTTGCCATTTTAAGACACGATACTTACTACGACCTTCTCCACCTTGGTAACCTCTAGCTTCCATGGCCAAGGCCAAAGCGTCTGCTCGCTTAAAACTAGAAGCAAAAAGAGGAATTAAGATAGGAACGGTTGAGCGAATACGTTGTAATAGATTTCCTTCGCCAAAGTCCACTCCTCTTGCTTTTTGAGCTGTCATAATTCGAGTGGCATCGTCCATTAAGGTTGGTACAAAACGTAAACTTAAAGAAAGAATTAACCCAATTTCATGAACAGGGACTTTAAATCGCTTGAGTGGACTAAGTAGTGATTCAACCGCATCTGCTAGACTCAGTGGTGGTGTTGTCAGCGTCAATAAAGTGGACACGCAAGTAATCAAAATGAAACGCATAAAAATTAAACCAGCTTGTGCCAAACTATAATCACTAATCTTAATCAAACCCCAATCAAGGAAGACCGTTCCACCTCTTGTAAAAAAGAGTTGAAAAACCGTCGTAAAAAGAATCAAGGCAAACATAGGTTTCAAACCATTAAAAAAGAAAGATAGTTTAATCCCTGACGCTAAGATCATCAAAAGAGTTGCCCCAGCTAAAATTAAGTTAGTAAGTAAATTATTAGCCCAAAAGATAATCAAAAGATAAATAAACATCGCCAATAATTTACTTCGTGGATCTAAACGATGAACAAGAGACTGACCAGGAATATAACGTCCTAAAATAAATTTATCCATACTTCATCATCTCCACAAACTCTTCAATCGTAATCGGTAAATGTTCTAAGTTCATCCCTCTATCTGATAAGGTCTTAGCAAACTGAGTAACTTTAGGCACACCTAACTGTTTTTCTTCTAGAAATTCAACTGATTGAAAGACATCCTTAGGTGTTCCTTCTAAAACTAATTTTCCTTTTTCTAGCACATAGACAAAATCAGCATAATCAGCAACATCATCCATAACATGTGTGACCAAAACAATGGTTAAGCCAGACTGATGTAGTTCTTGAAACAGCGTCATCAATTCTTTGCGTCCTTTTGGATCAAGGCCAGCTGTTGGTTCATCTAAAACCAAAACGTTAGGATTCATAGCCAAGATCCCTGCAATCGCAACCCTTCTCATTTGACCGCCTGATAGGTGAAATGGATTTTTTTCAAAAAGGTCTGCTGAAATGCCTACTAGGGCTAATTTTTCTTTCGCAATCGTTTCTGCTGTAACTTGATCAACACCAAAATTTTGTGGACCAAAAGCCACATCTTTTAAAACCGTTTCTTCAAATAACTGACTTTCTGGAAATTGAAAAACCAAGCCCACTTTTTGTCTAAGAGAGCGTATATTGGCAGGCTTAGCCTGTTTGGTAATAGCTACTTTTTCAACGAATACCGTTCCTTCTGTTGGTAGATTTAGACCGTTTAACAATTGCATTAACGTTGATTTACCAGAGCCTGTATGACCAATAAAAGCAGTATAGCTACCTGCTTTAATCTCTGCTGTTACATCAAAAAGGGCTCGCTCTTCTAAAGGCGTCCCCACTTGATAGGTAAAATCTACTTGCTTGAGGCTAATTCCCATAATCTATCTCCTAATTCTTCTTCTGTCATATAATCAAAATCAGATAAGACACCTGCCTCAATCAAGGACATCTGCAATCGAGAACTAAATGGTTGATCCAGACCTAGATCTAATAGATTTCTATTTTCTTCTGAAAAAAGTTCTCTCGGACTAAGATCAAGCTCCACTTGACCTTTTTTCATCACTAAAACACGATCGCTTAGATTCACTTCATCCAAATCATGCGTAATGGAAATCACCGTTAAACCATAAGTGTCACGAACCTTTTTAATCAAAGACATGACTTCACGACGCCCATTTGGATCCAACATACTGGTTGCCTCATCTAAAATCATAATGTCAGGTCGCATAGCAATCACACCAGCAATGGCAACACGCTGTTTCTGACCCCCTGACAACCTTGCTGGTTCTTTGTCTCTAAATGCTGACATTCCAACCATTGCGAGAGCTTCAGTGATTCGATTTTCCATTTCGTCTTTACTGAGTCCTTGATTTTCTAAACCAAAAGCAATGTCATCTTCCACAGTTGCACCAACAAATTGATTATCGGGATTTTGAAATACCATACCAATTTGACGACGAATCTGCCATAAATTTTTCTCAGTCAATTCTTGACCAGAAATATAAATCTGACCACTTTCTGCTGATAAAAGACCGTCTAATAATCTAACTGTCGTTGACTTACCAGAACCATTATGACCAATAATAGACAACCATTCTCCTTGTTTCACGTGAAACGATAACTCTTTTAAAAGATAATTCTGATCATCACTATCGTATTTAAAATTAAGTTTGTTAACATCAATTATGATTCGACTCATTTGAAGGTACCTTTAAATAAGAAGCTAGCTCCTTTAAAATAATCATAACCTGAATAAATCGTAAAAAACAAGGCAACATAAAGTAGGACAGTCCCTAACACAGACCAACCCAATAATAAAAAGATAATAGATAACATTTGAGTGGTTGTTTTAATCTTTCCTGGCATAGCAGCAGCCAGGACTTCTCCACCTGTTTCAACTAAAAGCAAACGAAGACCTGTTACTGCTAATTCACGACAAATAATTACAGCACTCAACCAAGCTGGTGCCAAATCTAAGCCCACTAACATGATAAAAGCACTCATGACCAAGATTTTATCAGCTAAAGGATCAGCAAACTTACCAAAATTAGTAACTACCTGCCATTTACGAGCTAAATAACCATCTAAATAATCTGTCAGACTAGCAAATGCAAAAATAATAGCCCCCCAAGTATGATAATTAGCTTGATTAGGTAAAGAAGTCAAGATTAGAAAAACAGGGATTAAGATAATTCGCAAAAGCGTTAAGAGATTAGGAATATTTTCTTTTTTACTAAACATAAAAACCTTTTATTCTTGTATTGTCAATGTCACATAGCTTAAACTAGACGTTAAAGCCGACAAATCAAGTTTTTGCCCATCGATTGTTACTGCTAACCCTTGAGCATTGCCTAAAGTCAAAACAATTGAAGTCGCATCTTGTGGCAAACTTACCTGATATTCTGAATTATCAGTTGTTAATAAAGCACCTTGCTCTCCTAGTTGATCGGTGTAAGCAGCAACCCAGCTCTCTTCCCCTTCTACAAGTTGAAAACTAATCACAACTTCTGAACTTGGATTACTCAAGGCTACTTCCAAGTTATCTTCTCCACCAGTAGTTGTCAAACTCGGTTGAGGAGTAGTGCTTGAGGATTCTTCTTGACTAGTAGAAACACTACTTTCTGAGTCACTAGAAGATGATGGAACCATCGAATAAGACGGCTGACTAGATGACGTCAAATTATTTTGCATTTGGTTCCAACTAACATACGCCACAAAACCGACAATGGCTAAAGAAAGTGCTACTAAAATCAAAAAAGGAAGATAAGACTTCTTTTCTTCTTTATGACGACTTCCTCTTGTTTGCACAAAATTTGTTGTCTTCTCTAGTTCCCTAATAGAACTTGTTTTAACTGGCTCTGATTGAATCTTAGGGGAGGTAGTTTTGTTGTCTTTCTCAGAAAAATCTACTTTTTCTTTTGGTTTCTGTTGACTTAGTTTCATGTTACGATAGCCATGAATTAAAGACACACCATCCAGATCAACAACTTCAGCATACTGCTCAATAAATGAATTAACCGATTCTTGTGGCAGTAACTTAAACTGATCCATCTCCATGGCCAAAAGATAGTGACGAGGAACCTTAGACAGCTCTGCTATTTGTTCTAAATCATATCCTTTTTTTGTTCGGGCTTGCCGTAACAACTCTCCAATACTTGCTTCTCTCATACTTGTTCTCCTCAATCATCTATACTAGTAAATTATATCAAAATATCTTCTTTTGCACTACTGGGGAGAAATCGTAAATTCTGTCATCTCCGCTTCTTTGAGAAATTCTCTGCCAATAGTAACAACGTCTGCTAAAGTCAACTGCTCTAGCAAATCAGCCATAGTCAAATAGTTAGAACCATCTGCAACATAACTTGAAAATTGGCTAGCCAAGTGCGACACATCGTCCAAACTGCGTAAAAATTCACCATATAACTCTCGCTTGACCAAATTAAAATGTTTTTCAGTCAAATCCATCATTTGCCCTGCCTTACTCAATTTTTGCTTTAATAAGCGAGCCATGGCGATTGGCTCTTCTGTATCTAAGAAAAGAAGAACAAAGGCAAAACGAGAACCTAGCTCAATCTCAAAATCAAAAGAATCATCAATTTTACCTGCTTCATACCAATCTTGATAGCTTTTTGACATCCAACCAAATAACATGGCAAAAAAGAGTTGCAAAGCTAATTTTTGTTTCAAGAGAGATTGACTATTATAGCTACTTCGAATCCCCAAAACTAATTTAGGCTTACTAATATCTGGTACACTTACTGTGCGTTTCGGAATAACTTGGGTCTTAGTCAATGGTGTTCGACAACTATCTGACCTTCCCATGTTGCTAAAATGACGTTTCTGACTCTTGTCAATGTCATTGTAAACCTCGTTGACATCAAAGTCACCTACCAAAACCAAAGACATATTTTGTGGTTGGTAAAAATGAGCATAGTTTTCCTGTAAATCTTTAATTGACAAGGTTTTGATTTCTTCTTTACGTCCAGCAATATCTTCTGCCAAACTCGTTTCTGGGTAAAGATTTTGTAAAGCGCCTGAGTAAAGCAAGTAATCCGTATCATCTTGATACATGTCAATTTCTTGTGCGATAATTGCTTTTTCTTTCTCAACTGATTCTGCTGTAATTGTTAGACTTGAAATCAACTGAAAAAGTAAATCAATATTCTGACCAATCTGATCTTTGGCAGTAAAGTAGTAGCTTGTTTGTTCAAAACTAGTAAAGGCATTGACCTCCGAACCCAATTTTACAAATTCAAGAGCCCCATCTTTACCATCAGCTAACTCAAATAATTTATGTTCTAAAAAATGAGCTACTCCTACTGGATAACTTTTTTCCTGACCATTAGACAAGGTCAATTGGTTGTCAATAGAGCCAAAATTAAGACTTAAAACACCTGTAACTTCCTTAAAATCTTCTTTTGGTAATAGGTAGATCATAAAACCATTATTAAAAGTATAGGTGTAAAGTTCTTGAGCAATTCTAGGATGATTAAGTTTATTGAGCGCTGACAATCACTAGCTCCCTTCTAAAAAATAAATGGCTTGTAACTTAATCTGATTAGCCAGAGCCACCACATCTTCTTTACTAATTTTATCAAGTTCATCTAAAATTGTTTCCAAAGGTTGACTACCACAATAACGCTGATGATAAAATAAATCGACTAAAGTTTTTTGGTGATCTTCCAACAATATCAAATTATTTCGCAATAAAGTCTTAGTCTGTTCCAAAAGATTGATAGAAAAACGAGCTCTTTTAAAGTCGTTTAGTTGTTTTTGAATCAAACGCAAGGTTATCTCTCTATCCTTAGCATCAATCCCTGCGTAAACCTGTAAAGTTTTTGTAAATCTATCTGTAAAGCTGCCAATATGGTAAGATAAACCTTCTTTTTCCCTAACTTCTGTAAATAGTCGAGAATTTGAGAATGAACCAAACATGCCATTCAACACAAGTAAGCTAAAGTCCTGAAACTTTTCTTGATTATTTATATCGAGATTGTAAACAAGTTGTAAAACAGATTGTTGATTATGACTTTGCTCTACTTTTTGCTTGACAACATTAGTATAAGGTTGATCATAAAAATAATCCAAGCTGACTTGACGTTCTTCTAAAGGATATTGATGAACCAGCTGAACAATTCGATAAGCATCAACATCACCGACCACAAAAATATCAATTTGATCTTCTTGAAGCATTTTTTGAAATTCTTGATAAACTGTGTAAGAATTTTCTTCTTCAACCAAATCCAAATCTGCATAGCTTGGCAGAGCTAATAAATCGTCTTCAAAAAATAGATGTTTTGCTTGATAATCACTGTAAATAAAAGAGTCTTCCATGTCTAAACTAATCGCATGAAGTAAGTTGGCCTTTTCACGATTAAAAAATTTTTGTTGATATTGAACAACAGAAACCAATGGATTAAAAAGAATGTGAAATAAAAAATCAAATATTTCTACTAAAATTTCTTCTCCCATACTATAGGGATCTGAAACAAAATTAATATCAATATCTAGTACATGAACCTTGCCTTTAGTTGACACCTTAGTTGACAAAGTTGCTCCATAAAGATGTGCCAACTGTTGTCTAAAAACTTGCAAATTAGGATACTTAGCATTGGCGGTTTCAAGTAGTTGGGCTATCAAGGCACGACGGGCAAGTGTTTGTCGCTTCAAAGGAGTGGAGAAGCGAAAGGTAATATGATTCGTCTTAAATTTTTTAGTCTGAACGACATGCAGGTTAACACCTTTTACAATTTCCATTGTCCTTCTCCAATTGAATAGTATCGTTTTTCATTATACCATTTTATCCCTTCCTCGCCCACTAAAAATGACGAAACGTGTTATAATATTAAATGAGAGGTAAAATATGATCAATTACAAATTATTTAGTGACTATATTACATTACAAGCTCTTTTAAAAGAGCAAGGAATTATTCAAACAGGTGGTGCAATTAAAGCATTCTTAGCAGAGCACACTGTTTTGTTTAATGGAGAGGATGAAAAACGTCGAGGTAAAAAAATTCGTCTTGGTGATATTATCGATCTTCCCCAACAAAACATTAAAATTATCATGGTTGAGCCTAGTCAATCAGAAAAAGAACAATATAAGGCTGAACAAGAAGAAAAAAAGAGGGTTGCAGAATTAGTTAAAAACTTAAATAAAAACCAAACTCAAAAAATAAGCAAACCAGTTAAAAAAACAAGTCGAAATAAAAAGAAACCTGTCCGTTTCCCAGGTACTTAACATGTGGTTGCAAAACTTAACATTAAAGAATTTTAGGAATTATCAAGATTGTCAGGTTCAATTTTCTCCCCACTTAAACATCTTTCTTGGTCAAAATGCTCAGGGAAAAACTAATTTTTTAGAAGCTATTTATTTTTTAGCCTTAACCCGTAGTCATCGAACGAGATCAGATAAAGATTTGATTTGTTTTAATTGCGACACTGTAAAGTTGACGGGAGATTTACAGAAGTTGACATCATCTGTAAATCTTGATATTCAACTTTCTAGTAAGGGACGCACTATCAAAGTCAATCATCTTAAACAGGATAGATTGTCTAGCTATATCGGTACGATGACTATTGTTCTCTTTGCTCCAGAAGATTTACAACTGGTTAAAGGTTCCCCTAGCCTAAGACGTAAATTTTTAGATATTGATTTGGGACAAATTAAACCAATTTATCTGGCAGACTTGGCACAATATAATCATGTGCTTAAACAAAGAAATAGTTACCTTAAAACGACTAAACAGATCGACAGGGATTTTTTAGCAGTTTTGGATGACCAACTAGTTCACTTTGGTAGTCGAGTCATCAAACAAAGACTAGATTTTACCAAACAATTAGAACAAGAAGCCAACAAACATCATACTTTAATTTCAAATGATTTAGAAAGGTTGACTATCAGCTACCAATCAAGTTTCAAATTTGATCATGTCAATCATTTAGAAGATTGTTTTAGACAAGAATTACTTGATTCTAGAGAGAGAGATTTATTCAAAAAAAATACTGGTCTTGGTCCTCATCGTGATGACTTGCAATTTTTTATCAATGACATGCCTGCTAGTTTTGGTAGTCAAGGACAGCATAGAAGCTTGATTTTATCCTTAAAAATGGCTGAAATCAATTTAATTAAAAAAGTAACTGGCGATTTTCCTATTTTATTATTAGATGATGTGATGAGTGAATTAGATAATTATCGTCAAACAAAATTATTAGAAGGCATTGATAAGGATGTTCAAACCTTTATTACCACTACTAGCCTAGACCATCTCAGCCATTTGCCAGAAGATATGACGATTTTTGATATTCATGCTGGTAATATTCAAAACAAAAGAAGTTGACAACACTGTCAACTTCTTTTAGTATGATTTTACAACACCTAACAAGACTGCACCAATAATAAAGCAACTGATACCGATTAGAACCCATTTCATCTCTTTCTTGGTCTTTTTCTCCCCTAAAACGAGAATACCACCAATAATAGCAATAACTGCACCTAGTTGAGAGAATGAAAAAGCAATCGCTAAACCTGCTTCTGCAGCCGCAAAAAGCATAAAAATATTACCAAAACTCCATAAGATACCTACCAAGGCATTTTTCAAAACTACTGGTTCAAAATTAACTTGAAACTTCATGAACATGGCTGCCCCAAATACCATACCAAAAGACATTGGAAGAATGGCTGAAATTGGATCCAGATTGACAATGTTGTTAAAAAAGACTGTGTAAGAAACATAACCCAAAGTTGAAGTCGTTAGAGCTTGGAAGCCTTTTTTAAAATCACGAGGCTGACTATTATCAAGAACTTCTTTATCTGGATCTTGCTTACTCGAAAAGTAAAAACCAACTAGTAAGAAAATCATAGCAATCATTCCTAAACTATACTGAATCGGTTTTGTCCATTCTTGGAAAGCAAGAACTCCAATCAAACTACCAACAACTAATTGACTACCACTTGACAAGGGATTAGCAACAGATACGCCCATATATTGCATAGACTTAAATTGTCCATTTTGACCAATTGCCCAAAGAATCCCCCCTATAATACCAAACAACCATGTTGACCAGGTCAAATCTGGTCTAACAACCAAATAAACCGTCGTTGCAAATAGTACTGCTCCCAAGGTTACACCAAAGGTTTGCTGATTTGCATTACCACCTATTTTGTTACTAATAAAACCAAGACTTCCCCACGCTACCATGGGAACTAAAGCATATAAAATTCCTATCATTAATTTTCTCCTTTACAGTATTAAAAGAACTGGGTAAATCAGTTCTTTTCTTATCTCATTGAATAATTTGGTGCTTCATTCGTAATTTGAACATCATGTGGATGACTTTCAATTAAACCTGCACCACTCATTTCAACAAATTGTGCCTTGTCATGTAATGCTGCTAAATCACCTGCACCAACGTAACCCATCCCTGAACGAATGCCACCTAGCATTTGGAAAACAATATCGGCAACCGCACCTTTATAAGCTACACGACCTTCAATTCCCTCTGGAACCAACTTATTAGCTTCATTGACTGCTCCTTGGAAGTAACGATCACTTGACCCTTTTTTCATCGCTGCAATTGAACCCATGCCACGATAGGTTTTGAATTTACGTCCTTGGAAGATTTCTGTTTCACCTGGTGCTTCATCAGTTCCAGCAAACATAGAACCCAACATTACAGCATGACCACCTGCTGCTAAAGCTTTAACAATATCGCCTGAGTATTTAATCCCACCATCAGCTATAATGGTTTTACCATACTCACGCGCCACTCCTGCAGCATCATAAATGGCTGTTACTTGCGGTACGCCGACACCTGCAACGACACGAGTGGTACAGATTGACCCCGGACCAATGCCCACCTTAACAACATCCACACCTGCCTCATACAAAGCTTTTGTTCCTTCAGCAGTTGCCACATTACCAGCAATCAATGTTTTATCTGGGAAAATTGCACGAATTTCTGCAATCTTACGCAATACTCCTGCTGAATGACCATGAGCTGTATCTATGACAATAGCATCCGCACCTGCCTCAAAAAGAGCTTCAGCACGCTCAAAAGTATCCGATGTAACACCCACTGCTCCTGCAACCAATAAACGACCAAATTGATCTTTTGCGGCATGAGGAAATTCAATGACTTTTTCAATATCTTTAATTGTAATCAAACCTGACAGGCAGCCTTCTGCATCAACCAAAGGAAGTTTTTCAATCCGATGTTCTTGCAAGATACGCTCTGCTGTTTCCAAATCAGTCCCAACTGGTGCAGTAACCAAGTTTTGACTAGTCATATGCATGGAAATCGGTTGATTGTAATCCGTGATAAAACGTAAATCACGGTTAGTTAAAATACCTACCAATTTGCGATTTTCCAGTGTCTCAACGACGGGTACACCACTAATTCGGTAACGTCCCATTAGTTCATCAGCTTCTGCAATCGTATGATTTGGTGTTAGGAAAAATGGATCGATAATGACACCATTTTCTGAACGTTTAACCTTACGAACTTCTTCAGCCTGTTCTTGAATTGACATGTTTTTGTGAATAACGCCTAAGCCACCCGCACGGGCAATCGCAATGGCCATTTTACTATCCGTTACGGTATCCATAGCCGCTGTGATAATTGGAATATTCAATACTAAATTATCAGCTAGCTTAGTTTGAAGATTGATTTCATTTGGTAGAACATGACTCTCAGCTGGAATCAATAAGACATCGTCAAATGTAAATCCTTTTTTCAAAAACTTGGTGTCCCAATTTGACATGACAGTAGCTTCCTCTTTTCAAATGTATTTTTATTATTATAGCAAGTTTTGTAGGTTAAGTCATTAGGCAATTAAAAATAATTGATGCCCATAGCAGCCTTAACCTCTGAGAGCGTTTGAGCAGCTTTTTGTCGAGCCACTTGACTGCCTTTTTCTAACATATTGTAAACTTCACCCATATCCTTAGCATACTCTAAACGTCGCTCACGAATAGGGGCTAATTCACGCTCTAAAATTTCTAGTAGGTAACGTTTAGTCTTAACATCACCCAAACCACCACGTTGATAGTGTTCTTTCATTTCAGCTATGGTGTCAGCATCTTCTTTGCGACCAAATACGTCTAAATAATGAAAGACCATGTTGCCTTCAATCTGACCTGGATCTTCCACTCGAATATGATTAGGGTCTGTGTACATGCTCATAACTTTTTTCTGTACTGTATCCATATCATCTGCTAGGAAGATACCATTATTTAGCGATTTAGACATTTTAGCATTGCCATCTAAACCAGGTAAGCGACCTGCTGCTTCATTTTCAGGATAAATGCCTTCAGGCTCAACCAAAATATCTGTTTGATAGGTATGATTAAAACTACGAACAATTTCTCGTGTTTGCTCAATCATCGGTTTTTGATCGGTTCCCACAGGAACAAAATTAGCCTTAAAAGCTGTAATATCAGCCGCTTGAGCAATAGGATAAACCAAAAATCCAGTTGGAATCGACTCACCAAAGCCTTTTTGTGCAATTTCTGTCTTAACTGTTGGATTTCGCTCTAACCGAGCCAACGACACCAAATTCATATAATACATAGTTAATTCAGCCAATTCTGGAATTTGACTTTGAATAAATATCGTAGCTTTTTTGGGATCGAGTCCAATAGACAAGTAGTCCAAGGCCACTTGACCAATTGACTCACGTACTTTTTGTGGATTTTTAGCATAGTCAGTTAGGGCTTGCTGATCGGCTAAAAAGACAAACATGTCATATTTATCTTGATTCTGTAACAAAACACGATTTTTCAAACTACCTACATAGTGACCAATATGAAGCTGACCAGTCGGTCGATCACCGGTTAAAATAATTGGTTTCATACCAAACTCCCTTATTTTTTATTCCTCATTAGATTATACCACATATCTTGACAGCAGATAGTCGCTTGGGGCATAATAACAAGGGAAAATTAAGCGAGGAGAAAATCATGAAACAAACTCTGAAAAATTTAGTCTTGGTGACTCTTGGTTCATTCATTGCTGCTAGTGGTTTTAATACCATGTTTTTAGACAATCATATCGCTTCTGGGGGCATGATTGGCCTATCTGTTGTTTTCAAACAACTCTTTGGACTGAGCCCATCAGTTTTTCTCATGTTTAGTAACATTCCGCTACTCTTGATGTGCTATTTTTTATTAGGAAAATCCGTCTTTATCAAGACAATTTTCGGATCTTTAATGTATCCTTTTGCCATTCGATTAACGGCTGACTTACCAACTATCACCAAAAATCCACTCTTAGCTGCTATCTTTGGTGGTGTTATCGTTGGTTTTGGACTAGGTTTAGTTTTTAGAGGAAATTCATCAACTGGTGGAACAGGAATCATTACTCAAATCTTACATAAATATACGCTACTCTCATTAAGCGCTGCTGTCATTATCATTGATGGCATCAGCGTTTTAATGGGTCTAATTACCTTTTCTCCTGATCAAGTCATGTATTCAACTCTCGCTCTTATCGTCATCAGCTATATCATTGGCAAAATGGAAATTGGATTTAACACATCTAAAACTGTCATGATTATTTCCGAAAACAATACAGCCATCCAAACACATATCACCACAGTTACTGATCGAGGTGTCACCATCATTCCCATTCAAGGGGGCTATTCTACTGTTCAGAAAACCATGCTAATGACCACTATTTCAAGTTATGAATTTCCTGCCTTACAAAAACATATTTTAGCCATTGATAAAACAGCTTTTATTGTTGTCATGCCAGCCAGTCAAGTTTTTGGGCGTGGCTTTAGTATGACCAAGCATTATCTAAAGGAAGAAGATATTCTTCTACCAATGTGAAAACTTGAAAATCTCCCTATTTTCCTGTAAAATGGAACTAATCAAAAAAATGAGGTAATCAAATTGCTAACAGTTTCAGACGTGTCACTGCGTTTCAGTGATCGTAAACTTTTTGACGATGTTAATATCAAATTTACAGCTGGTAATACCTATGGCCTAATTGGTGCTAATGGTGCTGGAAAATCAACTTTTCTAAAGATTTTGGCTGGTGATATTGAACCAAGTACAGGTCATATTTCCCTTGGTCCAGATGAGCGTCTTTCTGTCCTTCGTCAGAATCATTTTGACTATGAAGAAGAGCGCGTGATTGATGTGGTTATTATGGGTAACCAAACACTCTACGACATCATGAAAGAAAAAGATGCTATCTACATGAAAGAAGATTTTTCTGATGAAGATGGTGTCCGTGCAGCCGAGTTAGAAGGAGAATTTGCAGAACTTGGCGGTTGGGAAGCCGAAAGTGAAGCTGCACAACTCCTACAAAACCTTAATATTGCTGAGGACTTGCACTATCAAACCATGAGTGAGTTGGCTAATGGAGATAAGGTAAAAGTTCTCTTAGCCAAGGCATTGTTTGGTAAACCAGACGTTCTTTTACTTGACGAGCCAACCAACGGTTTGGATATTCAATCAATTAACTGGTTGGAAGATTTCCTAATTGACTTTGAAAATACGGTTATCGTTGTTTCCCATGACCGTCACTTCCTAAACAAAGTTTGTACGCACATGGCTGACCTTGATTTCGGTAAAATCAAACTCTTTGTTGGTAACTATGATTTTTGGAAAGAATCATCTGAACTGGCTGCTCGCTTACAAGCTGACCGCAATGCTAAAGCTGAAGAAAAAATCAAGGAATTACAAGAATTCGTTGCTCGTTTCTCTGCCAACGCTTCTAAATCAAAACAAGCAACTTCTCGTAAAAAAATGCTTGATAAGATTGAACTTGAAGAAATTGTTCCGTCAAGTCGCAAGTATCCATTTATCAACTTCAAAGCTGAGCGTGAGATTGGTAATGACCTTTTGACCGTTGAAGATTTGAAAGTGACCATTGACGGTGAAGTTATCTTAGACAATATCAGCTTTATCCTACGTCCAGGTGACAAGACTGCCTTGATTGGGCAAAACGATATTCAAACAACTGCCCTAATTCGTGCCCTAATGGGTGATATTGACTATGAAGGAACCATTAAATGGGGTGTGACAACTAGCCGTAGTTATCTACCAAAAGATAATTCTCGTGATTTTGCCAGTGGTGAAACCATTCTTGAATGGCTGCGTCAGTTCGCTAGCAAAGAAGAAGACGATAATACCTTCCTTCGTGGCTTCTTAGGTCGTATGCTCTTCTCTGGCGATGATGTTAATAAATCCGTTAATGTCCTGTCAGGAGGAGAGAAAGTTCGTGTGATGTTATCTAAACTCATGCTCCTTAAATCAAATGTCCTAGTACTTGATGACCCGACTAATCACTTGGATCTCGAATCTATCTCAAGTCTTAACGATGGACTTAAAGATTTCAAAGAAAGTATCATTTTTGCCAGTCATGACCATGAATTTATTCAAACCCTAGCTAATCACATTATTGTGATTTCAAAAAATGGGGTCATTGACCGAATTGATGAAACCTACGATGAATTTCTTGAAAACAAGGAAGTCCAAGAAAAAGTCCAAGAACTTTGGAAATAAGAGAGTTGGCTACCCAACTCTTTTTCTTAATCACACTTTTTCATTATTAAAAAGGAAAATCTATGTTTAATATTCACAAAAAAAGAGAAAAAACAAACTACCTTTTCTATCTATCTGCTTTTTTACTACCACTTATCATTATCTTTATTAGTTTACTTAGTCAAGGTATCTCTTGGGGTGCTGATCGCACTATCTTAGCCAGTGACGGTTTTCATCAATATGTTGTCTTTGCTGAGACGCTAAAAAATATCCTTCATGGGCAAGGCAGCCTATTTTATACCTTTACCAGTGGTTTAGGACTAAACTTCTACGCACTAATTAGTTATTATCTAGGAAGTTTTCTCTCACCTATCTTTTATTTCTTTAATAATACTAATATGCCTGATGCCATCTACCTTGTAACCTTGGTTAAATTTGGCTTAATTGGACTGTCTAGTGCTTATAGTTTGAAAAAACTTTACAGTAATGTCAAGTTGCCTCTAATCCTTGTCTTGTCTGTTTCTTACAGTCTGATGAGTTTTGCTACTAGCCAATTAGAAATTAACATGTGGCTAGATGTCTTTATCCTAGTCCCTCTGATTATCCTAGGTTTACACCAATTACTCAATCAATCAGGCTATCTTCTTTACTATCTCACGTTGACAACTCTTTTTATCCAAAACTATTATTTTGGATTTATGACAGCTATCTTCTTAACCCTTTATTTTATAGTTCAGCAAACCAAAACTTCTGGATGGAAAAAGATTTTACAAAACTTTAAATCATTTACCATCGTGTCAATCTTAGCTGGTCTATCTAGCTCAATCATGCTTTTGCCAACCTATCTTGACCTTAAAGCTCATGGTGAAAAGTTTACTGAAATCACTAAACTCTTTACAGAAGGCGCTTGGTATCTTGATTTATTTGCAAAAAACTTCATTGGAGCCTATGATACGACGAAGTTTGGTGCCATTCCTATGATTTATGTTGGTTTACTACCACTTATTCTAGCCTTGACATACTTTACAATCTCGTCAATCAAATGGCAAATCAGACTAGCTTATGCCCTACTCTTTCTCTTTTTAATTGTGAGTTTCTACTTCCAACCACTTGATTTAATGTGGCAAGGGATGCATGCTCCAAATATGTTTTTACATCGTTATGCTTGGTTATTATCTTTTTTAATTATTCTGCTAGCAGGAGAGAGTCTAAATCACCTATCAGAATTAAATTGGAAACAGTTTTTACCAACCTTAATTTTTCTTAGTCTAGGCTTTATTGCCACAGGATTTTTTACGAAAAGATATGATTTTCTAGAATTTAACCAGTTCATCTTAACCGCTATTTTTATGCTTGCTTATGCCACTATTTTGATTTCTCACGCTCAAAAGCAAATTAGTTTTTTAGTGTTTACAATATTTACGCTAATCTTTACTATTGGCGAAACAAGTATCAACACCTACTACCAAGTTAGTGGTCTAAGAGAAGAATGGGTCTTTCCAACCAAAGAATCCTATTCTAAAAATCTTAAAGAAATTAACAAGATTGTCAAATATGCTAAAGACAATTCAAATACTTTTTTCCGTATGGAACGTCTCTATCCTCAGACTGGTAACGATAGTATGAAATTTAATTATTATGGCCTATCACAATTTTCATCAATTCGTAATCGATCATCTAGTAGTTTATTAGATAGACTAGGTTTCAAATCTACAGGAACCAACTTAAATTTACGTTATCAAAACAATACAATTATCATGGATAGCTTGCTTGGCATTAAATATAATTTTAGTCAAAAGATGCCAAATAAATTTGGTTTTGAACAAGTTTTTGAAGATACAGGTATGAAACTCTATCAGAATCAATATGCTAGCCAACTTGGTCTGCTAACTAACGGAGTTTACAAGGATATTGACATTACTGTAAACACACTTGACAATCAATCTAAATTACTCAATCAAATTTCGGGTCTTTCTCTTAATTACTTTACTAAATTAAATGCTAATATGGAAGCTGGGGCGACTATTCTTGATAAACAAGTCACCGTAAAACCTAATGCTGAAGGAATTACTAGTGTTAGCTATACTGTCCAAATACCAGCTAACCGTCAAGTTTATGTTAGTGTTCCTAATTTAACATTCAATAATAAAGACACCAAAAATTTCCAGATAAATATTGATGGAACTGATTATAACTATACCATATCAAATGTTTACAGCTTATTTAATCTAGGAGCATATTTAGAAGCAGGAACACATCGTATTACTTTTAAGTTTGGAAAAGAACAAGAAGTCAACTTTACTGCACCTAATTTTTATGCGATTAACTTGACTAACTACCAAGAAGCGATGAACACCATCAATCAGCGAACGATTCAAGTTAGCACAACACAAAATCAAGTCACTGCTTTTTACTCAACAGACAAGAAAAGTTCAATTCTCTTTACCATCCCTTACGATAAGGGATGGACAGCTAAGCAAAATGGTCATCAACTACCGATTAGACGAGCACAAAATGGTTTCATGGTTGTTGATGTTCCAGCAGGAAGTGGTAATGTTACCCTTAGCTTCATTCCACAAGGATTTATCTTAGGAATTGGGTTATCCTTAATTGGCATTTTGGGAATGACTGGTTATTATATTTATCAACGTCAATCAAAAAAATAAGAAAAACTTCTGAGTGAATCTCAGAAGTTTTTTAATGATTAAAATAAAAACAACTGCTAAGCAGTTGTTAGAACAGTCCGTACGGGATTCGAACCCGTGTTACCGCCGTGAAAAGGCGGTGTCTTAACCCCTTGACCAACGGACCATTTTGTAATGACTTATTACTCTTATTATTATAGCAGAAAAATTTGGTTTGTCTAGTCTTTTTTCAAAAAAAATAAGATTTTTTGTCAAATAATCAAAATCAGATTAAAGATTGACAAATTAACTACTATTTTGATAAAATAAAATGTATTAAGGTTCCATAGCTCAGCTGGATAGAGCATTCGCCTTCTAAGCGAACGGTCGCAGGTTCAAATCCTGCTGGAATCATATCAAAACAGTCTAGCTTAGCTAGACTGTTTTTCTTTCCATAATTGATAATTGATATAAAACATTGGCAACAATAAGAAAATGAGGGCAGATTCTCCAAATTGAACAGATAAACTGGTTGATAATAAAACCCCTAAACCAAAACTAATAATGGTAATAAAGATATAGCAACCTTGTTTAAATAACATCATGTCTTTTTCCATCCACCCCTTGATAACTAAATAAGCTGAATTCTTAACATTACCTGTCATCATCACATTAGCATAGGGTGCCCCTCTAAGATGTCTGAACGTTTCAATTTGCACTGAAGCTGCTAAGGACAAAATCGCAATAGTTAAAGAGTGCCCTATGATAGGATTTAAAATAATGGCAAAAAAAACTAAACTTGTCATCATTAAACTACCAGATAAATGCCAAGGTAGCTTTCTTTTGACGCAATAGGATCGTGCTAAATAAGTCAAGGCTTGACCTAGCATAAAGAAAACAATTGGCACTAGAAAAAGAAGTGAAGTTGCAAAAGCGCCTTTAGCTAGATGGTAAGCTAAAAAAACCACGTTACCTGATTGGATACCTGCAAATCGACCTCCTTGAGTAACCAAGGTAAAGGCATTCATATAGCCACTGATAAAGGTTAAACAACTAGCAAAACGTAAACCTTCAAAAATACGATAATGTTTTTTTGACATTTTTTCTTCCTTGTTTCACGTGAAACTACTTATGATAGGGACTTCCTTGTTGAATCATAAAAGCGCGATAAACTTGTTCTAACAAAACCAAACGCATCAGTTGGTGAGGTAAGGTAAATTGACCAAAGCTCATCAAAAAATTAGCCCGTGATTTAACTTGCTGTGCTAAACCTAGACTCCCACCAATGACAAAAGTGATGTCTGAAAAACCTTTAAGCGTCGTATCAGCCAAAAACTTACTGAAATTTTCAGAGGATAATTGCTGACCTTCAATAGCTAGAGCAATGACAAATTCACGTTCAGAAATTTTACTTAGAATTCGCTCGGCCTCTTTCGCCATAATTTGTTGATTTTCAGCTAGGCTTGCCCTATCAGGTGTTTTTTCATCAGCTAATTCAATCAAATCTAGCTTAGTAAATCGTCCCAACCGTTTGGTATATTCTGCAATACCGTCTTTAAGGTATTTTTCTTTAAGTTTTCCTACTGAAATAATTTTGACTTTCATAAATCTAGTATAGCACAAGTCTATTTTTTCAACAAACTTATCCACAATTTAAAACTTAAAATTGATTGAGTAAAACCTAGTTAATAGCAAAGAAGTTAACTGATTTCAAAACTTATCCACAACTTGTGTATAAGTTCTTGTTGATAATTAAGTTAAACTTAAGTTAAATTTGCTATAATAAGGATAAAAATAAAAGGAGAATACTGTGGAAACTAATAAAACATCTATCTTCAAAAAATTGATTAAAACTGGTTTTATTCTTCTAGTCGGATTTGTTGGTGGTTGGATGGCCATGCTAATGATGAACCAAAATAATCTAATAGCTACTAGTCAGGTTAAAACTAGCCAAGTGACTTATCAAAACGAAACCTCAACCAGTAAGGCAGTTAAAGTCGTTCAAGATGCCGTTGTTTCTGTCATCAACTATCAGAAAAACTCAGCTGGTTCTAGTCTAGCTAGTCTATTTGGCGGCATAGAAGCTACTGATGAGCGTCTTGATGAAGAATCTGATTTACAAGTCTATGGGGAAGGTTCTGGCGTTATTTATAAAAAAGATGGTAAATATGCCTATCTTGTAACCAATAACCACGTCATCAACGGGGCTGAAAAAATTGAAATTCTCTTAGCCGATGGCACAAAGGTTGCTGGTAAGTTAATCGGTTCAGATACTTATTCTGATTTAGCTGTTGTTCGTATTTCTTCTGAAAAGGTTAAAAATGTCGCAGAATTTGCTGATTCATCTGCTTTAACAGTAGGAGAAACAGCTATCGCTATTGGTAGTCCTCTGGGTAGTGAATATGCCAATTCTGTCACTCAAGGAATTGTTTCTAGTCTTAGTCGAACTGTCACTTCTACGGATGAAAATGGTCAAACCATTTCAACCAATGCCATTCAAACTGATGCTGCCATTAACCCTGGAAACTCTGGTGGAGCCCTAGTCAATATTCAAGGTCAAGTTATCGGTATTAACTCAAGTAAAATTGCCACTAGCAGATTAAACGCTAACTTATCTGTAGAAGGCATGGGCTTTGCTATCCCATCAAATGATGTCGTTGAAATCATTAAACAATTAGAAGATAATGGTTCAGTTAATCGTCCTGCTCTTGGTATTTCAATGGTTAATCTTAATCAACTTTCTACCACTGCTATTAGTCAGCTAAAAATTCCTAACGAGGTCACTTCTGGTATTGTTGTTGCAGCTGTTCAAACAGATATGCCATCTAATGGAAAATTAGAAAAATATGACGTGATTACAGAAATTGATGGACAAGAAGTCAATGATACAAGTGACTTACAAAGTTTACTTTACAAGCATAAAATAGGTGATGACATGACGATTAGTTTCTATAGAGGAACGAAAAAGATGACAGAAACGATTAAATTAACGAAAAGTACACAAGATTTATCACGTCAATAAAATTGACAGAAGAATTGACAATAAGAAATCATACCTTTACAATAGTGTAAAGGTATTTTTATTGACAAGGAAGTTGACATGACTGAACAATTCACCAAAATTAAACTAACTGATATCACACCAAATCCTTATCAGCCACGGCTACATTTTAACCCTGAAGAATTAAAAGAATTAAGTGTTTCAATCAAGGAACATGGTCTCATCCAACCAATCATCGTTAGAAAATCTGATATTTTTGGCTATGAACTTATTGCTGGGGAACGTCGATTTAGGGCAGCAAAATTAGCTGGATTGATAGAGATACCAGCTCTAATTAAAGAAATTTCTAATCAAGAAAGCATGACCCAAGCAATTATCGAAAATTTACAACGTTCCAATCTTAATCCAATAGAAGAAGCTAAGGCCTATCAACAAATTTTATCTCAAAATCAGATGACCCAAGAAGAATTAGCTCAAAATATTGGTAAATCACGTCCCTATATTTCTAATAGTATCCGTCTTTTGCAACTAACAAAACCTTTACAAGAAGCTCTTGAATTTGAGCAACTTTCTGCAGGTCACGCGCGTTTACTCGTTGGTCTAGCAGCAGAAGAACAAGAGATGTATTTAGAGCAAATCAAAGCTCAAAATCTCAGTGTTCGACAATTAGAACAATTATTACAAGGCAAAACTAAGACAAAAAAAACTCAGAAAAAAGTAAAAGACTTATTTCTGAATGATTACGAACTTGAAATCAGTCGCTCCCTTGGTTTACCTGTTAAAATTTTAATCGAAGGAAAAAAAGATACAGGTCACATTACTTTAAGTTTCTCATCAGAGGAAGAATTTCAAAAACTTATCAACAAACTAAAATAAATTGTTAATTTAAACGTTCTATAAAACAGACTTTTCAACAACTTATCCTCCTGATTTTTCCTTTTATAACAAGCTAAAAGGGTTTTTCCACAACTTGTGGAAAAACCCTTTTGAACAATGTTAACTTTTATTCACAGCTTGTGGAAAACTTTTTATTTTGTTGGCAAATTAGTCTGCTTATGATAGAATAAGAATACCAATTAAACTAGAAAGGAGCTTTTATGACACCACAAGAACAACAATTTTGGCAACGTTTTTTAAGCTTAGCCGAATCAAGACTAGGACAGAATGCTTATCAATTTTACATTAAACCTGCTAAATTACTACATATTAAAGAAAATATCGCTTCTATTCAACTTAATTCCGATATACAACAACTTTTTTGGGAAACCAGTGCTGAAAATCTAATTGAAAATCTGATTAAGGTAACTGGTTTAGAAATTTTTGATCAAGAAATTAAAACCACCTATGTGATTGGCAAGCCAAAACCTATTGAAGAAGAAGAACTCAGTAGCCAGTCACCAACTGACTTTGTGACACAAACTGTACCAACAAAACCACTTTCTTCTTTTCCATCAAATCTAAATGGTAGTTATCATTTTAGTAACTTTATTCAAGGAAAAGGTAATGAGTGGGCCGTTTCAGCCTGTTTGGCAACTACAGATAAGCCAGGCATCAACTACAATCCTTTATTTATTTGGGGAGGACCAGGTTTAGGAAAAACCCATCTGCTTAATGCCGTTGGTAATGCTATACAAAATGATGAACCATTAGCACGAATCCTTTATATTACAACTGAGAACTTTGTCAATGAATTTGTTACGGCAACGCGTCTGGGAACAATGGATGACTTTCGTGAAAAATTCCGTAATCTTGATGTGCTTTTAATTGACGATGTACAATTCTTAGCCAATAAAGAAAGCACGCAAGAAGAATTTTTCAATATCTTCAATACTTTACATGATAAGAAAAAACAAATTATCTTAACGAGTGACCGTGCTCCAAAAAGCCTAGAATCTTTGCCAGATCGCTTGGTTACACGTTTTGCTTGGGATTTGACTGTTCATATCACACCGCCTGATTTTGAAACGCGTGTTGCCATCATTGAAGATAAAATCCAGCAATATGATTTTAACTTTGAAAAAGATGCGATTGAATATCTGGCAAATCTTGTTGATTCTAACGTCCGTGATCTAGAAGGCGCCTTAAAAAATATCCACCTGGCTGCTAATCTTGAAAAAGCAAAAGTGATTACCGTTGAGCTGGTTGCAAAAGCTATCCGCTCACGGACAACAGAGGCTCCAAAAATCAATGTCATTCCAATTGAAACCATCCAAGAAGAAGTTGGTAAATTTTATGGTGTCACTGTCAAGGAAATTAAATCGACTAAACGACCACAAAATCTAGCCCTAGCTAGACAAGTTGCTATTTATTTATCGCGTGAACTAACTGACAATAGTACGACCAAAATTGGTAAAGAATTTGGAGGACGTGACCACTCTACTGTTCTTCATGCTTACAACAAGATTAAAAATATGATGACCCAGGATGAAAGTCTAAGTATTGAAATCAACACCATCAAAAATAAATTAAAATAGTCTTGTGGAAAAGATAAACAATTATGGTAAGTTATCCACAAGTTGTGAACAAGTCTAATCCCTTGATAAACTTTACTTTGGGATATTTTTCCACCTTATCCACAAGACCTACTACTACTACTAAATTTATTATTATATAAATAAAGGAGTTCTCATGATCAAATTTTCTATAAATAAGGCTTTCTTTCTTCAATCTTTAAATATCACAAAACGTGCAATTTCTTCTAAAAATGCCATTCCGATTTTATCAAGTTTGAAATTAGAAATCAGTCAAGAAGGTATTACCTTAACTGGTTCAAATGGACAAATTTCAATTGAGCATTTTATCAGTCAAGATAATCAAAATTCTGGGCTTTTAATCAGCTCACCAGGTAGTATTTTGTTGGAAGCTAATTTCTTCATCAATATTATTTCTAGTTTGCCAGATGTTACTTTAGATTTAGAAGAGATTGAGCATCATCAAGTGGTAATTAGAAGTGGAAAATCAGAAATTACACTTAAAGGAAAAGATGTTGATCAGTACCCACGCTTACAAGAAATGACAACACAAAATCCTTTAGTTTTTAATACGAAATTATTAAAAAACTTAATTGCTGAAACAGCTTTTGCAGCGAGTACTCAAGAAAGTCGTCCTATCTTGACAGGGGTGCACTTTGTTTTACAAAATGAGACAGCCTTTAAAGCAGTGGCAACAGATTCTCATCGAATGAGTCAGCGTCAATTAAATTTAGATAAAGCTGGAGATCATTTCGATGTTGTTTTACCTAGCAAGTCACTAAGAGAATTGTCAGCTGTTTTTACAGACGATATTGAAACAGTTGAGGTTTTCTTCTCAACCAACCAAATGCTCTTTAGAAGTGAAAATATTAGCTTCTACACTCGTTTACTTGAAGGAGCTTATCCAGATACGGATCGTTTATTGGTATCAAGTTTTGAAACGGAAATGGTTTGTCAGGTTGCAAGTTTACGTTCAGCAATGGAACGTGCCTTCTTGGTATCTAATGCTAGTCAAAATGGTACGGTTAAATTAGAGATTAAACAAGGTCAAGTTACTGCTCATGTTAATTCTCCTGAGGTAGGTAAGGTGAATGAACAAATTGAAACAGAAGAATTAGCAGGGAATGATTTAACGATTAGCTTTAATCCAACCTATTTGATTGAAGCCTTGAAAGCTCTAAAGAGTGAAACAGTTAGAATTCGTTTTATTTCTCCAGTTCGTCCATTTACTTTAACGCCTGGCGATGCTAGTGAAAATTTTGTTCAACTGATTACACCAGTACGTACTAATTAGAATAAAGAACTTCCTTGTGAAGTTCTTTTTTGTTATAATTGTGTTAAGTATTGATTCAGAGAGGAAAGTAACCATGTATGAGTTGGGAAGCTTAGTAGAGATGAAAAAACCGCATGCTTGTCTTATCAAACAAACTGGTAAAAAAGCAAATTGTTGGCTGATTAAACGATTAGGAGCTGATATCAAATTACACTGTCAAAACTGCCAACATGAGCTTATGATGAGTCGATATGATTTTGAGCGTCGTTTGAAAAAAATTTTAGATTAAACCAATAGAAAGACCAAGGCTTCATCTAGCTTATTTAAGTAAATTTTGGTACAATGGTGATGATTAAGTTTTTAAGATGGAGATAAATAAGCTATGGCTTTAACAGCAGGTATCGTTGGTTTACCAAACGTCGGTAAATCAACTCTATTTAATGCAATTACAAAGGCAGGAGCAGAAGCTGCCAATTATCCTTTTGCGACAATCGATCCTAATGTTGGTATGGTTGAAGTACCAGATCATCGTTTACAGAAGTTGACAGAGTTGATTACACCTAAAAAAACAGTCCCAACAACCTTTGAATTTACAGATATTGCAGGAATTGTTAAGGGAGCTTCAAAAGGTGAAGGACTGGGCAATAAGTTTTTGGCCAATATCCGTGAAGTAGATGCCATTGTGCATGTGGTTCGTGCTTTTGACGATGAAAATGTTATGCGTGAACAAGGTCGTGAGTCAGCTTTTGTTGATCCAATTGCTGATATTGAAACAATTAACTTAGAACTGATTTTAGCTGATTTAGAAAGTATCAATAAGCGCTATGCTCGTGTTGAGAAGATGGCTAGAACGCAAAAAGATAAGGAATCAGTTGCAGAATTTGCAGTCTTAGAAAAAATTAAACCAGTTTTAGAAGATGGCAAATCAGCTCGTACAGTAGAATTTACAGATGAAGAATTGAAAGTTGTCAAGGGTTTATTTTTATTGACGACTAAACCAGTTTTGTATGTGGCTAATGTCGATGAAGACAAGGTTGCTGCTCCTGATGAAATTTCCTATGTTCAAGCAATTCGTGACTTTGCAGCAACTGAAAATGCAGAAGTAGTAGTTATTTCAGCGCGTGCAGAAGAAGAAATCTCAGAACTTGATGATGAAGATAAGCAAGAATTTCTAGAAGCTATTGGCCTGACAGAGTCTGGTGTTGATAAATTGACACGAGCAGCCTATCATTTACTTGGTTTGGGAACTTATTTTACTGCGGGAGAAAAAGAAGTGCGAGCTTGGACTTTTAAACGTGGAATTAAAGCACCGCAAGCTGCAGGTATTATTCATTCTGACTTTGAGAAAGGTTTTATTAGAGCAGTAACCATGTCTTATGACGATTTAATGACTTATGGTAGTGAAAAAGCTGTTAAAGAAGCGGGTCGTTTACGAGAAGAAGGAAAAGACTATATTGTCCAAGACGGCGATATTATAGAATTCCGTTTTAATGTTTAATTCAATTAAGAGGAAGTGAGAGAAGCTGTTTGTTTAATCAAATACTTTGGTCACTTCCCTTTTACTGTTTAAGGAGAAAATATGGTAAAAATGATTGTGGGTTTAGGTAACCCAGGTTCAAAATATAAAGGAACACGTCATAATATTGGCTTTATGTCGATTGACAGACTTGTAAAGGAACTTGACGTCAACTTTACAGAGGATAAGATTTTTAAAGCGATGATTGGTTGGTCTTTTATCCAACAGGAAAAAGTGTATTTTGTTAAGCCTTTGACTTATATGAACAATAGCGGTTTGGCAGTTAGGGCTTTGTTAACTTATTATAATATTTCAGTAGAAGATTTAATCGTTATTTATGATGATTTAGACTTAGAAGTGGGTAAGATTCGCTTTAGAAACAAAGGTTCTGCGGGCGGTCATAATGGAATTAAAAGCATTATTAGTCAATTAAATACTCAAGAATTTGATCGCATTAAGATTGGCATAGGTCGTCCTAAACCTAAGATGACGGTTATCAATCATGTATTAGGAAATTTTGAACAAGAGGAGTTGATTTTAATAGAGAATACGCTTGACAAAGTTGACAAATCCGTAAACTATTACTTGACAAGTCGTGATTTTGAAGCGACGATGAGACAGTACAATGGCTAACCAAACATTATTAGATGTCTTTACTCAAAATAAACAAATTGAAGATTGGCTAACTCAGGGAACTGCTTTGGAACGACAGTTACTTATGGGATTATCTGGTTCGAGTAAGAGCTTGGCCATGGCAGCTTACTGGCAAAAAAATCGCTCTAAGTTAGTGATTTTGACAGCAACTCATCATGAATCAGAACAACTAGCCAGTGATTTCTCAGATTTACTAGGTGAAGACATCGTCTATCAGTTTTTTATGGATGATGCCTTACTTGGTGAATTTTTACTTAGTTCTCAAGAAAAGTCACGTTCTCGTTTAGAAACATTGAATTTTCTTTTGGATCCTGTTGCTGAAGGCATTGTCATTCTTAGTTTGGCAGCCTGTCGCTTACCTTTACCAAATCCTAAGGTTTATCAGCAAAGTTTACTTGGTTTGAAACTTGGTCAGGAATTAGCCCCTATTGAATTGAGCCAACAGTTAATCAATTTAGGCTATGAAAAGGTTAGTCAAGTTAGTCAATTAGGACAATTTAGTCAACGGGGTGATATCTTTGATATTTATGATAGTCAATCTGATCGAGCTTATCGTCTTGAGTTTTTTGGTGATGAAATTGATGGCATTCGCCTTTTTGATAGTCAAAGTCAAAAATCTTTAGAAAACTTAGAAACAATTTTAATTAGTCCAGCAGATGAGATGATTCTATTAGATGACGATTTTGATCGTTGTGCCCAGATATTAGAAAATTCAAGTCGGTCAACCCCTTTAAGTGATTATTTGGAACAAGTTTTATTAGCTAGTCAACAAAGAAGAAGACATGAAGATTTTAGACAATTTTTACCTTATTTTTATGAAAAGATTTGGACTATATTAGACTATTTACCAAAAGAAACTCCAATATTTTTTGATGATTTTCAGAAACTGGTTGATCGTCATGCCAAGTTAGATTTGGATATAGCTCATTACTTGACAGATCGTTTACAAGAAGGAAAGGCTTTACCAAGTCAAACCTATTTGGCAAATAGTTATCAAAATTTACGTCACTATCAACCAGCTACCTTTTTTTCTAATTTTCATAAGGGATTAGGCAACATCAGATTTCAAAAAATTTACAATTTGACCCAGTATCCGATGCAAGATTTTTATCATCAATTACCACTTTTAGTTGATGAACTCAATCGTTATCAAAAAAATGGTGCAACGGTCATTTTACAGCTAAATACAGATAAAAGTTTACAAGAGTTACAAGCAACTTTACAAGATTATCAAGTTGAGGTGTTGGTTACAAGTAGTCAGCGAATTGAAAAAGGTAGTATTCAACTACTAATAGGCAATCTAGCTCAGGGGTTTTATTTTGCTGATGAGAAACTTGCTTTATTGACAGAAAAAGAAATTTTCCATAAAAAAATAAAACGTAAAATACGCCGTCAACATTTGAGTAATGCTGAACGACTAAAAGATTATAATGAATTAGAAACAGGAGATTATGTTGTTCACCATGTCCATGGTATCGGTCAATTTCTTGGTCTTGAAACCATTGAAATCAGTGGGGTGCATAGGGATTACTTAACCATTCAATATCAAAATCAGGATAGGATTTCTGTTCCCATTGATCAAATTGACAGTTTGTCAAAATACCTATCAAGTGATGGTAAAGAACCGAAACTTAACAAATTAAACGATGGTCGCTTCAAAAAGACTAAGCAAAAAGTGGTCAAACAAGTTGAAGAGATTGCGGATGATTTGTTGCAACTCTATGCTGAACGTAGTCAATTAAAAGGTTTTGCATTTTCGCCAGATGATACTAGTCAAATTGATTTTGACAATGATTTTGCTTACGCTGAAACAGATGATCAATTGCGTTCCATTAAAGAAATCAAACAGGATATGGAAATGGATCGTCCAATGGATCGTCTATTGGTTGGCGATGTTGGTTTTGGTAAGACAGAAGTTGCCATGCGAGCAGCTTTTAAGGCAGTTAACGATGGCAAGCAAGTTGCTGTCTTAGTGCCGACAACAGTCTTAGCGCAACAACATTATGTTAACTTCAAAGAACGTTTTAGCAATTTTGCAGTTGAAGTTGGTGTACTAAGTCGTTTTCAAACAAAAAAAGAACAAGTTGACACACTTGTCAAGTTAAGTAAAGGTCAAGTTGACATTATTATTGGTACTCATCGTCTATTATCAAAGGATGTAGAATTTTCTGATTTAGGTTTGTTGATCATTGATGAGGAGCAACGTTTCGGTGTCAAGCATAAAGAAAGATTAAAAGAATTAAAAAATAAGATTGATGTGCTAACCTTGACAGCTACTCCGATACCAAGAACTTTACATATGTCTATGTTAGGTATTCGAGATTTATCTGTGATTGAAACCCCTCCAACTAATCGTTATCCTGTTCAAACTTATGTTATGGAGACAAATCCTGGCTTGATTAGGGAAGCAACGTTAAGAGAAATTGATCGAGGTGGTCAAGTCTTTTACGTTTACAATCGAGTTGACACTTTGGAACAAAAAGTTTCTGAATTACAGGACTTGATTCCTGAAGCCGCAATAGGTTTTGTTCATGGTCAAATGAGTGAAATTCAGTTAGAAAATACACTCTTAGACTTTATTGATGGAGCTTATGATGTGTTGGTTGCGACAACGATTATTGAAACAGGCGTTGACATCGCTAATGTTAATACCTTATTTATCGAAAATGCGGATTATATGGGTTTGTCAACCTTGTATCAACTTAGAGGGAGAGTTGGTCGCAGCAATCGCATTGCCTATGCCTATCTCATGTATCGTCCAGACAAGATTTTGACCGAAGTTTCTGAAAAACGTCTGGAGGCCATAAAAGGTTTTACAGAGTTAGGTAGTGGCTTTAAGATTGCTATGCGAGATTTATCTATTCGTGGAGCTGGAAATCTTTTGGGAGCTTCTCAAAGTGGTTTTATTGACTCAGTTGGTTTTGAACTCTACTCACAACTTCTAGAAGAAGCTTTGGCTAAGAAGCAAGGACAGGTTAAGGTTCGTCAAAAAGGTAATGCTGAGCTCAATCTTCAAATGGATGCCTATATTCCACAGGATTATATTACAGATGAGCGTCAAAAGATTGAAGTTTACAAACGCATTCGTGAATTGGTTAATCGTTTGGATTATGAAAATTTACAGGATGAACTAATTGATCGTTTTGGTGAATACCCAGATTCAGTCGCTTATCTATTAGAAATTGCTTTAATAAAATCTCTGTTAGACCAAGTTTTTGTTGAAGTAGTTGAGCGTCAACTTGATCGGTTGACCGTTCGTTTTGAAAAAGTCATTCAATCCTATTTCTTAACACAAGATTATTTTGAAGCCTTATCTAAAACTAAGTTGAAGGCTAGAATTAGCGAGTATGAAGGCAAAATTGAAGTGATTTTTGACATTAGAAATAAAAAAGATTATGAGATTTTAGAGGAATTAGGAAAGTTCGGGGAGGCTTGTTGTGACATCAAAGCAAGAAAAACAACTCAATCAAGCCAAGAAGGCTAGTTTAGTTATTGGGCTTAGTGGCTTCATATCAAAAATTTTAGCCGCTAGTTATCGTATCCCTTATCAAAATTTGGTTGGGGATAGAGGTTTCTATGCTTACCAGCAGGTCTATCCTTTTTTAGCCATTATTTCAACCTTGGCTTTGACGGCTTTTCCCAATTTTATGTCTAGTGTCTTACAAAAGAAAGATTTTAATTCTTTAGGAAATTTGACTAGGTTATTGATCAGTTGTTGTTGGTCAATGGCACTGTTATTAGGTGTCTGTCATCAAACACTAGCTGAGCTTATGGGAGCTAATCAACTAGGTTCTGCCCTATTGGCTGTATCTGTCTTACTTTTATTGACTCCTTTTTTATCGATTTATCGCGGCTTTGATCAAGGTCTAGGTCAGATGAAAGTAACAGCTATTAGTCAAGTATTGGAACAAACTATTCGTGTTTTAGTGATTATTGTCGCAGCCTTGTGCTATTTAGGTTATGGATGGGATATCTATCGCACAGCTAATTTTGCTGCTTGGGGAAATGTGATTGCGAGTTGCTTTTCTCTAATCTATTTGAGTTTATCAATCAAAATTCAGTGGATGAGATTTGGTTCATTTAATATGACATTTTGGTCACAATTAAAGCCATTGTTTTTTTCTAGTTTTGTTTTTACCTTATATGCCATTTATCTCTTACTGTTTCAATTGATTGATGCCTTTTTATTAAAAAACAGTCTAGTTTCCTCTGGAATGGACGCGATACAAGCAGAGTATCAAAAAGGAATTTATGACCGTGGGCAACCCCTATTACAATTTGGTTTGATTGTATTTATAGCTTTATTTACTAGCTATTTACCCAAATTCAGTCGTTTGTATGAAGAAGATAGTCAATCTTATAAGCAACTTAGTCAGCATTTTTTAAGCCTAATCTATTATTTGAGTCTAATCTTGACCGTTGGTTGCTTGATTTTACTTCCCTTAATCAATCAAGTTCTGTTTAATGATCGTAAAGGTTTAACTATGTTGCAAGTCTATATGATCTTGATTTTTCTTTCAAGTTTAGTACAATTTTTTCATCATCATCAATTCATTATAGGGCAACATCACATCTCTCTTCGTTGTTTGGTTCTCGGTCTAGTAGCAAAACTCTTGTTGACTGCTCCATTAACACATTATTTTGGTCTTGTTGGTAGCAGTTGGTCTAGTGTTTTGAGTTTATGCATTGTTTTACTAGCTTATTTATGGATAAGTCGGAAAGAGTTTTCGTTTAGGTTTGTCTTTTCTTATAAATATTATCTTAGTTTAGTCGTGATGGGGCTTTTAGTTTGGATTTTATCTAATGTACTGCCTTCATCAAGTCGTTTAATAACTTTTTTAACTATCATTTTGTCAACTGCTAGTGGAGTTGGTTTATTTGTCCTATTAGCAAGTAAATGGCAGGTTTTTCCGAAAGAGCTGTGGTCCTTTCTACCATTTTTAAGAAAAAAATGATAGAATGAAAAAATACGAGGTGAGTTATGAGATTAGATAAGTATTTGAAGGTATCCCGAATTATTAAACGTCGTCCAGTAGCAAAAGAAGTAGCTGATAAGGGACGAATTAAAGTGAATGGTATTTTAGCCAAGTCATCAACTGACTTAAAGATCAATGATCAGATTGACATTCGTTTTGGTAACAAGCTATTAACTGTTCGTGTTTTAGAAATGAAAGATAGCACCAAAAAAGAAGACGCTGCAAAAATGTATGAAATTGTCAGTGAAGTAAGGATTGAATCAGATGAGCAAGCCTAATGTTTTGCAGATGAATAATGCTTATGTCAACGATGAAAGTTTACGTAAGCGTTATGAAGAAGAGGAGACGCGTAAACGTCATCGTTTTATGGGTTGGATTCTGATTTGTATGATGCTTTTGTTCATTTTACCGACCTATAATTTGATTTCAACTTATGAAAAGTTAGAGAAACGAAGAGTAGAGATTGAAAAATTAGAACAACGTTATCAAGCATTGGTGCTTGAAACAGATGCACAAAAATTGTTGGCCAAGCGTCTCAAAGATTCATCTTATATTGAGAAATACGCAAGAGCCAAGTATTACTATTCGCAAACAGGAGAAATTATTTATCCTGTGCCAGATTTATTACCAAAATAGACTTATGGATAATTTAATTGAAACGATTGAAAAATTTTTAACCTACTCTGACGATAAGTTGGAAGAATTGTCAGAAAAAAATCAAGCTTTGCGTGAGGAAAAGGTTAATTAAGAGAAAGGAGTTGGGCGTGAAAAAACTTTTATTACTGTTTGTTCTACCAGTTTTTTTCAGCCCAATGAGTTTAGATAGTGGTGAGATGGGTATCTTCTTGACCAGTGGTCAGCGTTACCAACTTTCTGCTGATGTTGGCACACGCTATAGTTATTTTGAACAGGTGCCACAAAATCCTAATCTTTTTCAAGAAACACCCGCTTATACTGACAGTCAGTTGAAAACGACTGCAGGTTGGCTTAAACCAAATGAAAACTTATCAATCAAACGTTTGACCATCAATGAACAGGCAATACCTGTTTTTGAATTGACTGACGGCAGTTATCTGCCAGCTAGTAAGTGGCTGATTTTTGATGATGTGGTCTTTGACAATGAGAACTTTACGCAAACCTATTGGACAAAAGAAAAGCCAACAGTCTATACTGCTCCCTATGTTTTAGGAGTAACTTCGAAAGATACAGTTATTGAAGCCTATAGTCCAGTTTCAGTCATAAGCCGAGCAAGAACACAACATGGTGTATTTTTAGAAATTGAAAATAAAGGCTGGGTTAGAGCTGATGACCTGTCTGAAATTGATACCAGAATAGATAAGGTTCAAAAATTATTAAATCAAAAATATAACAAATCTAACTATGGTATTTATGTTAAGCAACTCGCGACTCAGGCTACGGCTAGTATCAATCCAGACCAGCGTATGTACAGTGCTAGTATTGCTAAATTACCTCTTCTTTATTATGTTGAAGAACAATTAGCAAATGGTTCTCTAGCTCTGTCAGATAAGTTAACCTATATTGAACAAGTTAATCAATTTTCTGGCTCCTATGATGTCAGTGGTAGTAGTAAGATGAGTTTAACTGCTGACGATAAGGATTATAGTATTGATGAGTTAACCAGATATGTTTCCCAAAATTCAGACAATGTTGCCAGTAATCTGTTAGGTTATTATGTTGCTAACCAGTATGATAAAACCTATCAAACGACTATCGAGAATTTAGCAGGTGGTTCTTGGAACATGACAGAAAAACAAATGTCTGCTAAAATGGCTGGAAAAATCATGGAGAAACTTTACTATCAAAATAGTCAGATTTTAACTTATTTATCGGAAACAGATTTTGATAACCAACGCATTTCTAAAGATATTTCAGCTCGTGTTGCCCATAAAATCGGCGATGCTTATGATTACAAACATGATGTTGCTCTTGTCTATGCAGACTCTCCTTTTATTCTTTCTATTTTTACTGATAAATCTAGTTATGATGAAATTACTACCATTGCTAATGATGTCTATGAGATATTAAAATGATGTATGAAAAAATATTGACCTATGTTCAAGAAAAACAGTTTTTCAAGGAACATAAAAAGGTATTGATTGCCATTTCAGGTGGGGTAGATTCCATGAATTTACTTCACTTTTTGCATAGTTATCAAGAAGAGTTAGGGATTGAACTAGGACTTGCTCACATCAATCATAACCAGCGTGCTGAGAGTATAGAAGAAGAGAATTACTTGAAACAGTGGGCAAAAGAACATCATTTTCCTATCTATACCCAAACTTTTCAAGGAGTTTTTTCAGAAAAAAATGCGCGTGATTACCGCTATCGTTTTTTTGAAAAAATTATGATAGAAGAAGGCTATACAGCCTTAGTCACAGCTCACCATGCAGACGATCAAGCAGAAACGATTTTCATGCGTCTTATTAGAGGCAGTCGTTTACGACATTTAGTTGGGATTAAGGAAGTACAAGATTTTGCGAATGGTCAGTTAATCCGTCCATTTCTAAGTTTTAGTAAATTAGATTTACCAAATCCTTTTCATTTTGACGATGTTTCTAATGATTCTCCGCTTTATTTTAGAAATCGTGTCCGACACCAGTATCTACCACTTTTGAGTCAAGAAAATCCTAAATTTCGTCAACAATTGCTGAATGTTTCACATGAAACCAATCGTTTGCTAGAAGCCTTGCGTGAGTTGACATCAGATTTGGAAATAACAGATTGTGCAGTTTTTCAAGATCAAACTGAACCAGTTCAATACTTTATTTTGCAAGAGTATCTAAGCCAGTTTCCAGATTTAGAATTGTCAAAATCTCAGTTTGACCAGCTACTTTATCACCTAAGCAATTCAAAAAATTATGCTTATGATTTAAAAGCTGATTATCAGTTGATAAAAGATCAAAAAACTTTTCAGATTGTAAAAAAAGAATCAGTATCTTTTGATGAGCCAAAGATTTTGATAGAAGGGAATCAAGTTCATTTTAGTCGTCGTTGTTTTACCTGGTTATCGCCTATTCGTCAATCAGGAATTCCATTGATTAGTAAAAGTCCAATAACACTTCGTTATCGCCAAGCAGGTGATCAACTTGATTTTGGCCACTATCATAAGAAGTTGCGTCGTTGGTTTATTGATGAAAAAATTCCATCAATGGAACGTCAACAAGCAATTATTGGGGAACAAGAAGGCCAAATCATCTTTGTCTTGACTAAAAATAAAACTTATTTGAGGAAGTTGACCAAACATGATATAATTGAGGGTATCATATTGATAGGAAATGAGGATGATAGCGACTGATGTTAGAACAAGATATAAAAAAAGTACTTTATACAGAAGAAGATATTATTGCTAAAACAAAGGAACTTGGTCAGCAATTGACTAAAGATTATGCTGGTAAGAATCCGTTATTGGTCGGTATCTTGAAAGGTTCAGTTCCTTTTATGGCAGAATTGATGAAGCACATTGATACGCATATTGAAGTAGATTTCATGGTGGTATCTAGCTATCATGGTGGAACAACAAGTAGTGGCGAAGTAAAAATTCTTAAAGATGTCGATACCAATGTAGAGGGACGTGACATTATTTTTGTGGAAGATATTATTGATACAGGTCGCACCCTAAAATATTTGCGTGATATGTTTAAATATCGTCAAGCCAAATCAGTTCAAATTGTTACTTTATTTGATAAACCAGAAGGTCGTCAAGTAGAAATTGAAGCTGATTATGTCTGTTATGATGTTCCAAATGAATTTATCGTCGGTTTTGGCTTAGACTATGCCGAAAATTATCGTAATCTTCCTTATGTCGGTGTCTTAAAAGAGGAAGTTTACAACCAAAAATAGAAGAGGTTTGTGATAGTTTATATATGAAAAATAATCAAAATAATGGACTGGTCAGAAACGCCTTTGTTTATATCCTACTGATGATTGTTTTAATCACAGCAGGACAATATTATTTACGAGGTAGCTCAGTTCAAACTCAACAGATTAATTATTCGACCTTGATTAAAAAAATTGAATCAGGTGAAATCAAAAATCTAAGTTATCAACCAAGTGGAGCAGTGATTGAAATTAGTGGTCAGTATAAAACTGACCAAACTGTTGAAACGACTAGTAATTTTTTAGGGACTAGTACAAGTAAGGTTAGTCGATTTACCTCTTTGGTGTTGCCAAGTGAAGTTTCTGTTCAAGCGATTGAAACAGCAGCTAAGGCGGCTGGTACAGAGATTACAGTAAAACAAGAAAGCTCAGCAGGAACTTGGGTTTCTATCATTGCTAGTTATTTGCCCATTCTAGTTATGGTTGGTTTCTTCATGATGATGATGCGTCAAGGTGGTGGTGCTAATGGTGCGATGGCTTTCGGAAGAAATCGAGCTAAAACTCAAAGTAAGGACAATGTCAAGGTCCGTTTTTCTGATGTAGCAGGAGCTGAAGAAGAAAAACAAGAATTAGTAGAGGTTGTTGATTTCTTACGCAATCCTAAAAAATATCGCGATTTAGGTGCGCGTATTCCAGCCGGTATTCTTCTTGAAGGGCCTCCAGGGACAGGTAAAACATTGTTAGCCAAGGCAGTAGCCGGAGAAGCTGGTGTGCCATTCTTTAGCATTTCTGGTTCAGATTTTGTTGAAATGTTTGTCGGTGTCGGTGCTAGTCGTGTTCGTTCCCTTTTTGAAGATGCTAAAAAAGTTGAAAAAGCCATTATTTTCATTGATGAGATTGATGCTGTTGGTCGTCGTCGTGGGACAGGTATCGGCGGAGGAAATGATGAACGTGAGCAAACACTCAACCAACTCCTGATTGAAATGGATGGTTTTGATGGCAATGAGAGCATTATTGTTATCGCAGCAACCAATCGTAGTGATGTTCTTGATTCGGCATTATTACGTCCAGGCCGTTTTGACCGTAAAGTTTTGGTTGGTTATCCAGATGTTAAAGGACGTGAAGCTATTTTACGCGTTCACGCCAAAAATAAACCATTGGCTGAAGATGTTGACCTAAAAGTAGTTGCTGAACAAACTCCTGGATTTGTTGGTGCTGATTTAGAAAATGTGCTGAATGAAGCAGCTTTGGTCGCTGCCCGTCGTAATAAATCTAAGATTGATGCTAGTGATATTGATGAAGCAGAAGATCGTGTCATTGCAGGGCCATCTAAGAAAGATAAAAAAGTTTCAGAAAAAGAACGTCAGTTAGTGGCTTATCATGAAGCAGGTCATACTATTGTTGGCTTGGTATTATCAAGTGCGCGTGATGTTCATAAGGTCACTATTGTTCCTCGTGGTCGTGCAGGCGGTTATATGATTTCTCTTCCAAAAGAAGATCAGATGTTACACTCTAAGGAAGAAATGAAAGAGCAATTAGCAGGTCTTATGGGTGGGCGTGTAGCAGAAGAAATTATTTTCAATGTTCAAACAACAGGTGCTTCAAATGACTTTGAACAAGCTAGCCAGATGGCGCGTGCTATGGTAACAGAATATGGCATGAGTGAAAAACTTGGTCCAGTTCAGTATGAAGGTAGTCATGCCATCAGAACAGGTCAATTAAGTCCAGAAAAAACCTACTCGCAAGCTACTGCTTTATTGATTGATGAAGAAGTTCGTGACTTGCTCAATGAAGCAAGACAAAAAGCTGCTGATATTATCAATAATAATCGTGAAACACATCAATTGATTGCTGAAGCTTTACTTAAATATGAAACTTTGGATGCTGCACAAATTAAGTCACTTTATGAAACAGGTAAAATGCCAGATTTAGAAAATAAAGATGATGAAGTGCCACATGCTTTATCTTATGATGAAGTTAAACAACAAATGACTGAAACAGATTAATTGTATTTTACTGAAAAAAACTGAGAATTTTCTCAGTTTTTTCTATTTACAAAGCTATATTTTTCATGATAAAATAAGATAATTTTTCAAAAAAAGGAGGCTTATATGTCTATTTTTAGGATAAAATCAAGTGATAGCAAGCCAAGTAGTTTACAACGTCACTTGAGCCTAGGTAGTTTGATTTTATTAGGTATTGGAACCATGGTTGGTACTGGTATCTTTACTCGTTCAGGAGCAGCTATCGCTACTTCAGGTCCTGCACTCATTATTTCTATTTTGATTGCGGCTATTGCTGTAGGTTTGTCCGCGTTCATTTATGCAGAATTTGCTTCACGTGTGCCACAAGGTGGTGGTGCTTATAGTTATATTTATGCAACTTTAGGTGAATTTCCTGCTTGGATGGCTGCTTGGTTTGTTGGTATCGAATTCCTAACGGCTGTAGCAGGTGTATCGTCAGGTTGGGGAAGTTATCTAAAAGGCCTTTTATCAGAAGTTGGCATCAATTTACCAACTGCTCTTAGTGGGGTAAATCCAGCCGAAGGTCAATATGTTGACTTGGCAGCTCTTTTGGTTGTTGTTTTAATCACAGGTCTTGTTTTACTTGATTCAAGAAAATCTTTGCGTTTTAACAATATTTTAGTTGTCTTGAAGTTTTCAGCATTAGCTTTATTTATTGGAGTAGGTATTTTCAAAATCAACCCTGAAAACTGGTCTAATTTTGCTCCTTTTGGCTTTGGTCAATTGGTTGGTGGAGAAACAGGAATTATGGTTGGTGCAGCAGCTATGTTTTATGCCTTTTTAGGTTTTGAGGCAATGCCGATGGCTATTGATGAAACCAAGGATCCACAAAAAAATATGCCTAGAGCCATTGCGATTGCAGTTGCTAGTGTGGCAGTCATCTATGCTACAGTAACTCTTATTTTATCAGGTTTGGTCAACTATACTCAATTAAATGTTGGTGATGCAGTCGCTTTTGCTCTTCGTCAAGTTGGTATGGGATGGGCAGCAAATTATGTTGCAACTGTTGCGATTCTTACCTTAATTACAGTTTGTATTTCACTTTTATTTGCTCTGACACGTTTACTTTTTTCTCTCAGTCAAGATGGGCTTTTACCAAAATCATTTAGTAATGTTAGTGAAAAAAGTCAAGTCCCAGCTAATGCCACTATTTTATCAGGTTTTATTGCAGCCTTGATGGCTGGCTTCTTCCCATTAAATCTTTTGGCTAACTTAACCAGTCTAGTGACGCTAATGTGTATGGCTATGTTACCAATTGGGTTAATGAAACTGAGAAAAGAAAAAGGAGCTCCTAAGAATGGAGAATTTGGTGTTCCTGCAGCACCAGTAATTTCTATTCTATCTTTATTAATCTGTCTGTTTATGATTGGTCAAATGGATGCTGATACTTGGAAAGTCTTTTTCATCACGACTTTAATCGGTGTCTTGATTTATGCTTTTTATGGTTATAAACATTCTAGTTTGAATAAATAGTCCAAAAACTCTTAGAATATCTAAGAGTTTTTATCATTATGATACTAGAATTCAAGGTATCAAAAACTTTTTAAAAAAAACTTAATTTTTTTTTGTAAAGTAGTTGACAGTGTGTGTATAGTTTGATAGAATGTAATAGTTGTCGCCTGAGAGGTGACGTTAAGACCTTTGAGAACTGAATAAGACGAACCAAGTGCGGGTTATGAGAATAACCTGTTAATAAAACAATAAGTCAGTGAAAACTGAGCATCAAATTTAAATGAGAGTTTGATCCTGGCTCAGGACGAACGCTGGCGGCGTGCCTAATACATGCAAGTAGAACGCTGAGGTTTAG
>NZ_VOHN01000002.1:180479-183779 GCF_007859185.1 Streptococcus sp. sy018 | reverse complement strand
TGACTACGAATCAGGCGGTTAGAGGTTCGACTCCTCTAGGGTGCATAGTTATCGGGAAGTAGCTCAGCTTGGTAGAGTACTTGGTTTGGGACCAAGGGGTCGCAGGTTCGAATCCTGTCTTCCCGATATAAAATAAAGGCGGTGTAGCTCAGCTGGCTAGAGCGTCCGGTTCATACCCGGGAGGTCGGGGGTTCGATCCCCTTCGCCGCTATTTTTATATGATTTTGCATGACTTGAGGACCTTTAGCTCAACTGGTTAGAGCACTCGGCTCATAACCGAGCGGTCGTAGGTTCGAGTCCTACAAGGTCCATATTGTTATATTGTGGAGGATTACCCAAGTCTGGCTGAAGGGAACGGTCTTGAAAACCGTCAGGCGTGTAAAAGCGTGCGTGGGTTCGAATCCCACATCCTCCTTTTAATAATAGAATATCGCGGGATGGAGCAGCTAGGTAGCTCGTCGGGCTCATAACCCGAAGGTCGTAGGTTCAAATCCTGCTCCCGCAATTATGGCTCGGTAGCTCAGTTGGTAGAGCAATGGATTGAAGCTCCATGTGTCGGCGGTTCGATTCCGTCTCGCGCCATATTTAATGCGGGTGTAGTTTAGTGGTAAAACTACAGCCTTCCAAGCTGTTGTCGCGAGTTCGATTCTCGTCACCCGCTTTTATCTTATTTAGATAGTTTGGGCGCGTAGCTCAGGTGGTTAGAGCGCACGCCTGATAAGCGTGAGGTCGGTGGTTCGAGTCCACTCGTGCCCATTATTATATGTTGGAGAATTACTCAAGAGGCTGAAGAGGACGGTTTGCTAAATCGTTAGGTCGGGTAACTGGCGCAAGGGTTCGAATCCCTTATTCTCCGTTTTAGAACGATGTTATCAATGGATAGCTCGTTTTCTTTTTATATAAAATTAGTAGAAATTGGGTTGATGTTATGCAAAATAAGTGGTCTAGACTGATTTTGAGAGTGATTATAGGGTTAATTGTAGCGGTAGGCTTTCTTTTTTTTCTTATCACAAATAAGCAATTCATCAATCAAAGTTTATCGCCAATAACAAGTAGTATGGCTACAGTAGATAATTTACTATCTTTACCTTTTCGTTGGGGAAAGAATCTTTCAGATTCACTTAATGATTTATTGAGAACTTATGAGGAGAACGGAAAGTTAAAAGCGTCTTTATCTACTTTATCGGATCAAAGAGAAGAATTACTTGCTGTCAAGAGTGAGAATGAACAATTAAGAAAGACTTTAGAAATGCAAGAAAAGGTGTCATCACAGCAGAAAATTACAACAGAGGTGATTACACGCTCTCCTTTGCTTTGGTGGGATGAATTGACTTTAAATGCCGGTCAAGATAAACAAGTAAAAACTCAAATGTTAGCTGTATCTGAAAAAGGTTTGATTGGTAAAATTGTTGATGTTAATCAAAATAGTAGCAAGCTTAGTTTGTTAACAAGGCAAAATGAAGTTCTTGCTATCCCAGTAAAATGGACTAATCAAGAAAAAGTAATTTATGGTTTGTTATCAGGCTACGATCAAAATGAAGGGCTTCTTTTGATTTCTGATATCAATAGTTCAGATGACTTTAAACCAGAGGGAGATGTTGTGACCAGTGGTTTAGATGGTGAAACGGTAGCAGATATTCCAGTGGGTCAATTAATAGCTGTAGATAATAAGACACGAACAGCTAAAGTGAAGCCATGGGCAGATTTTTCGAATTTGTCTGTTATTATATTGGTAGGGAGATGAGCTGTTGTTAAATAATAAATGGATGAATTTGATTTTCTTACTTCTGACTTTACTTGTAGATGTTCACTTGTCAAACAGTCTAAATCAATTTTTTAATGAAGAATTTAGGTTGGTTTCCCATATTTTCCTATTTGTTCTAGTTTATCAAGCTAGATATAATCAGTCATTTTCTCTTTATTGGTTGTACGCCATAGTTGGTTTTTTAGGAGATGTCTATTATTTTAGAATGATTGGTTTAACTAGCCTTTTGTTTCCTAGTATGCTTTATGTGCTAAGAAAATTTCCTAAATTTCAAGAAACCAATCCATTTCAATTGTTTTTAGTTGTTTTATTGGTTAATTTCTTTTTTGAAATAGCACTCTATGTTTTAGCTTATACTTATCAATTAACAACTTATCCTATCGTTGACTTTATTGCCTTCAGTCTGGCACCAAGTTTGCTTTATAATAGCTTTATTAGTTTACTATTACTGCTTGGTTTATCAAAGCGTAATAACTGGTAAGCAATTTTAACATCAAAGTGTAATAATAGCGTAACATAGCAGCTCTCATTATTTGCTATAATAATAAATGTCCAATTGATAAGGAGAGTAATAGTATTATGAAAAAACGTATTTTATCAGCAGTTTTAGTCAGTGGAGTTACCTTGACGACAACAGCAACAGTAAGTGCAGAAGATTATGAGTCGCAAATTGCTGCACAAGATAATGTTATTAGTCATTTAACTGAACAACAACTTTTAACTCAAGGTCAGGTAGCTAGTATTCAAGCTCAAGTAAGTTCGCTTCAAGTAGAACAAGCAAATTTAGTTGCTGAGAATGATCGCTTGCAAGCAGAATCTCAAGCTTTAACAGAGCAAATTCAATCACTGTCAAATAAAATTGTAGCTCGCAATGAGTCTTTGAAAAAACAAGCTCGTAGTGCACAAAAAAATAACACAGCAACAAACTACATCAATACGATTCTTAATTCAAAATCGGTGTCAGAAGCAATTAACCGTATTGTAGCGATTCGTGAAATTGTAGTAGCAAGTGATAACATGTTGTCGCAACAAAAAGCTGATAAAGTTACTTTAGAAGCTAAACAAGCTCAAAATCATGAAGCTCAAAATCAAGTGGCAGCTAATCAAGCGATGATTGCTGAAAACACAGTTGCTTTATCTAATCAACAAGCTGAATTAGAGGCTGTACAAGCTAATCTAGCAACAGAAATTGCGAATGCTGAAGGTCAAAAGGCAGCTATTGTTGCTGAAAAACAAGCACAAGAAGCAGCTGTAGTAGCTCAAATGCAAGCTGAATTAGAAGCTCAAGCATTGGCTCAACAAGCTGTAGTGGAATCAACTCCAGTGGTAGAAGAAGTTTCAGCACCAGTAGTGGAATCAACTCCAGTGGTAGAAGAAGTTTCAGCACCAGTAGTGGAATCAACTCCAGTGGTAGAAGAAGTTTCAGCACCAGTAGTAGAATCAACTCCAGTGGTAGAAGAAGTTTCAGCACCAGTAGTAGAATCAACTCCAGTGGTAGAAGAAGTTTCAGCACCAGTAGTAGAATCAACTCCAGT
>NZ_VOHN01000002.1:0-180469 GCF_007859185.1 Streptococcus sp. sy018 | reverse complement strand
CCAGTGGTAGAAGAAGTTTCAGCACCAGTAGTAGAATCAACTCCAGTGGTAGAAGAAGTTTCAGCACCAGTAGTAGAATCAACTCCAGTGGTAGAAGAAGTTTCAGCACCAGTAGTAGAATCAACTCCAGTGGTAGAAGAAGTTTCAGCACCAGTAGTAGAGTCAACTCCAGTAGTAGAAGAAGTTTCAGCACCAGTAGTAGAGTCAACGCCAGTGGTAGAAGAAGTTTCAGCACCAGTAGTAGAATCAACGCCAGTGGTAGAAGAAGTTTCAGCACCAGTAGTAGAGTCAACGCCAGTGGTAGAAGAAGTTTCAGCACCAGTAGTAGAGTCAACTCCAGTGGTAGAAGAAGTTGTTGCAACATCAACGACAGTTAAGGAAACTTATGATGCAACTAATACTTACCCTGTTGGTCAATGTACATGGGGAGTTAAGGCTTTGGC
This sequence comes from Streptococcus sp. sy018, assembly GCF_007859185.1. NCBI lineage: Bacteria > Bacillati > Bacillota > Bacilli > Lactobacillales > Streptococcaceae > Streptococcus > Streptococcus sp. sy018. The sequence continues at coordinate 180,026 of NZ_VOHN01000002.1, read as the reverse complement.
TCCTTGGGTTGGTAACTATTGGGGTAATGGTAACCAGTGGATTGCTAGTGCTCAAGCAGCAGGTTATTCAGTTGGAACAACACCAACAGTGGGTTCTATTGCGGTATGGCCTTACGATGGTGGTGGTTATGGACACGTTGCCTTGGTAACAGCTGTTAATAGTCCAACAAGTATTCAAGTAATGGAATCAAACTATAATGGTAATCAAACAATCGGTAACTACCGTGGCACATTCAACCCTTATGAAAGTTATTGGGGTGGTACAGTAATGTATATTTATCCTTAAAATGAATGACAGTCTTTAGATTTTATTCTAAAGACTTTTCTTTTATTTAGTCTTATGGTTTTGATTGAAAAACTAAGGAAAAAAAGCTAAAATAGTAGTGGATTAAAACTTTGGAGGAAGTCATGTCGTTTTCAAACCTAAAATTATTCGCTTTGTCGTCTAATCAGGAATTAGCCAAAAGAGTAGCAGATACTATTGGGATTTCTTTGGGTAAATCAAGTGTACGTCAGTTTTCAGATGGTGAATTGCAGGTTAATATTGAAGAATCAATTCGTGGTCATCATGTCTTTATTTTACAATCGACTAGTTCACCAGTTAATGATAATTTGATGGAAATTTTGATAATGGTTGATGCGCTGAAGCGAGCGAGTGCAGAGTCTGTTAGCGTGGTTATGCCTTATTATGGTTATGCTCGTCAGGATCGTAAAGCACGTTCTCGTGAGCCGATTACATCAAAATTAGTGGCTAATATGTTACAGGTAGCTGGTGTTGATCGTTTGTTGACGGTTGATTTGCATGCCGCACAAATTCAAGGTTTCTTTGATATCCCTGTGGATCACTTAATGGGAGCTCCTTTGATTGCGGATTATTTTGTTCGTCGTGAGATGACTGGTGACGATTACGTCGTGGTGAGTCCTGACCATGGGGGCGTGACACGTGCTCGTAAATTAGCTCAATTTTTGAAAACACCAATTGCGATTATTGATAAACGTCGTAGTGTCGATAAGATGAACACCAGTGAAGTGATGAATATCATCGGAAATGTTTCTGGTAAGACCTGTATTTTGATTGATGACATGATTGATACGGCAGGTACGATTGCCCATGCAGCTGATGCCTTGGCAGAAGCAGGAGCAACTTGTGTTTATGCTTCATGTACTCATCCAGTCTTATCTGGTCCAGCCCTTGATAATATCCAAAATTCAGCCATTAAAAAATTGGTGGTTCTGGATACGATTTACCTACCAGAAGAGCGTTTAATTGATAAGATTGAACAAATTTCGATTAGTCAGTTAATAGCAGATGCGATTATCCGTATTCATGAAAAACGCCCACTTTCTCCCTTATTTGAATTAGATAAAAGAAAATAAAATAATCGTTAGCCTAGGCTAACGATTTTTGATTTTGGTATAATATTTTTATGGTACTTCAAGAAACAAGAGGTTTAATTCTTTATAATCAAAATTTTCGTGAAGATGATAAGCTGGTTAAGATTTTTACTGAGCAAGCAGGCAAACGCATGTTTTTTGTGAAGCATGCTAGTCGTTCTAAACTAGCTCCTGTTATTCAACCCTTGACCTTGGCTGAATTTATTCTTAATATCAATACACAAGGTTTGTCTTATATTAGAGATTATCATGAAATTAAAGTTTTTTCGCAAATCAATAGTGATATTTTTGGTCTGTCTTATGCTAGTTATATTGTAGCTTTATCTGATGCTGCGATTAGTGATGGCACTTATGATCCTCATCTTTTTGCCTTTTTGACGAAGACCTTAGAGCTGATGGATGACGGGATTGATTATGAAATATTAACCAATATTTTTGAGATACAAATCCTATCTCGTTTTGGTATTGACTTAAATTTTAGTGAATGTGTGATTTGTCGAAGAAAAGAGCAAGCATTTGATTTTTCTTTTAAATATGCAGGTGTATTGTGTCCCAAACATTATCATGAAGATCAGCATAGGAGTCGTCTAGATCCCAATGTCCCTTTTTTATTAAATAAGTTTCAGGCAGTTAATTTTTCTGAGTTACAGAGTATTTCTCTTAAGAAAGAGATTAAGTCGAAATTGCGTTTGTTTATCGATCAACTTTATGAAGAATATGTGGGTATTCAGTTAAAAAGTAAGAAGTTTCTGGATCAATTAGAGGATTGGGGCCAAATCATGCGAGAATCAGACGATGAGTGAGGAACTGAAAAACTGGTGGAATCATGTTATAATAAAACTATTGTTATCAAGTAAAAGGAGAAAAAATGAAACGTATTGCAGTAGATGCTATGGGTGGAGATTATGCCCCACAAGCTTTAGTTGAAGGTGTTAATCAAGCTTTAGCTGAGTTTCAAGATCTTGAGATTCAACTATATGGTGATGAAGCCGCTATTCGACCTCATTTGACAGTGACAGAACGTGTTAGTATCATTCATACCACTGAAAAAATTGCTTCAGATGATGAGCCAGCTAAGGCGATTCGACAAAAAAAGAAAGCCAGTATGGTTTTGGCTGCTAAGGCGGTTAAAGAAGGTCAAGCGGATGCTGTCCTGTCTGCTGGAAATACGGGCGCTCTTTTGGCGGCAGGTCTTTTTGTGGTTGGTCGAATTAAAGGCATTGATCGTCCAGGTTTATTATCTACTCTACCAACCGTAGATGGCAAGGGCTTTGATATGTTGGATTTGGGAGCAAATGCTGAAAATACCGCTAAGCACTTACATCAATATGCGGTTTTGGGGAGTTTTTATGCTAAGTTTGTGCGCAATATTGACAAACCTCGTGTGGGCTTGTTGAATAACGGAACAGAGGCTAGTAAGGGGGATCCTTTGCGTAAGGAAACCTATGAACTTTTGGCCAATGATGATCAGTTGACTTTTGTTGGTAATGTTGAGGCTCGTGATTTAATGACTGGTGTAGCGGATGTGGTCGTGGCAGATGGTTTTACTGGTAATGCAGTGCTGAAAACCATGGAAGGAACAGCTATGGCTATTATGGGACAACTAAAATCAGCCTTGACAACAGGTGGTGCTAAAACAAAACTAGGTGCTTTAATGATTAAAGATAGTTTGCGTGGCATGAAAGACAGTTTAGATTACTCGAGTGCTGGAGGTGCGGTTCTTTTTGGAGTAAAGGCACCTGTCATCAAGGCACATGGTTCTAGTGATAGTAAGGCGATTTATCATACTATCAGGCAGATTAGAAAGATGTTAGAAACCGAAGTGGTTAAGGAATTGGTTCGTAATTTTGACCAAAATCGTCAATAAGTATGGTGATTAACGTAACAAAACAATTCTTGCGACAGAGCATGATTAAAGGTTTGAAACAAATGCCTGTTGAACAAAAGAGGCAAGCCAATCGAAGATTACTAGATGCTTTCTTAACTCATCCTGTTTATCAAAAGGCTGATTGTTTAGCAACGTACCTATCTTTTGATTTTGAATATGATACGAGTGATTTGATTAAATCAGCTCAGGCGGCAGGAAAGCAAGTGCTTGTGCCAAAGACGTTTGCTGATGGTAAAATGATATTTTTGCCTTATGATGAAGATAATCTAGTGCGAAGAAGTTTTGGCTTGTTAGAGCCGAGAATGGATAAACCAGTGGCAGAAGTTAAGATTGATTTAATTCATGTTCCAGCATTAGTAATTAACTACCAAGGTTATCGTATTGGTTTTGGTGGAGGTTATTATGACCGTTATTTAGCTGATTTTTCTGGTCATACTTTGGTGACAGCTTATACTTGCCAGTTACAGGAATTTTTACCAGAAAAACATGATGTAAGAGTGAAAGAGGTAGTGATTGATGAAGGCTGAATGGCGAACCTATCCAGCAACAAGTTTTTTATTAGCAGTAACGGTACTGGTCTTTTTATTGATGCAGTTGCGTTATTTGGGGCAGGCTAGTTCAGGCCAAGCTGTATTTGATTTTGGTGGCATGTATGGTGACTGGGTTAAAATTCGACCCAGTCAGCTTTGGCGGCTCATTATGCCGATTTTTGTGCATATTGGCTGGCAACATTTTATAATGAATAGCGTTACCCTTTATTTTTTAGGTCATTTAGTAGAAAAGTTATGGGGGTCAAAATCTTTCTTAATCTTGTATTTGTTAGCTGGTGGCTTTGGTAATTTACTAACCATGTTTGTCACTCCAAGTGTACTGGCTGCTGGAGCCTCAACGTCCTTGTTTGGTCTGTTTGCAGCTGTAGTTGTGGTTGGTTATGCTAGTAAAAATCCTTATCTCAAACAATTAGGACGCTCCTACCAAAGTTTATTGGTCTTGAATCTTTTATTTAATCTTTTTATGCCAGATGTTAGCTTGGTTGGTCATCTGGGTGGGTTAATTGGTGGAGCCTTGGCTAGTGTATTTATCTCATTACCAGAGCCTGTTTTTAGCTTGAAAAGTCGCTGGTTAGCTGCTCTAACTTATCTAAGTTTAGTCGTGCTGTTTTTAGTTTTATTTTATGCTTAATAATATGCCCACAAAATCTGAGTTTTGCTCAGATTTTTTATTTTTTTAAGTTGTAACTGTGACATTACATTAAAGTTGTAGTATTTTTTATGTAACGACAATTGTTACAAAAAGGGATATCACATGAAAAAATAGTAGTTATTGCGTTTATTGGATTGATTCTTATAGCAGGGCTCATTTGGCAAACAAAAACAATTCAAGGCGTAAGTTCTAAGGTAACTAGTCAGCAAGTTGAACGAAATAAGAAAAATGCCCTTGCTTTTTACCAAATGGTTTTTAATGATCATAAGGTGAGACAGGCAACAGAAACTTATGTTGCAGATACCTATATTCAGCACAATCCAACAGTAGATAATGGTCCAGAGGCTTTTATTAAGGTTTTTGAAACATTTGTGAAGGACAATCCTGAGTCTAGTGTAGAGGTGAAACGTGTGGCAGCAGAGGGTGACTTGGTCTTTGTGCATGTTTATAGTAAGGCTAATAAAACAGACAAGGGAGAGGCAGTTGTGGATATTTTCCGATTTGATGACCAAGGGAAAATTGTAGAGCATTGGGATGTGATTCAGCCAGTTGTTGAAGAAACGGTTAGTGGCAATAGCATGTTCTAGTGTCAGTTATGGATTAAAAAACACCTGAGGCTAACTCAGGTGTTTTGATTATTTGCTTTTTTTATCAGATTTTTCTAATTTTTTACCAAGATCAATAATGTATTGTTTTAGGTTATCTTTGACTTGTGGGTGTTTAAGGGCATAATCAATAGAAGTTGTCATGAAGCCAAATTTATCACCAACATCATAGCGGTTACCAGTAAAGACGCGTGCAAAAACACGTTGCGTTTTGTTAAGGGTATCGATAGCATCAGTTAATTGAATTTCATTTCCAGCTCCAGGTGCTTGGTTTTCTAGGATATCAAAAATTTCTGGAGTTAATAAGTAACGACCAATGATCGCTAAATCACTTGGAGCATCTTCTGGTGCTGGTTTTTCGACAAAGGTATCAACACTATAAAGACCGTTAGTTGCTTCGCCATGGGGGGCAATCACACCGTAGGCAGAAACTTCTTCGTGTGGTACAGGCATAACTGCAATGGTTGAAGCGTGTGTTGTTTCATAATCATCCATCAATTGTTTGGTTAATGGCACAGCTTTTTCGTTTGTAATGTCCATCAAATCATCGCCAAGCATAACAACGAATGGTTCGTTACCAACAAAGGCTTTGGCTTGTAAAACGGCATCTCCAAGACCACGAGGATGACTTTGGCGGATAAAGTGCAAGCGAATCCCAGTTGTTTCATCAACCAATTTTAGAAGGTCATTTTTCCCTTTTTCTTTAAGGTTATACTCCAACTCAAAGTTTGAATCAAAGTGGTCTTCGATTGAACGCTTAGCCTTACCAGTTACAACAAGAATGTCTTCAATTCCTGATTTTAGGGCTTCTTCAACGATAAACTGAATGGTTGGTTTATCAACGATAGGAAGCATTTCTTTGGCTAAGGCTTTGGTTGCTGGAAGGAAACGTGTTCCTAAACCAGCAGCAGGGATAACGGCTTTTCTTACTTTTTTCATGATTAACTCCTTTAATTTAGTTTACCACTCGTTTTCAGGGCGGAATTCATTAGACATCATATTGAGAATAGACGTTTTGATGTCAGCATGTTCATAGATAACACGATAGATGGCTGTGGTGATTGGCATATAGACACCAAGTTCTTGAGCCAGTTCATAGGCGACCTTAGTGGTTGAAAGGCCTTCAATCACCATCCCCATATCTTGCTCGATACTAGCTAGGTCTTGACCTTTACCAAGGGCATGTCCTGCTCGCCAATTACGCGAGTGAACAGAGGTACCTGTGACGATTAAATCTCCAACACCAGATAGGCCACTATAGGTTAGAGGATCAGCTCCTAGCTTAACACCTAATCGTGTGATTTCAGCTAGTCCCCTAGTAATGATAGCAGCTTTAGCATTATCACCATAGCCTAAGCCATGTAAAATACCAGCACCAACGGCAATAATATTTTTTAAAGCACCAGCAGTTTCTACGCCAATGACATCGGTATTGGTGTAAAGACGGAAGTAGTGATTACTGAAAAGTTTTTGCACATATTCGGCCTGTGTTAAATCTTTAGAGGCTGATGTGATTAAGGTGATATCACGCACAATGGTTTCTTCAGCATGGCTAGGACCAGATACGACAACAATGTCGTGACGAAGATTTTCAGGAATTTCTTCTTCTAGAATCTCAGACAGGCGTTTGTGGGTATCTGGCTCTAATCCTTTGGAAGCATGCATAATTGTCACTTGATGATCAAGAACTTGAGCCACTTGTTTGGCAACCAAACGGGTAACCTTGGTTGGTACAACAAAAAGAACTGCTGTTACTTGATCTAAAGCTTCTTTCAAATCCTTATAGGCTTTGATGTTATCATCTAGAACCACATCCTTAAAATAACGAGTATTGGTGTGATTTTGATTGATTTCGTCAATTTGCTCAGGAATGTTTCCCCAAATTCTGACGTCGTGCCCATTGTCATTTAAGACTTGGGCAAGAGCTGTTCCCCATGAGCCTGGCCCTAGAACAGCGATACGTTGCTTAGTCATAGTTTCTCCTTTGAGAACATATTGTCTTTTTAATTATATCATAAAGTAAGCGAATTTACTATTGAATGATGCTTTGATAAGTTTTGAAATTCAAGTCATTCTTGTGTATAATAAAAAGACTAGAAAAGAGGTTAATATGACAAAAATTCGTGGTTTTGAGTTGGTATCGTCTTTCACAAATATAGAGTTATTGCCTAAAAGAGAAACGGCGCAAGCCGCAGGCTATGATTTGAAAGTTGCTAAGGAGATGGTGATTCTTCCTGGAGAAATCCAACTAGTTCCAACAGGGGTGAAAGCTTATATGCAGTCAAACGAAGTGCTCTATCTCTATGACCGCTCTTCCAATCCTCGTAAAAAAGGCTTGGTGTTAATCAATTCAGTAGGAGTCATTGACGGCGATTACTATAATAATCCTGCTAATGAGGGTCATATTTTTGCTCAAATGAAAAATATAAGTGATCAACCAGTCGAGTTGATAGAGGGTGAACGCTTGGTGCAGGCTGTTTTTGCTCCGTTTTTATTGGCTGATGGTGATGTGGCGACTGGTGTTCGAACGGGTGGCTTTGGTAGTACAGGCTCTTAGTTGTTTAAGGAGATAGGCTATGGCTAAGAAAAAAACAACATTTATTTGTCAAGAATGTGGCTACCATTCGCCCAAGTACTTAGGTCGTTGTCCTAATTGTTCGGAATGGTCGTCTTTTGTTGAAGAAGTTGAAGTAGCTGAAGTTAAGAATGCGCGTGTGTCTTTAACTGGCGAAAAAACTAAGCCTATGAAGTTAAATGAAGTAGATTCCATTCGGGTCAAACGAACGAAAACTGAAATGGATGAATTTAACCGTGTGCTTGGTGGTGGCGTTGTTCCAGGTAGTTTGGTTTTAATTGGGGGAGATCCAGGTATTGGTAAATCTACCCTACTCCTACAAGTGTCTGCTCAACTAGCTGATCAAGGCATAGTACTGTATGTTTCTGGGGAAGAGTCTGCCCAGCAAATCAAACTCCGTAGCGAACGTTTGGGTAAGATTGACAATGATTTTTACCTTTACGCTGAAACCAATATGCAGAGTGTGCGAGCAGAAATTGAAAAATTGAAGCCAGATTTCTTGATTATTGATTCCATTCAGACCATTATGAGCCCAGAAATTTCAGGGGTTCAGGGTTCTGTTAGTCAAGTTCGAGAAGTGACGGCAGAGCTGATGCAGCTGGCGAAAACAAATAATCTTGCCATTTTTATTGTTGGCCATGTCACTAAAGAAGGTACTTTGGCAGGTCCTCGGATGTTGGAACACATGGTGGATACGGTGCTTTATTTTGAAGGAGAGCGCCATCATACTTTTAGAATTTTACGAGCAGTTAAAAATCGTTTTGGTTCGACAAATGAGATTGGAATTTTTGAAATGCAATCAAATGGCTTGGTTGAGGTGTTAAATCCAAGTCAAGTGTTTTTGGAAGAGCGTTTGGACGGAGCAACTGGTTCAGCCATTGTTGTGACCATGGAGGGTACTCGTCCTATTTTGGCTGAGGTTCAAGCCTTGGTAACACCGACCGTTTTTGGCAATGCCAAGCGAACCACGACTGGTTTGGATTTCAATCGTGTGAGTTTAATTATGGCAGTTTTGGAAAAACGTTGTGGCTTGTTACTACAAAATCAAGATGCCTACCTTAAATCAGCAGGTGGTGTCAAACTAGATGAACCAGCCATTGACCTAGCTGTTGCAGTAGCGATTGCTTCGAGTTATAAGGAACAACCAACTAATCCTCAAGAAGCTTTTATTGGAGAAATTGGTCTGACAGGTGAGATTCGTCGAGTGACACGTATCGAACAACGTATCAATGAAGCAGCTAAACTGGGTTTTACAAAGATTTATGCTCCGAAAAATTCCTTAACAGGTATTGAGATTCCCAAAGGGATTCAAGTGATTGGAGTGGCAAGAGTCAAGGATGTTTTGACCCAAGTATTTAATTAAAAAAATCTGTTGGTATTTTCCAACAGATTTTTTTTGTTAATCCACATAGATTTCTGATGAGTTATTAAGCCAGCTATAAAGTAAGCCAATAATGAGACCACCACCGATATAGTTACCTAGTCCAGCAAAGAAAAGATTGGAAAGGACACTAGCAACGGTCATGCCTTCAACAGGTCCACCGTTGGCAAAGAAGGCTAGTGGGAAAGAAACGAAGTTGGCGATAACGTGTTCAAAACCAAGAAAGGCAAAGATGTAAATGATAAAAATCATTGAAAAGACCTTGCCAATATCATCTTTCATTCGTAGGGCAACAAAAACGGCAGTATTAACAACGATATTTGCAAAAATTCCTTCAATCAATTGGGTCATCGGAGATTTAGCTAGTTTAGCACTAACAGCTTCAAAGAGATAGTTGTCAGGAGTAAGGTGGTTAAACGGTGTTGTTTTTGACATGAGCCAAGAAAACAAAAGAGCCCCAACTAAGTTAAAGAAGATACAGGTTACAAGGATTTTCCCTGCTGTTAAAAGACGTAATTTTTTATTGTAAACAGCACTGGTCATATACATCATGTTAGAAGTACCCAACTCAGCATTCATATAGACAATCATAACGAGTGACCAGCTAAACATAAAGGCAAAAAGGAATTTACCAGAATGTGGCACGAGATTATCGCTATATGAGGCGATATAAAAGGCAACAGCTGTTCCCAAGGTTAAAAACATGGTTGCTAGCATAGACCTCACAGCATATTTGAGGTAGTTATGGCGTGACAGGTCGTCTTTTTTTTCGATACTCTTAGCGAGGTTGTTAATCAATTCACTGTTATAACCAGTGTAGTTGTTTTTCATCTCTATTCTCCTATTTTATTTTGATAAAGCATAGCTATTATAACATATTTGCTAAGGAGAAAAAGATGATTTAGTAAAAAACTTCACATTTTTATAAAGTTAACGTTTTCATAGAAAAAATGAAAAAGTCTCAATTAAAGAGGGATTAGAAAGGTTTGTTTTTCGTCATTTATGATATAATGAAATGGATTGAACTATTAGAGGTCTTAGACCCTCAATAACAGGAGAGTAAAATGTCAAAACCAATTCGTGTGCGTTATGCACCAAGTCCAACGGGTTTGCTTCATATTGGTAATGCCCGTACTGCTTTGTTTAATTATCTCTATGCCCGTCATCATGGTGGTCAATTTATCATTCGTATTGAAGACACAGATCGTAAACGTCATGTTGAAGATGGTGAACGCTCGCAGCTAGAAAATCTACGCTGGTTAGGGATTGATTGGGATGAAAGCCCAGAAACTCATGAACAGTACCGTCAATCAGAACGTCTAGCAATCTATCAGCAATATGTAGATGAGCTTTTAGAAAAGGGATTGGCTTACAAATCTTATGTGACTGAAGAAGAACTGGCTGCTGAGCGTGAGCGTCAAGAGGCCGCTGGAGAAACCCCGCGTTACGTCAATGAGTTTTTAGGCATGACGGAAACGGAAAAAGCAGCCTACATTGCTGAACGTGAAGCTAAGGGAATTATCCCAACCGTTCGTTTGGCTGTCAATGAATCTGGTATTTATAAATGGACAGATATGGTCAAGGGTGAAATTGAGTTTGAAGGTGGCAACATCGGTGGCGATTGGGTGATTCAGAAAAAAGATGGCTACCCAACTTATAATTTTGCCGTGGTTGTTGATGATCATCTGATGGCAATTTCTCATGTTATCCGAGGAGATGACCATATCGCTAATACACCTAAGCAGTTGATGATTTATGAGGCTTTGGGTTGGGAAGCTCCAGAATTTGGGCACATGACCTTGATTATCAACTCTGAAACCGGTAAAAAATTGTCAAAACGTGATACCAATACCCTACAGTTTATTGAGGACTATCGTAAGAAAGGGTATCTGCCTGAAGCAGTCTTTAACTTTATCTCGCTATTAGGTTGGAACCCAGGTGGTGAAGAAGAAATCTTCTCTCGTCAAGAGTTGATTGAGCTATTTGATGAAAATCGTTTGAGCAAGTCACCAGCAGCTTTTGATCAGAAAAAAATGGATTGGATGAGCAATGACTACATCAAAAAAGCTGATTCAGCTAAGATTTTTGATATGGCTAAGCCTTATCTTGAAGAGGCAGGTCGTTTGACAGACAAAGCAGTTGATATGGTGGCTCTTTATCAACCACAATTAAATTCTGTTGATGAAATTGTAGGCTTGACGGATCTTTTCTTTACAGATTTCCCAAGTCTATCGGAGGAAGCAAAAGAGATGATGGCGGCTGAAACAGTTCCAACAGTTCTAACTAGCTTTAAGGAAAAATTGAGTCAGCTGACGTCAGAAGAATTTTTGGCAGAAAATATTGCCCCACAAATCAAGGCGGTTCAAAAAGAAACAGGAATCAAAGGGAAAAATCTCTTCATGCCAATTCGTATTGCCGTATCAGGTGAAATGCACGGACCAGATTTACCAAATACGATCTATTTGTTGGGTCAAGAGAAATCAATCCAACACCTAGAACAAATGCTAGCAAAAATTAGCTAGTTTTAGAGGCACTTCCAAAGGAAGTGTCCTTTTTTGACGCATAATCTGACTTGCGAAAAAGGATAAGTCATGGTAAAATGTAGGTTACGGAGGCGTTATGGCACAAAAAAAAGCGAGTTTAGCCTGTGTTGATTGCGGTAGTCGAAACTATTCGATTGGTTTAAGTAGTAATCCTAAGATGACACGGTTAGAAGTTAATAAATTCTGTAAACATTGTAAAAAGTACACCTTACACAAGGAAACAAGATAAAAGGAGAATGGTGTGAAATTCAGTATTTTTAAGGTTTTGAAAGATACCAGCTGGCCAGATCGCAAACAACGTTGGAAGGATTTCTTGTCAGTCATTGAATACACAGCGTTTTTTGCTTTGATTATTTTTATCTTTGATAAGTTATTATCATTGGGTATTCTTGATTTAATTAAACGATTTTAATCAAAGGGACAGTAAAAAGTTAATCTGACTTTTTCTGATGAAAGGATAAAAAATGTTAGATAGTTTTGATAAGGGCTGGTTTGTTTTACAGACCTATTCAGGTTATGAAAATAAGGTAAAAGAAAACCTGATTCAGCGAGCTCAAACTTATAATATGTTGGAAAACATCTTGCGTGTTGAGATTCCAACTCAGACAGTGAATGTTGAAAAAAATGGTCAAACCAAGGAAGTGGAAGAAAATCGCTTTCCAGGTTATGTTTTGGTTGAGATGGTCATGACAGACGAGGCATGGTTTGTGGTGCGTAACACACCAAACGTCACAGGTTTTGTGGGGTCACATGGTAACCGTTCAAAACCAACACCATTATTGGAAGAAGAGATTCGTTCAATTCTCTTGTCAATGGGTCAAACGATTGATGTGATTGATACCAATATCAAGGTAGGAGATACCGTACAAATCATTGATGGTGCCTTTATGGGACAAGAAGGTCGAGTTATCGAGATTGAAAACAACAAAGTGAAAATCATGATTAGCATGTTTGGTTCAGAAACCCAAGCTGAACTAGGCCTATATCAGATTGCTGAAATCAATTAAAGGTTAAGTAACAGGACATGTATGTCCTGTTATTTTTTATTTTCTTTGCTATACTAAAGTTGTAAGAAATAAAGTCTAGGAGGCATCTTATGTTAAAAAACAAGAAAGTGATACTCTTATTTGTTTTATTGGCATTAAGAGTAGGTTTGTCCTTACTTGAAACTTTGAAAAATTTTGGAGTCGTAACATTAAAGAGTTCTCAAAATTTGATGACTTTGTCAGATTACTTGTCAATGCCGATTTTATTGCTGATTATTTATATCGCCTATGACCACTATCGTTCAGAAAAGAGATAGTCAGGATGTCATCACTATTTGCTTAAAAATACCACTCATTTTTAGATAAATATCCTTGACAAGTAAAGTCGGACGTGCTAAGATAATGGGAGTACTTTTTACTTTTGGTCTCTCCAAAGTGTACAGAGACGTGCTGACAAATAGTTGCAAAGTACACACTGTTCTAGACTGTCACCAAGTGCTAGAACAACCAAAAATAAAATCTTACAGGAGAATGTAGATGCCTACAATTAACCAGTTGGTACGTAAACCACGTAAATCTAAAGTAGAAAAATCTAAATCACCAGCTTTGAACGTTGGTTACAACAGCCATAAAAAAGTTCAAACTAACGTGTCATCACCACAAAAACGTGGAGTTGCAACTCGTGTTGGAACAATGACACCTAAAAAACCTAACTCTGCCCTTCGTAAATTTGCCCGTGTACGTTTGAGCAACCTTATCGAAGTAACTGCTTACATCCCAGGTATCGGCCACAACTTGCAAGAGCATAGCGTGGTACTTATCCGTGGTGGACGTGTAAAAGACCTTCCAGGGGTACGTTACCATATCGTTCGTGGTGCACTTGATACAGCAGGTGTTGCTGACCGTAAGCAAGGCCGTTCTAAATACGGTGCAAAACGTCCTAAAGGATAATAGAAGGGAGATAAGAAAATATGAGTCGTAAAAATAGAGCGCCTAAGCGCGAAGTATTGGCAGATCCATTGTACAATTCACAACTTGTAACACGTCTTATCAACCGTGTTATGCTTGATGGAAAACGTGGAGTAGCAGCAAGCATCGTTTACGGTGCCTTTGAACAAATCGCTGAAGCAACTGGTGAAAACGCACTTGAAGTTTTTGAAACAGCTATGGAAAACATCATGCCTGTTCTTGAAGTTCGTGCACGCCGTGTTGGTGGTTCTAACTACCAAGTTCCAGTTGAAGTTCGTCCAGAGCGTCGTACAACATTAGGTCTTCGTTGGTTGGTCAATGCATCACGTTTGCGTGGTGAACACACGATGAAAGACCGTTTGGCTAAAGAAATCATGGATGCTGCTAACAACACTGGTGCGTCTGTTAAAAAACGTGAAGACACTCACAAAATGGCAGAAGCAAACCGTGCATTCGCACACTTCCGCTGGTAAGAATAAGAGGTTTAAGACGATTAAAAGACAATTTCAAAAAGTTGATAATAACCAATCTTTTCAAATTGTCAGTCTTTACTCAAGCTGGAGGTTTGTTCTCAAATTAAATAGCATTTGAGTTGAAGCATCTGGTTAAGATTTAAGAAATAGCAAGAACGGGTAGGTCCTGCCTATCCGTTTTTGACAAATTTATGCTATAATAAAAAAGTAAATAAAAATTTATTAGGAGAAACTAATGGCACGCGAATTTTCACTTGAAAAAACTCGTAATATCGGAATCATGGCTCACGTTGATGCTGGTAAGACAACAACAACTGAGCGTATTCTTTACTACACTGGTAAAATCCATAAAATTGGTGAAACGCATGAAGGTGCATCACAAATGGACTGGATGGAGCAAGAGCAAGAACGTGGTATCACAATCACATCTGCAGCAACAACAGCTCAATGGAACGACCACCGTGTAAATATCATCGACACACCAGGACACGTGGATTTCACAATCGAAGTACAACGTTCTCTTCGTGTTCTTGATGGTGCAGTTACCGTTCTTGACTCACAATCAGGTGTTGAGCCACAAACAGAAACTGTATGGCGTCAAGCAACTGAGTACGGCGTTCCTCGTATCGTATTTGCCAACAAAATGGACAAAATCGGTGCTGACTTCCTTTACTCAGTAAGCACACTTCATGATCGTTTGCAAGCAAATGCTCACCCAATTCAATTGCCAATCGGTGCAGAAGATGACTTCCGTGGTATCATTGACTTGATCAAGATGAAAGCTGAGATCTACACTAACGACCTTGGTACTGACATCTTGGAAGAAGATATTCCTGCTGAATACCTTGAGCAAGCTGAAGAGTACCGTGAAAAATTGGTTGAAGCAGTAGCTGAAACAAACGAAGACTTGATGATGAAATACCTTGAAGGTGAAGAAATCACTAACGACGAATTGAAAGAAGCAATCCGTCAAGCAACAATCAACGTTGAGTTCTTCCCTGTACTTTGTGGTTCTGCCTTCAAAAACAAGGGTGTTCAATTGATGCTTGATGCAGTTATCGACTACCTACCAAGCCCACTTGATATCCCAGCAATCAAAGGTATTAACCCAGATACTGACGAAGAAGAAACTCGTCCAGCATCTGATGAAGAGCCATTTGCAGCCCTTGCCTTCAAGATCATGACAGACCCATTCGTAGGTCGTTTGACATTCTTCCGTGTGTACTCAGGTGTTCTTAACTCAGGTTCATACGTTTTGAATACATCAAAAGGTAAACGTGAGCGTATCGGACGTATCCTTCAAATGCACGCAAACAGCCGTGAAGAAATCCAAACAGTTTACTCTGGAGATATCGCTGCCGCTGTTGGTTTGAAAGATACAACAACTGGTGACTCATTGACTGATGAGAAAGCTAAAGTAATCCTTGAGTCAATCAACGTTCCAGAACCAGTTATCCAATTGATGGTTGAGCCAAAATCTAAAGCTGACCAAGACAAGATGGGTATTGCCCTTCAAAAACTTGCTGAAGAAGATCCAACATTCCGTGTTGAAACTAACGTTGAAACTGGTGAAACAGTTATCTCTGGTATGGGTGAGCTTCACTTGGATGTCCTTGTTGACCGTATGCGTCGTGAGTTCAAGGTTGAAGCTAACGTAGGTGCTCCTCAAGTATCTTACCGTGAAACATTCCGTGCTTCAACTCAAGCTCGTGGATTCTTCAAACGCCAATCTGGTGGTAAAGGTCAATTCGGTGACGTTTGGATTGAATTTACACCAAACGAAGAAGGTAAAGGTTTCGAGTTTGAAAATGCTATCGTCGGTGGTGTGGTTCCTCGTGAATTTATCCCAGCGGTTGAAAAAGGTTTGGTTGAGTCTATGGCTAACGGTGTCCTTGCCGGCTACCCAATGGTTGACGTAAAAGCTAAACTTTACGATGGTTCATACCATGATGTTGACTCATCTGAAACTGCCTTCAAGATTGCGGCTTCTCTTGCCCTTAAAGAAGCAGCTAAATCAGCTCAACCAGCTATCCTTGAGCCAATGATGCTTGTAACCATTACTGCTCCAGAAGATAACCTTGGAGATGTTATGGGACATGTGACGGCTCGTCGTGGTCGTGTAGATGGTATGGAAGCTCGTGGTAATACACAAGTGGTTCGTGCCTTTGTACCATTGGCTGAAATGTTCGGTTATGCAACAGTTCTTCGTTCTGCAACTCAAGGACGTGGTACGTTCATGATGGTATTTGACCATTATGAAGATGTTCCTAAGTCAGTTCAAGAAGAAATTATCAAAAAAAATAAAGGTGAAGACTAATTATCTTCAATAGACAGAGTGATGAGCTCTGTCTTTTTTGTTAAAAATACTTCAAAGCTGCGAAAAGTATTTGCAATTCAAATTAAATAGTTATATAATAGACATGTTGAAGGATTCTTGTAACTAATCAAGTTAATCTTTTCACAAAAGGGAGTTCCCTTAAAAATATTAAGTATTGATTTTCATAAGGAGGAAATCACAAATGGTAGTTAAAGTTGGTATTAACGGTTTCGGACGTATCGGTCGTCTTGCTTTCCGTCGTATCCAAAACGTAGAAGGTGTTGAAGTGACTCGTATCAACGACCTTACAGATCCTAACATGCTTGCACACTTGTTGAAATACGACACAACTCAAGGTCGTTTCGACGGTACTGTGGAAGTTAAAGAAGGTGGATTCGAAGTTAACGGTAAATTCATCAAAGTTTCTGCAGAGCGTGAGCCAGGTAACATTGACTGGGCTACAGATGGTGTAGAAATCGTTCTTGAAGCGACTGGTTTCTTTGCTTCTAAATCAGCGGCTGAGCAACACATCCATGAAAATGGTGCGAAAAAAGTTGTTATCACAGCTCCTGGTGGAAATGATGTTAAAACAGTTGTATTTAACACTAACCATGACATCCTTGACGGTAGCGAAACAGTTATCTCAGGTGCTTCATGTACTACAAACTGCTTGGCACCAATGGCTAAAGCTCTTCATGATGCATACGGTGTTCAAAAAGGTTTGATGACGACAATCCATGGTTACACTGGTGACCAAATGGTTCTTGATGGTCCACACCGTGGTGGTGACCTTCGTCGTGCTCGTGCAGCAGCAGCAAACATCGTACCTAACTCAACAGGTGCTGCTAAAGCTATCGGTCTTGTTATCCCAGAATTGAACGGTAAACTTGACGGTGCTGCACAACGTGTTCCAGTTCCAACAGGTTCTGTAACTGAATTGGTTGTAACACTTGATAAGAAAGTAACTGCTGACGAAATCAACGCAATGATGAAATCAGTTGCAAACGAGTCTTACGGTTATACTGAAGATGCAATCGTATCATCAGATATCGTTGGTATGGCTTACGGTTCATTGTTTGACGCAACTCAAACTAAAGTGCTTGACGTTGACGGTGAGCAATTGGTTAAAGTTGTTTCATGGTATGACAACGAAATGTCTTACACTGCACAACTTGTTCGTACACTTGAGTACTTTGCAAAATTGGCAAAATAATTAGGTGATTAGGGAGGTCGTTTGACCTTCCTTTTTTGTCAAATAAGGGTCTGATATTTTGTTAAATCCTTAACATTTTCAAAAATTATGATATAATAAGAGAGTACAAAAAAGAAGGAGTCTTAAAAATGGCTAAATTAACTGTAAAAGATGTGAATGTAAAAGGTAAAAAAGTCCTTGTTCGTGTGGACTTTAATGTACCTTTGAAAGATGGTGTGATTACAAATGATAACCGTATTACAGCTGCACTTCCAACAATCAAGTATATTATTGAGCAAGGTGGACGTGCGATTCTTTTCTCACATTTAGGACGTGTTAAAGAAGAAGCAGATAAAGAAGGGAAATCATTGGCACCAGTAGCGGCTGATTTGTCAGCTAAACTTGGTCAAGAAGTTGTCTTTATTGCGGGAGCTACTCGTGGTGCAGAACTAGAAGCTGCAATCAATGCTCTTGAAGATGGTCAAGTACTTTTGGTTGAAAACACTCGTTTTGAAGATGTTGACGGTAAGAAAGAATCTAAAAACGATGCTGAACTTGGTCAATACTGGGCAAGTCTAGGTGACGGTATCTTCGTTAATGATGCTTTTGGTACAGCTCACCGTGCCCATGCGTCAAACGTTGGTATTTCAGCAAACGTTGAGCAAGCAGTGGCAGGTTTCCTTTTGGAAAATGAAATTGCTTATATCCAAGAAGCAGTTGAAACACCAGAACGTCCATTTGTTGCCATTCTTGGTGGTTCAAAAGTATCTGATAAGATTGGTGTTATCGAGAACCTTTTAGAAAAAGCTGATAAGGTACTTATCGGTGGTGGTATGACTTATACTTTCTACAAAGCACAAGGTATTGAGATTGGTAACTCATTGGTTGAAGAAGATAAACTTGATGTAGCTAAGGCTCTTCTTGAAAAATCAAATGGTAAATTGATTTTGCCAGTTGATTCAAAAGAAGCGAATGCTTTTGCAGGTTATGATGTTGTTCGTGATACTGATGGTGAAGCAGTTTCTGAAGGTTTCCTAGGTCTTGATATCGGACCAAAATCAATTGAGAAATTTGATGCTGAGCTAACAGGTGCTAAGACAGTTGTTTGGAATGGTCCAATGGGTGTCTTTGAAAATCCTGATTTCCAAGCTGGTACAATCGGTGTGATGGACGCTATCGTTAAACAACCTGATGTGAAATCAATCATCGGTGGTGGTGACTCAGCAGCCGCAGCGATCAATCTTGGTCGTGCTGATAAATTCTCATGGATTTCAACTGGTGGTGGAGCAAGTATGGAATTGCTTGAAGGAAAAGTTCTTCCAGGTCTTGCTGCCCTAACAGAAAAATAAGACTGAATGATTAATGGGAGAGGGTATCGCAGCTGGCGATATCCTTTTCTTTGAGATTGAGAAAGACATAAGATGGATTTTAGACAATTTAAATTTGATAAAAAACAGTTTCGTTTGGGGTTGAGGACTTTTAAGACAGGCTTGTCAGTTTTTTTGGTTTTGTTATTATTTAAGTTATTTGGTTGGGAAGGAACGCAAATCGCTGCCTTGACAGCCGTTTTTAGCCTGAGAGAAGATTTTGGAACGAGTTTGCAGTTTGGGATTTCTCGGATTTTAGCCAATAGTATCGGTGGTTTTTTTGCAGTTATTTTCTTTTCCTTGACTAATTTGTTGGGAGGATCTTACTGGCTGACGCTTTTTAGCCTACCGATTTTGACCATGCTGACCATTATGACCAATGTTGCCATGAATAATAAGGCGGGTGTGATTGGTGGTGTTGCTGCCTTGCTAATCATTACCCTGTCTATCCCAGATGGGGATACTATTTTATATGTTTTCGTGCGAATTTTTGAAACCTTTGTTGGTGTTTTTATTGCCATTATGGTTAATGCTGATGTGGATTGGCTTAAGAACCGCTTAAAAAAGAAATCCATGTGATAAAATCTAACATTTGCTCTTGACAGTGCTTGCTTTTCTTTTTATAATGTAAGAAATAAAGGAGAAATGGTGATGAGAGAGAAGGAATTACGACGGCATATGGCAGTTTTTCCTATTGGTTCGGTAATGACCTTGACTGACCTGACGGCTAGACAGATTCGCTATTATGAAGAACAGGGTTTGATTCTGCCCAAACGAAGTAAGGGTAATCGTCGTCTTTATTCACTGAATGATATGGATAGGTTATTGGAAATTAAGGATTTTCTAGATGATGGCTTAAATATGGCGGCTATTAAGGCTCACTATGCCCAAGAAAAGCCAGTTTCTACTAGAAGTAAGTCCAAGAAACCCTTATCTGACGCTGATGTTAGGCAAATTTTACACGATGATTTGCTGCGTCAAGGACGTTTCAATCAGCCCACTCAGCACTTGGGTGGTCACCGTTTAGGACGATAGTTTAGACAAGAAGGAGAGCAACATGTCAATTACTGCAGAAGATATTCGTCGTGATATTTGTGATAAAAATGTGACCTTTTTACGCCTCATGTTTACTGACATTATGGGAATTATGAAAAATGTTGAAATTCCAGCTACCAGTGAGCAATTAGAGAAGATTCTATCTAATAAAGCCATGTTTGACGGGTCTTCCATTGAGGGATTTGTTCGCATCAATGAGTCGGACATGTATCTTTATCCTGATTTGAACACTTGGACGGTTTTTCCTTGGGGAGATGAACATGGTGCAGTCGGTGGTTTGATTTGTGATATTTATACGGCTGAGGGGAAACCATTTGCAGGTGATCCTCGTGGCAATCTCAAGCGTGCCTTGGCAAATATGGAAGAAATGGGTTTCAAATCTTTTAATCTGGGGCCAGAACCAGAATTCTTTCTCTTTAAATTGGATGAAACGGGTAATCCAACTCTAGAAGTCAATGATAAGGGGGGCTACTTTGATTTGGCTCCAACGGATTTGGCTGATAATACCCGTCGAGAAATTGCTGCGGTGTTAACCAAAATGGGCTTTGAAGTTGAGGCTTGTCACCACGAGGTAGCAGCAGGTCAACACGAGATTGATTTCAAATACACGGACGCTTTGAGAGCTTGTGATAATATTCAACTGTTTAAGTTGGTGGTTAAGACCATTGCTCGTAAGCACGGTTTGTATGCGACCTTTATGGCCAAGCCAAAGTATGGTATCGCAGGCTCTGGTATGCACTGCAATATGTCCTTGTTTGATGAAACAGGAAATGTTTTTTACGATGTTAATGACCCAAGGGGGATGCAATTATCAAAAACTGCCTATTATTTCTTGGGTGGGTTGATGAAACATGCCTATGGCTATACCGCTATCACCAATCCAACTGTTAATTCCTACAAACGTTTGGTGCCAGGCTATGAAGCTCCTGTTTATGTGGCTTGGGCTGGGCAAAATCGTTCGCCTTTGATTCGAGTGCCGGCTTCACGAGGGATGGGAACGCGTTTAGAGTTGCGTTCGGTGGATCCCATGGCCAATCCTTATTTGGCTCTGGCGGTACTTTTAGCGTCCGGTTTGGATGGCATTAGCAATAAAATTGTGGCACCCGCTCCTGTTGAGAGCAATATCTATGTCATGACACCAGAGGAACGTCAGGCAGCAGATATTATTGATTTGCCGTCAACCTTGCATAATGCTCTTAAAGCCTTGCAAAAAGATGAGGTGGTTAAAGAGGCTTTGGGAGAGCACATCTATACCAATTTCTTAGAAGCCAAGCGAATCGAGTGGGCTAGCTATGCCGCCTATGTTTCCCAATGGGAAATCGACAACTATCTGGACAGTTATTAGCCCTTACTAAAAGACTTGGTCTGTCTGCCAAGTCTTTTGTTTATCAGCTCAGCCTTTGTCAAGGAAAGTAGATAATATAAGCAAATTACTTGATAAATAGGGGGGGGGGGAGTAAACTAGTTAAGTGAATAAAAAAAGAAACGGAGTATTTATGAAAAAGTATCTTACCTTATTTTCTCTCTTGTTGTTGACAGCTTGTTCGGTAAAAGAGAGTAAAGAAAGCACAACGACGATTATCGAAACAGCAAACGGCTCGTCAAGTCAGTCGAGTACAAGTCAAAATGCGTCGAGTTCTTCTTCTTCGGCAGGAGAGTCGTCGTCAACCGTGGCGAAAGAGAGCAGTTCATCAAGTCAGAGTGAGTCATCATCGTCAGCAGACAAGAAAGCTAACACATCAAGTCAATCAAGTTCAAACAGTGACTCGTCAAGTTCAAGTCAAACGGAATCAAGCGACTCTAGCTCTACTGTAGCAGTGGATTATTCACTCTATGACAGTGTGATTTCAGAATATCGTCAAGTGGTGGATGGTAATAATCCAACGTCATCTATTAGTGCAGAATCCCTTCAATTAAGAAGAGGTATTTCTTATTATACAGATATTGAATACAATCTGTATGACTTTGATCAGAATGGTGTGGATGAGTTGACGGTTTCTTTAATCGCTAAAGATGGTTACCGTGCTCTTCTTGATATTTTTACTATCAAAGACAACCAAGCGATTAGATTGACCAATGATAGTAATCTTGCTATGCTAGGTAATCGTATGCGGTTGATTCCGTTACAGGATGGTTCTTTCTACTATAAAGGGTCAGGGTCTGCCTCGTCGGCTGTTTATGCTCATTATCGCTTAACTGCTGATGGTGGAGCTTTAGAAAAAGTTACTGAAAGCATGTCTGAATCTGACCTTGGCAAATTGCCAGAAGCTCTAGACTTAACTACTCTAACGTGGCAATCAGTCCAAAATAGTGACTCTCAGACATCAAGCAGTCAAACTGAGACGGTAGCAAGTAGTTCAATGGACTTACAAGCCATTATGGCAGGTGATTATTCATCGATTGCAGGGACGTGGAAGAATGGAAAAGCTGACTCTCCGACCTATACGTTTACCAGTTCATCTATTCAAGCAACTTATCCTGATGGCAGAGTAGAGACTAGGTTTTTGACATTTAATGAAAGTTATGCTAGTTCAACGATTGCAGAAAAAGGTTATTTAACAGGTACATTTAATGAAGATTCTAGACTTAGCTTTAATAGTGCTGCAGGTTTATGCTTCTTGCCAGTTGGTTCTACTGTTAGTGAGGGTTCTGATGTTGACGCTTCTGATGGTAGTAAAGAAAGAATTTGGTTTGTTGGTACTGGGATGAATCCATCAGTTGTTATGGCTGACCTTGATACTTTTTACTACAAGGTTTCAGACTAAGTATAATAAGAAAAAATCCACCTATTTGGTGGATTTTTCTTATTTATGATTGTTTTTATCTGGTGTTAAGACCATGGGGATGATGATAGGTTCACGTTCAGTTTTTTCATATAGGAATGGTCGTAGGGCATTGACAATCGCCCCATTGACAGACTGAACAGTTGCTTCCTTGTTTTTCAGAGCGATACGAATGGCGTTAAAGAGCAAGCGTTGACTTTCTCGGATTAGCTCGCCAGATTCTCGCATGTAGATGAAGCCGCGACTGAGAATATCAGGTCCTGCCAAAATCATCTTAGATTTGAAGTCAACAGTTGCTACAGCAAGCACGACACCATCTTCTGATAGGTCATGACGATCACGAAGGACGGCAGCTCCAATATCACCGACCCCACTACCATCAACATAGATGTCTTGGGCGTTGAATTTACCAGAAATACGAGCTGAGTCCTTGGTCAAGGCCAAGACGTCACCATTTTCCATAATGAAGATGTTGTCTTTTTCGACCCCTGTATCAACTGCCAAGCTCGCATGTACCTTTTGCATACGGTATTCACCATGAACAGGCATGAAATATTTAGGTTTCATCAGACGGAGCATGAGTTTTTGCTCTTGTTGACCACCGTGACCAGATGTGTGAATATTGTTGATTTTACCGTGGATAACAGAAACACCTGCTTCTTGAATGGTGTTAATCAATTTATTGACACTGGTGGTATTACCAGGGATTGGACTAGATGAGAAGATAACGGTATCACCTGGTTGCAGCGTTACTTGACGATGGGTGCCGTTGGCGATACGAGCCAAGGCAGCCATCGATTCGCCCTGACTTCCCGTACACATGATTAAAATCTCACTAGCGTGATAGTTTTTGATTTCGGTAGGTTCGATAAATGTGCCTTTTGGCACTTTGATATAGCCGAGTTCGATACCGTTGACAATGGCTTTTTCCATAGAACGACCAAAAACGGCAATCTTACGTCTTGTTTTAACGGCAGCTTCGGCGGCCTGTTGCAGACGGAAGATATTTGAGGCAAAAGAGGCAAAGATGATGCGTCCTTCGATACCTTCGATAATCTTCATGATAGATTGTCCAACCATTTGTTCAGAGTTGGTAAAGGTTGGCACTTCAGCATTGGTCGAATCTGACAAAAGAAGTAAGACGCCATCTTCGCCCAAGGCAGCCATACGGTGAAGGTCAGCAGGCTCACCAACAGGTGTGAAGTCGAACTTGAAGTCACCCGTGCAGACGACCTTGCCTTGTGGGGTATGGATAACGATTCCTAATGGTTCTGGAATCGAGTGGGTCGTGCGAAAGAAGGTAACACTTAGATTTTTGAAAGTCAGTTCGGTATTGTGGTTGATTTCGTGTAATTTAGCTTCACGTAAGATACCATGTTCTTCCAATTTGCCACGAATCAGTGACAAGGCTAATGGCCCAGCATAGATAGGGATATTGGCTTGTTTGAGAAGAAAGGGAATCCCACCGATATGATCTTCGTGACCATGGGTGATAACCAAGGCTTTGACACGCTTAATGTTGTCAACGATGTAAGAGTAATCTGGAATAACGTAGTCGATACCAAGAAGATCGTCTTCTGGAAACTTGATTCCAGCGTCAACGATGATAATCTCGTCTTGATATTCAATGCCGTAGGTATTTTTACCGATTTCTCCCAGACCGCCGATAGCGAAAACGCCAACTTCTTCTGATTTGAGATTGATACTTGACATATTAGAACTCCGTTAAGACAAAGGCACCAGATTCTTTTTCGTATTCAAGGTGCTTTTCAGATAAACGTTCAATGTGTTCGATGTTATAGGCAGTGTGTTGTTCAACTAATTCACGAGCCATAATACGCCCTGCCAGTTCATCTTTACTATCAATGTCAAGGTAGAGTGCCTTAGTTTGTTCTCGACGTGGATTGCGATCCTTGGTTTCTTGGTAAAAAATTTTGTAAATCATAAAAATCCTTTCTTTTGTCATCCTGTTAAATCAATGGTGTGAAAAAGCTATCAGATAAGCACTAGATGTGGCTAGACCTGAGGTTTCTTTTCTTCAATTTTTGTGTAATAGATTTAACCGTGATTCGTTGCAATTATAATAATTATATCATAAAATAAAAGGGAGAATCAAGTAAGGAAGTAAGAAAGATGAAAGTTTTAGCGTTTGATAGTTCTAGTCAAGCCTTATCTGTTGCTTTATTAGACAATCAAAATATAGTGGCACAAACTAACCTTGATATGAAACAAAATCATAGTGTGACCTTGATGCCAACTATCGATTTTTTGATGACTTTAGTGGGTTGGCAACCAAGTGATTTAGAGCGTATTGTGGTGGCTCAGGGGCCTGGTTCTTATACTGGCTTGAGAATGGCAGTGGCAACAGCCAAGACTTTAGCCTATGCCTTACAGATTGATGTTGTTGGTTTATCTAGTCTGTTAGCGTTAACTGCTGTTGATTTTTCTGGTTTAGTGATTCCCTTGATTGACGCTAGACGCAATCATGTTTATGCTGGTTTTTATCTTGACGGAAACCGTCAACAAGCTGATGCCTATATGAGTTTTGAAACGGTTTTGACCATTGCTCAAGATTGGCAAGGTGAGGTCTGTTTTGTTGGTGAAGTGGAAGCTTTTCGCCAACAGATAGAAGAAACTATGCCAACAGCTAAGATTAAAGCCAGTCTGCCATCAGCGAGTCTATTAGGCCAATTGGGTCAAAAAATGCCTGCCCTTAACACCCATGATTTAGTTCCTAATTATCTTAAACGCGTTGAAGCTGAAGAAAACTGGTTGAAAGAACACGATGACACAGACGATCACTATATTAAATGGGTCTAAGTACGACCAAGAAATTCTTGCCGAAATCATCTTTGAGATTTTAACCGATGTGTATGCCAAATCACCTTGGAGTCTGCCACAAATTCAAGCGGATTTACGTCGAGAAGATGTGACCTATTTAGTGGCAGTCCAAGAAGGTGAAGTGCTTGGTTTTTTGACTTGGCAGGACTTGTTTGGTGAGATTGAAGTGACTAATTTAGCGGTGAAAACTACCTACGGTGGTCAAGGAATAGGTAGTCGGTTGTTGGCGCATTTACCAAAAGAAATGGGGTCGATTTTTTTAGAAGTGCGTCAGTCAAATACAGTCGCCCAACATCTCTATAAAAAGTTTGGGTTTGTTGAACTTGGTGTGAGAAAAAATTATTATCATCAGCCAAGAGAAGACGCTGTAATCATGAAACGATAGGAAGAAAACATGACAGAAAAGATTTTTTTAGCCATTGAGTCATCTTGCGATGAAACGAGCGTGGCAATTTTGAAAAATGATCAACTGGTCAGCAATGTGATTGCTAGTCAAGTGGCAAGTCATGAGCGATTTGGTGGGGTAGTGCCAGAGGTGGCTAGTCGTCATCATGTAGAGGTCATTACGACTTGTATTGAACAAGCCTTGTCTGAAGCTGAGGTAACTGCTAAAGATTTGACAGCAGTAGCGGTGACTTATGGTCCTGGTTTGGTTGGTGCTCTGTTGGTTGGATTGTCGGCAGCTAAGGCTTTTGCATGGGCCAATCACTTGCCTTTAATTCCAGTTAATCACATGGCAGGTCATCTGATGGCTGCTCAAAGTGTAGAGCCATTGCAGTATCCATTGATGGCTTTGCTAGTTAGTGGGGGGCATACCGAACTGGTCTATGTGGCGAAAGAGGGTGACTATAAGATTATTGGGGAAACGCGTGACGATGCAGTAGGTGAAGCCTATGATAAGGTGGGGCGTGTCATGGGCTTGCCTTATCCTGCTGGTCGTTTGATTGATGAGTTGGCACATCAGGGAGAGGACACCTATCATTTCCCTCGTGCCATGATTAAGGAAGATCATCTAGAATTTTCCTTTTCAGGTCTTAAATCAGCTTTTATCAATCTTCATCATAATGCTCAGCAAAAAGGTGAGGAGTTGATTTTGGAAGATTTGTGTGCGTCCTTTCAAGAAGCTGTTCTAGACATTTTATTAGCCAAGGTAAAAAAAGCCCTAGCAACCTATCCTGTCAAGAGTTTGGTTGTGGCTGGAGGAGTGGCAGCCAATCAAGGTTTGCGTGAACGTTTGGCAGCTGAACTGACTGAAACCAAGGTGATTATCCCACCTCTGCGTCTATGTGGAGATAATGCTGGTATGATTGCTTATGCTGCTCAGGTGGAATACGAGAAAGGTCATTTTGCTGATTTGGCTCTTAATGCTAAACCTAGTTTGACTTTTGACAGTTTATAGGAGTCGATGATGTTACATTTTGAAAATGATTATAATGAAGGCGTTCATCCAGAACTTTTAAAATCTTTAATAACTACCAATGAAGAAAATTTAGCAGGCTATGGTGCAGATTTTTATTGTCAGCGTGCCAGTGAAAAAATTCGTCAAGCCACGGCTTGCCCTCATGCAGAAGTGGATTTTTTAACAGGTGGCACTCAAACCAATCAAGTGGTAATCGCTAGTCTTTTAGCTTCTTATGAAGGAGTGATTGCTGCAGACACGGGTCATATTGCTGTTCATGAGGCTGGGGCGATTGAATATACTGGGCATAAGGTGATAACCTTACCTGCTAGTGAAGGAAAACTTCAGGCAGCGGATGTGGCAAGTTATCTGGCTGATTTTTATCAAGATGCGTCACATGCTCACATGGTATTTCCTGGCATGGTTTACATTTCTCATCCGACAGAATACGGCACTCTGTACACGAAACAAGAGCTTGGTGAGTTGGTGGAGGTTTGTCATCGCTATCAGTTGCCATTGTTTTTGGATGGCGCTCGCCTAGGTTATGGTTTAGTGGCTAAGGGGAATGATGTGGATTTGCCGACCATTGCTGAATTGACCGATGTTTTCTATATCGGTGGAACAAAGTTAGGAGCTTTGGCAGGGGAAGCGGTTGTTTTTACGAAAAATAATCGTCCCAAACAGTTTACAACAGTGATGAAACATCACGGAGCTTTGGTTGCTAAAGGCCGTTTATTTGGTGTTCAATTTGATCACTTCTTTACCGATGATTTGTATTGGAAAATTGGTCAAAAAGCCATTGATTTGGCAGAGCAACTGAAACAAATCTTGACAGATAAGGGTTATCGTTTTTATTTAGAAAGCCCAACTAATCAACAGTTTATTATTTTGGAAAATAGTCACTTACAAGAATTGGCAAAAAATGTGGTGTTCAGTAGTTGGCAAAAATATGATGAAGAACATACCGTTGTCCGACTGGCAACTAGCTGGTCAACAACACAGGCTGATATTGATGAATTGAAAAAGATTTTGTAAACTTTGGTGCTTGAATTAAAAAGAAGTTGAGAAAACTTATCTCAACTTTTTTGGTTAAGGAATGAAAAAATATAAATTTATTTTCAGAAAATCTTTACATTTTTAGTCAGACTTGATAAAATGAAGACTGTTGTAAATTTTACTTATTGGAGGATGTTAAGATGGATGTGACTTGGGTACTCAAGTATATCACAGAATTTATCGCCACTGCTTTTCTTGTTTTACTAGGAAATGGTGTTGTGGCTAACGTTAGTTTGAAGGGAACTAAGGGAAATGGTCAAGGCTTGACCTTGGTTGCTCTTGGTTATGGTTTAGGTTTGATGTTGCCAGCCTTGATGTTTGGTAATGTCTCAGGTAATCACGTGAATCCAGCCATTACAATCGGTTTGGCAGTTTCTGGGCTTTTCCCATGGGCTCATGTGGCTCCTTATATCTTGGCTCAATTTTTAGGAGCGATGTTTGCACAATTGGTCGTTGTTAGCATGTATGCGTCATTTTTCAAACAAACTGACGATGCTAATGCGATTTTAGGGTCATTTGCTATTATCAATAACTTAGATGATAACACAGTCGAAAGTCGTAAAGCTGCCACTCGCAATGGTTTTATCAGCGAATTTATTGGTTCGTTTGTTCTTTTCTTTGGGGTTCTAGCCTTAACTAAGAATTTCTTCGGTGCAGAATTGGTTGGTAAATTGGTTACAGCTGGCTATGAACAAACAGTCGCTGAAACACAAGTTGCTCCATTTGTAACTGGTAGCTTGTCAGTTGCTCACATGGCGATTGGTTTCTTGTTGATGGCTCTTATTGCTGGTCTAGGTGGCCCAACAGGAGCAGGACTTAACCCAGCGCGTGATTTGGGACCTCGTTTGGTTCACCATTTCTTGCCAAAATCAGTTCTTGGTTCAGCTAAGGGCGATTCAAAATGGTGGTATGCTTGGGTTGGTGTTGTAGCACCTATCTTAGCAGGTGTCTTGGCAGTTGCTTTGTTCAAATACCTTTATCTAGGATAAGAAAAAAGAGGGATTCCCTCTTTTTTTGTTTATAAGGAGTCTTTAATTACAGCAATCAAGTCGTTACGGTCTAAAATCCATTGTTCACGATCATCCTTTTCATAGGTACGATTGGTTAGGAAGATAGCAGCCTTGTGTTGCTTGCGGTTAAAGAGAATAAAGGTACCTGTGTAACCTGTATGGAGAAGCCAGTCGCCTTGTAAATCCCAAGCAAGAGAGCGTTCTTTTTCGCCTAAACTATAATTTTGATCTAATTGTTTGGCAAATTCATCCTGTAAATAATGTGCTAAAAATTGCTCAAGGTCAGCAAGATTTGAAAACAATCCAGCACTGCCTGCGTGTTCTTTAAGCACTCGTGCTTTTGGGTCATGAACGTAACCGTCTGTCACATTTTTGACAGTAGGCACTGCCTGACTAATAGGGCCAAAAGATGTATTGGGCATCTGCCAAGGGCTAAAAATTTCCTTTTGGAAAATGGTAGCCAAGTCCTGACCATAGAGTTCTTCAATTAAGAAACCAAGAAGAATAAAGTTGATGTCAGTATAAAGGAAAGGTTTATCGGTTGATACGGTAATGTGATTGATGGCCTCAATCAACTCCTTAGCGTTTAGCTGATCGCGATTAGCAATAAAAGGATTGATGCCAGAATGGTGGGTTAACAGCTCTCTAATTGTCACTTGATTACTGTGAAAGGCGGGATAGTAGTCTTTGAGTGGTCTATCCAGTTCGACTTGGCCAGTTTGCAATAAAAAAATCATGATGGTACCGACGCCAACAACCTTGGAGACACTCGCGAGGTCATAGATTAAATCACTCTTGACAGGATTTTTACCGTCAAGAGTGCCTAGATAATGACGTGTCCATCTGCCGTCATAGAGTGAAAGACTGGCACCATGGTAGATGTTTTCTTTAATTTGTGATTGAATTTTTGTTAAGATGTTGTCTATCATTTTTGAAACCATACTTCAATATTGCTTGGATCTGAAACGACAAGAATCGTTTCTTTCTTATCTAAAAAAATGTCAACGCTTTTATCTGTGAAAAATTGAGCTAGGTGGTTAAGGTCATAATCTTTTGCTACCTCGAAGTGAATGATTTCTAAATCCCATGTTTCATTAGGATTGACTGACAAATCTTGATCTTGACTTTGTTTCAAATCAAGCCTTAGGGGTAGTTGTTGATAAAAAGAACGGGTGTTTTCTAGATTGGTCACATGAAGGCTTAAACCATCAATACGATAGTCGGTTAACCCCTTAAAGTCAGCTTGTTTTTGGTAATCTCTGTGACTGATGGGACTCAACTTGGCTAAGTCATCTTCTGAGTGCAATAGAATCAAGTCGCCTTGAGGTGAACGCGCTTCAAAAGCGTAGCCTTTTTCCCCTAAGAAGACCTGTTCTGTTTTAATAGATTGAGCCAAAAGGCTTTCAATCTCTCGAGGGTCTAGAACTTTAATCATGAGCTTGGCTAGTTTTTTATGCCCCCTAGCCTCCCTTGTGCGATAATCTGGGGATTCTTCAAGGGTAAAAAGAGGGCGATTCTGTTTTAGTGAACCAAAGAGAGCTAGGGCATTTTCCTCACGCAAAAGTGTTAGTCCAAGCGTCTTTTGATAAAAAGTGATGTTGGCATCTTTATCTTTGACGCGTAGAGCAACTCCTTGAAAATTGATTTGATCAAATATTGTCATCTTTATCTCCTTTAGTTATCCCTCTTATTCTAGATAAATTTCAGTCATTTCGCAAGAATTTATATATGACTTATTTACAAGATTAGAAAATTACGGTAAACTAGATGGCATGGACAATAATCTTATTTTACGAACAATTCAAGTTTTACTTGTAGTCACTATTATTTTTGTAACAGGCTATATTATCCAACATACACGTCGTCATAAAATCAATATGTTTGAACGTTTTGGCACAGGTTTTTGGATTGGTCTGGTTACAGACTGTTTGGATGCGATTGGTATTGGTTCTTTTGCAACAACCACAACCTTCTTTAAGATGACAAAACTGGTTAGTGATGATAGCAAGATTCCTGGAACGATGAACGCTGTGCATCTTATACCAACCCTTGTTCAAGCACTTTGCTTTATTTTGGCCGTTAAGGTTGATATGACAACCCTTTTGTCAATGGCTGTAGCTTCTATTTTCGGGGCAATTGCAGGGACGCGTATCACGAGAAATTGGAAAACATCAACGGTGCAATTAGTTTTGGGGACGCTCTTAATTATCGCCTCTTGCTTTACCGTTTACCGCTTATTGACTAATCCAGGTGAAGGCTTGACTGACAATGTTACTGGTTTGACAGGTATTTGGTTGATTATTGGTATTATCTTTAACTTCCTATGTGGTGCCTTGATGACTATCGGTCTAGGTAACTACGCACCAGAGTTGATTTTCTTCTCGATGCTAGGAATCAATCCAACAGTTGCCATGCCAGTTATGATGCTTAATGCGGCGGTGGTAATGACAACGTCAACCATCCCTTTCATCAAGGCAGATCGTGTTAACTGGACAGGCTTTGCAGGTATGGTTATAGGTGGGGTTATCGGTGTTATCATCGCAGTACTCTTCCTAACTAATATTCCAATTACCGTACTTAAATGGCTAGTGGTCTTTGTTGTTATTTATACAGGTATCAGCATGATTAAGGCTTCACGTCAAGCCAAAGCATAATAAACATAATCATCTCAGTTCTTAGTAAAGGGCTGAGATTTTTTACAACCCTCTATTTCAATCATGACTTGGGTTTGTGCTATAATAAAAGCATGAACACAAAAATTTTAGAAGCCTTGGAATTTAATAAGGTCAAAAAACAATTTGAAGTCTATATACAAACAGCTTTGGGCCAGCGTGAATTATTAGAATTAGGTCCGATGACCTCAAGAGAGAAAATCGAGCGAGCCTTTGCTGAATTGCGAGATATGCAAGAAATTTTTCAGGAATATCATCAGTTTAATCTAGGGAGTTTACCAGATCTATCAGAAAGTCTGACTCGTTTAGAGTTATCCGCGGATTTGAATACGGCAGAATTGGTGGAAATTAAGCGTCTATTACAAGTATCGGCGGCCTTGAATCGTTTTTATCAAGATTTAGAAAATGTGACATTAAAGGCACTTGACCGCATTTTTGGTCATATCGAAAGTTTCCCCAACTTACAAGGAGCCTTACAAGTCATTAACGATGCAGGTTTTGTTGAACCGTTTGCCAGTCCTACCTTGGAAAAAATTCGCCGTCAAATCACTAGCAATGAACGTGAGATGCGACAGGTTTTGCAAGATATTTTGAAAAAACAGGCAGACTATTTATCAGAACCTTTGATTGCCAATCGTAATGGTCGAAGTGTCTTACCTGTCAAAAACACTCATCGTAATCGTGTCGCAGGTGTCGTTCATGACATTTCTAGTTCTGGAGCAACTGTCTATATTGAGCCACGAGCAGTAGTTTCTCTTAACGAAGACATCACACAGTTACAGGCAGCCGAGCGTCATGAAATTGCTAAAATTTTACATGATTTGTCGGCCTTAATTCGTCCTCATGTGGCGAGTTTGCGTAATAATGCTTGGCTGATTGGTCACTTGGATTTGGTTCGTGCCAAGCACTTGTATATGCGTGATCGTCAGGCGGTTGTGCCTGAGTTGACAAGCAATCAAGGTCTAAGGCTCTTGCAAGTTCGTCACCCACTTTTGGAAAAACCAGTTGCCAATGATTTGCATTTTGTGGATGACTTATCCGTTATTGTGATTACCGGTCCTAATACAGGTGGTAAGACCATTATGCTTAAAACCTTGGGCTTGACCCAACTCATGGCTCAGTCTGGGCTTCCCATCCTAGCTGATACCGGTAGTCAAGTGGCAATTTTCAAAGAAATCTTTGCCGACATTGGCGATGAGCAGTCTATTGAGCAGAGTCTATCAACATTTTCTAGCCACATGACTCATATTGTGTCTATTTTAGAAGAGGCAGATCAGGACAGTCTTTTGCTATTTGATGAATTGGGAGCAGGAACGGATCCACAAGAAGGAGCGAGTTTGGCTATTAGTATTTTGGATTACTTGCGACTGCACAAGATTAAGACAATGGCGACCACCCACTACCCTGAACTCAAGGCTTACGGCTTAGAAACAACTGGTGTGGAAAATGCCAGTATGGCCTTTGACAGTCAAAGTTTGTCGCCGACCTATCGTTTTATGCAAGGTGTACCAGGGCGTTCCAATGCCTTTGACATTGCTAGACGACTAGGTTTGATTGAAGAGGTAGTGGCTCGAGCAGAAAGCATGACGGACACTAACGGTGATGTGACACAAATGATTGAGCAATTAGAGCGTCAAACCTTGGAAAGCCGTAAACGCTTGGAGCATATTCGAGAGGTGGAAACGGAAAATCTCAAATTTAACCGTGCTGTGAAACGCTTGTATAATGAATTTTCTCATGCCAAGGATAAGGAGTTGCTCAAGGCTCAAACACAAGCTCAAGAAATTGTTGATTTGGCTTTGGCTGAAAGTGATGCGATTCTAAAAAATCTTCATCAAAAAGCCCAACTGAAACCTCATGAAATTATTGAAGCTAAAGGGAAACTGAAACAATTAGCTCCACAGGTAGATTTGTCTAAAAATAAGGTGCTGAAAAAGGCGAAAAAAGCACGAGCAGCTAGGGTTGGCGATGATATTTTGGTAAGCAGTTATGGGCAGCGTGGTACCTTGATCAAACAGTTGAAAGATGGTCGTTGGGAAGCTCAAGTCGGCTTGATTAAAATGACCTTGAAAGCAGATGAGTTTAGTTTGCAACGCCTAAATGAACCCGAGCAAAAGCCTGCTCAAAAGCGTGTGAATGTGGTTAAAAAAGCTAAGACGTCATCAGGGCCACGAGCTCGTTTAGATTTGCGTGGCAAACGTTATGAAGAAGCCATGCAGGAGCTGGATGCCTTTATTGATCAAGCTTTGCTTAATAATATGGCTCAGGTAGATATTATTCATGGGATTGGAACAGGGGTCATTCGTGATGGTGTGACCAAGTACCTGCGTCGTAACAAGCATGTTAAGAGCTTTGGCTATGCCCCACAAAATGCCGGTGGTTCTGGAGCGACCATTGCCAATCTAGGTTGACCAATTCTTTTATTAGACAAATCAAATCAATCGGAGTACAATAAGTATCATCATTTGAAAAAGGAGAGAGAAAATGGTACAAAGTCTAACAGATGCAAACTTTGAAACAGAAACAAAAGACGGTTTAGTCTTGGTTGATTTTTGGGCAACATGGTGTGGTCCATGCTTGATGCAGGCACCTATCTTGGAACAGTTGGCTGAAGAATTTGATGAAGATGAATTGAAAATTGTGAAAATGGATGTGGATGAAAATCCAGAAACCGCTAAGCAATTTGGCATCATGTCTATTCCAACCCTACTTTTCAAAAAAGACGGTCAAGTCGTCAAACAAGTCGCTGGTGTTCATACTAAAGACCAAATTAAAGCGATTGTGGCAGAATTAAGCTAAACTAAAAGGCATTGCTAAGCAATGCTTTTTTCTATTGTCAGATACCTTTCTTTTAAGCTATAATAGGGGTTATGAAATGAGAGGTTAAATCAATGAAAGTTTTTAATAAATCAAGCAAGCTAGAGGACGTGGCTTATGATATTCGTGGTCCAGTCTTGGATGAGGCCAATCGAATGCTAGCAAATGGTGAGAAAATTTTAAGGCTTAATACAGGAAATCCAGCAGCCTTTGGTTTTACCGCACCTGATGAGGTCATTCATGACCTGATTGTCAATGCTAGAAACAGTGAGGGCTACTCAGACAGTAAGGGCATTTTCAGTGCCAGAAAAGCGATTATGCAGTATTGCCAGCTGAAAGACTTTCCTGACGTAACCATTGACGATATTTATATTGGCAATGGAGTCAGTGAATTGATTACCATGTCTATGCAAGGTTTGCTAGACAATGGTGATGAAGTATTGGTGCCAATGCCAGACTATCCTTTATGGACGGCAGCTGTTAGTTTGGCAGGTGGCCATGCTGTTCATTATATTTGTGATGAAGCAGCCGAATGGTATCCGGACTTAGACGACATCAAATCTAAAATCACCTCAAAAACAAAGGCTATCGTCATCATCAATCCCAATAATCCCACAGGGGCACTCTATCCCAAAGAAGTTTTGGAGGAGATTGTCGAAATTGCTCGCCAAAACGACTTGATTATCTATTCTGACGAAATTTATGACCGTTTGGTGATGGACGGTTTGACCCATATTCCGATTGCAAGTCTTGCACCAGATGTGTTTGTGGTAACCATGAATGGCTTGTCTAAGTCTCATCGGATTGCCGGTTTCCGAGTAGGCTGGATGGTCTTGTCAGGGCCAAAAGCTCATGTTAAAGATTACATTGCTGGGCTTGATATGTTGGCCAATATGCGTCTATGTTCGAATGTTCTCTCTCAACAAGTTGTTCAGACGTCGCTAGGCGGTTATCAGTCTGTTGATAAATTGCTCCTACCAGGTGGTCGTATTTATGAACAACGTGAATTTATCACTAAGGCGATTGACAATATTCCGGGTTTGTCAGTAGTTAAGCCCAAGGCAGGATTATATGTATTTCCTAAGATTGATCAGACCATGTATAATATCACGGATGATGAGCAGTTTGTCTTAGAGTTTCTCAAGCAAGAAAAAATCATGTTGGTTCATGGACGAGGTTTCAACTGGAAGGATCCAGATCATTTCCGTATCGTGTATTTGCCAAGGGTTTCTGAGTTAGCAGAAGTTGAAGAAAAATTAACTCGCTTTTTGCACCAATACCGTCGTTAAGCTAAAAATACTTTGTTTCATAAAAGTTTTCAAAAATAAGGTGCAAACGCTTTATATTTTTGGTATAATAGTGAAGAACGTGCAAAATTAGAAAAATAGAAAGAGTGGACTTATGGTTGACTTATTAACAAAAACACGCAAAATCACCTCTATTTTACAACGGACGGTTGAGCGATTGGAAAACGAGTTACCTTATAATATGATTGCAGCACAACTGGCAGATATCATTGATTGCAATGTCTGTATTGTTGATGAAAAAGGTGCCTTCTTAGGTTATGTAATGAAGCATAAAACCCATAATGATCGCACAGAAAAACTATTCAATACCCATCAGTTTCCAGCCGATTATGTTAGTGGTATCAATCGTATGTTTGATACAGAAGCTAATTTGCCAATTAGTCATGACTTAACCATTTTTCCCTATGAATCTCATGAAGTTTATCCAAATGGTGTAACCACGATTGTTCCGATTTATAGTGGTGGCATGCGTCTTGGAACCTTTATTATTTGGAAAAATGAAGAAGCCTTCCACGATGATGATTTGATTTTGGCTGAGATTTCATCGACAGTAGTTGGCTTGCAGCTCCTTAATCATCAATCGGAGAATCTAGAAGAAGCCATTCGCCAGCAAACAGCAGTGACCATGGCTGTCAGTGCCTTGTCTTATTCTGAATTAAAAGCAGTAGATGCGATCTTAAATGAACTAGATGGCAATGAAGGACGCTTGACGGCGTCATCAGTTGCCGATCGGATTGGAATCACTCGTTCTGTCATTGTTAATGCCCTTCGTAAACTTGAGAGTGCAGGTGTGATTGAAAGTCGTTCATTGGGAATGAAGGGAACCTACATTCGTGTCTTAAATGAAGGTTTGTTTGCCGAGGTTGATCAACGTAAATAATGATGACCAAGGCTTTAATTTCTATTGACTATACAGTTGACTTTGTGGCAGATGAGGGGCGTTTGACCGCAGGAGCAGCAGCCCAAGCCATTGAGTCAGATTTGACCAAGCTCACTAAAAAGGCCTACGATGATGGGCATGTGATTGTTTTTGCTATTGATGGGCATGACAAAGAAGATATCTATCATCCAGAAAGTCGCTTGTTTCCCCCACATAATCTTTTGGGAAGCAGTGGGCGAAAACTCTATGGGCAACTAGATCAGCTCTATCAAGATATTAAAGATGATCAGCGTGTGCTTTGGTTGGATAAGCGGTATTACTCTGCCTTTGCAGGCACGAGTTTGGATGCTCGGCTGCGTGAGCGAGGCATTCGTTCCTTGATTTTGACTGGGGTTTTGACAGATATTTGCGTCTTGCATACGGCGATTGATGCTTATCATCTAGGTTATCAGCTTGAAATACCAAAGTCCGCTGTTGCCACCTTATCAGAAGCTAGACAAAAATGGGCCTTAGAGCATTTTCAAACGGTTTTAGGAGCTACTATTTTAGATTAGAGAACTGCTTGTCAGTTCTCTTTTTCTTTTGATTGACAGAGTAGTTGAAATAAGATATAGTGTGATTAAGTATTGGAAGGAGCTAGCCATGCAGATTTCTAGTCGTTTTACCATTGCCAGTCATATTTTGATTTATGTGGCCACTTATCATAAAGAAGAAAAAATTACCAGTGACGTTTTGGCAACCAGTATTCAAGTCAATCCAGTGATTATTCGTAATATCCTTAGTCAATTAAAAAAAGCTGGATTGATTGCGGTTAAGCGTGGTCAAGGTGGTGTTACCATTTTAAAACCCTATGATCACATTTCTCTTTTTGATTTGTATCAAGCTGTAGAAAGTGTGAAAGATAACCAACTTTTTCATTTTCACCAACAACCTAGTCAGGATTGTCCTGTCGGTCGGAATATTCACTTACTTTTAGATGATAAATTACAACGAGTACAAACGGCCATGGAAAAGGAACTATCCCAAATCAGCCTAGCTCAAATTTTAGCAGACGGACGTGCTTATTTTAGTTGATGACCTTATCTTAGCTGACAAAAAGCTAAGATTTTTTTAGAAAATAAAATGTAACAGTTGACATTACATCAGAAATGCAGTATTCTTTTAATGTAACAACAAAACTTACAACAAAAGGAGAAAAGAAATGGCAAAGATTGCAGTAATTAGTTCTAACGGTCAAGCAGGTCAACATATTGTAGCAGAATTGGTGGCGCGTGGTCATGAGGTGACAGGATTTGCTCGTGGTCTTGACAATCAATCACTGGCTCAAACCTACATTCAAAAAGATTTGTTTGACTTGACCAAGGAAGATTTGAGAGATTTTGAAGCAGTTGTGGATGCTTTTGGGACATTTTCATCTGAAACCTTACACTTACATGTTAAGGTGGTCGAACATTTGGCTAATCTTTTGATTGGAACGCAGACGCGTCTGTTGGTTGTTGGTGGGGCAGGTAGTTTGTATGTTGATGCCAGTCATCAACAACAATTGTTTGAAACCCCAGATTTTCCAGAAGAATTTTATCCATTAGCTAAGGCGCAAGCTCAAGCACTTGATAGCCTACGTCAAACCAAGAATTTGGCATGGACTTTTATTAGTCCAGCTGCAGAGTTTGAAGTGGATTTGCCAAAAACTGGTCACTATATCCTAGCCGGTGAGGAATTTACCCTTAATGATAAAGGGGTCAGCGAGATTAGCTATGCCGATTATGCGATTGGTCTAGTGGATATTTTAGAAAGTGGTCAGCATGTCGGCAAACGTGTGAGCCTATTAGGTCAATAGACAAAAGAGATGGTTAAATGACCATCTCTTTTTCTTAATAAGTCTTGTAAAATGTGGTAAAATAGTAGGGACTATAAATTTTAAGGAGAAACTGATGAAGATTTCTGAAGCCGAAGTGCGTCATGTCGCCAATCTCTCAAAATTGTCTTTTTCAGAAGAAGAAACCAGTCAATTTGCAGAGAGTTTGACCAAGATTGTTGATATGATTGAACTCTTAAATGAAGTAGATACGACAGGTGTTGCCGTCACAACAACGATGGCAGATACCATCAATATCATGCGTGAAGACGTGGCTGAAAAAGGAGAAGATCGTAAGCTCTTGTTCCAAAATGTACCTGAACATGAAAATAATTATATCAAAGTACCAGCTATCTTAGAAGATGGAGGAGATGCCTAATGACTTTTAATCATAAAACCATTGATGAGTTGCATCATCTTCTTGTTAAAAAGGAAATTTCTGCTCTTGAGTTGACCAAGGCGACTTTGGAGGATATTAAAGAGCGTGAAGAGGCAGTTGGCTCTTTCATTAGTTTGGCTGAAAATGAAGCGCTAGCTCAAGCGGAAGCCCTTGATA
Source organism: Streptococcus sp. sy018 (assembly GCF_007859185.1). Taxonomy (NCBI): domain Bacteria; kingdom Bacillati; phylum Bacillota; class Bacilli; order Lactobacillales; family Streptococcaceae; genus Streptococcus; species Streptococcus sp. sy018. The sequence continues at coordinate 140,900 of NZ_VOHN01000002.1, read as the reverse complement.
AACGTGGGATTGATTCAGAAAATGTCATGAGCGGTATTCCTTTGGCTGTTAAGGATAACATTTCAACTAAGGGGATTTTAACAACTGCTGCCTCAAAAATGCTTCACAACTACACACCAATTTTTGATGCGACTAGTGTCAGCAAGGCCTATGACAAGGACATGATTGTGATTGGTAAGACCAACATGGATGAATTTGCCATGGGTGGATCAACAGAAACATCTTATTTCAAGAAAACCAAAAATGCTTGGGATCAGAGCAAAGTCCCAGGTGGGTCATCTGGTGGTTCTGCCTCAGCTGTGGCGGCTGGTCAAGTGCGTCTGTCACTTGGTTCTGATACAGGTGGTTCAATCCGTCAACCAGCAGCCTTCAATGGCATTGTGGGCATGAAACCAAGCTATGGTCGTGTCTCACGTTATGGCTTGATTGCCTTTGGTAGTTCCTTGGATCAAATTGGGCCATTTGCTCCAACCGTCAAAGAAAATGCCCAACTACTAGACGTGATTTCTGGTTATGATGCCAAAGATTCAACATCAGCCAATCAGCCCTTGGACTTTACAAGTAAGATTGGTCAAGAGATTAAGGGGATGAAGATTGCCCTACCTAAGGAATACTTGGGTGAAGGTATCGATCCAGAGATTAAGGATAATATTTTAGCGGCAGCTAAACATCTTGAAAGTTTGGGAGCAATCGTTGAAGAAGTGAGCCTGCCTCATAGCAAGTATGGTGTTGCAGTGTACTATATCATCGCCTCATCAGAAGCCTCATCTAACCTGCAACGTTTTGACGGTATTCGTTATGGCTACCGTACTGAAAATGTCAATAACCTAGAGGATGTTTATGTCAACACACGCAGTGAAGGTTTCGGTGAAGAAGTTAAGCGTCGTATCATGCTAGGAACCTTTAGCTTGTCGTCTGGTTACTATGATGCCTATTTCAAAAAAGCAGGTCAGGTTAGAACCTTGATTATTGATGATTTTGCCAAGGTCTTTGCCAAGTATGATTTGATTTTGGGGCCAACAACGACAACGGTGGCCTATGACCTTGATTCTAAACATCATGACCCTGTTGCCATGTATTTGAGTGATTTGCTGACCATTCCAGTCAATTTGGCAGGCTTGCCAGCTATTTCAATCCCATCAGGTTTTGTTCAAGGTTTGCCAGTCGGTTTACAATTGATTGGTCCAAAATATAGCGAAGCGATTATTTATCAAGTGGCAGCAGCTTTTGAGGCGACAACAGATTATCATAAACAACAACCGATGATTTTTGGAGGTGCTAAGTAATGAATTTTGAAACCATTATCGGCTTGGAAGTCCATGTCGAATTAAAAACGAATTCTAAAATTTTCTCGCCATCTCCAGCCCACTTTGGTGAAGAAGCCAATGCTAACACCAATGTCATTGACTGGTCTTTCCCAGGGGTCTTGCCAGTGATTAACAAGGGTGTGATTGACGCAGGGATTAAGGCAGCCCTAGCCTTGAATATGGACATTCATAAAACCATGCACTTTGATCGCAAGAACTATTTTTATCCAGACAATCCCAAGGCTTATCAGATTTCTCAATTTGATGAACCGATTGGCTATAATGGTTCGATTGAGATTGAACTGCCAGATGGTTCGACTAAGACCATCCGTATTGAACGCGCTCATTTAGAAGAAGATGCTGGTAAAAATACTCATGGCACGGATGGCTACTCTTATGTCGATTTGAATCGTCAAGGGGTGCCTTTGATTGAGATTGTGTCAGAAGCAGATATGCGTAGCCCAGAAGAGGCCTATGCTTACCTCACTGCCTTGAAAGAAATTATCCAATATACAGGTATTTCTGACGTGAAGATGGAAGAAGGTTCGATGCGTGTCGATGCCAATATCTCTTTGCGTCCTTATGGTCAAGAAGCATTTGGTACTAAGACAGAATTGAAAAACCTTAACTCGTTCAATTATGTCCGTAAGGGCTTGGCTTATGAACAAAAACGCCAAGCAGAAATTCTACGTTCTGGTGGTCGTATTCAACAAGAAACCCGTCGTTATGATGAGGCAACTGGTGAAACCATTTTAATGCGTGTCAAAGAAGGGGCTAGTGATTACCGTTACTTCCCAGAGCCAGATTTGCCAATCTTTGAAATTGACGACTCTTGGATTCAAGCTGTTAGAAATGAATTGCCAGAATTTCCAAAAGAGCGTCGTGCTAAATATGTGAGCATGGGCTTGACAGACTATGATGCGGGGCAATTAACAGCTAGTAAGGTAACGTCAGACTTCTTTGAGGCAGCCATTGCACTAGGTGGTGATGCCAAACAAGTGTCTAACTGGTTGCAAGGAGAGGTAGCTCAGTATCTCAATACGGAAAGCAAAACCTTGGATCAAATTGCCCTTAGCCCTGAAAACTTAGTTGAGATGATTGGTTTGATTGCTGATGGAACGATTTCATCTAAAATCGCCAAGAAAGTCTTTGTTCATCTGGCTAAAAATGGTGGTTCGGCTAAGGCTTATGTGGAAAAAGCAGGGTTGGTACAGATTTCTGATCCAGACGTTTTGATTCCAATTATCCACCAAGTCTTTGCAGACAACGAGGCAGCCGTTCTTGACTTCAAGTCAGGCAAGCGTAATGCTGACAAGGCCTTTACAGGTTTCCTTATGAAAGCGACCAAAGGACAAGCCAATCCACAAGTCGCACAACAACTCCTCGCCCAAGAATTGCAGAAGTTGTTAGATTGATTTTGATTCCCCAAAGCAAGTTACTTGCCTTGGGGTTCTTTTTATCCGCAGTCTGTCTAGGGAACTTTGCTTATTTTTCATGCATTTTTTTGAAATTGTGCTATAATAAAAAAGACTATGTAGATGTGGAGAATGATGTGAGTATCGAAGATTATAGGCCCACCTTTGCGGTTGAGGCTGTTTATGATTTGACCCCTGAGAGTTTGCGTCGTAATGGGATTAAGGCGGTCTTGGTTGATTTGGACAATACCTTGATTGCGTGGAATAATCCTGATGGCACGCCAGAATTGCGTGCTTGGCTAGATGAAATGACCACTGCTGATATTCCTGTAGTAGTGGTATCCAATAACAAACATGTCAGAGTCAAACGAGCGGTTGAAAAATTTGGGGTAGATTTTGTTAGTCGTGCCATGAAGCCCTTTACCAAAGGCATTGACCAAGCGATTGAACGTTATGGTTTTCATCGTGAAGAAGTGGTCATGGTTGGTGATCAGTTGATGACTGATATCAGAGCCAGTCATCGAGCAGGTATTCGGTCGATTTTGGTTAAGCCCTTGGTCAATTCTGATGCTTGGAATACTAAATTTAACCGTGCTAGAGAACGTCGCATGTTGGCGAAGATTGAAGCCAAATATGGCAAGTTAGATTATCAGAAGGATATTTAAGTGGAAAGTTTACATTGTATTGGTTGTGGTATTGCGATTCAAACTCAAGATAAGGATAAAGCAGGTTTTACGCCTCAAGCAGCCTTGGACAAGGGAATGGCGGCAGGTCAGATTTACTGTCAACGTTGCTTTCGCTTGCGACACTATAATGAAATCACAGATGTCAATATCTCAGATGACGATTTTTTGAGTCTTTTACATAGTGTTGGTGACAGTCAAGCCTTGGTAGTCAATGTGGTTGATATTTTTGACTTTAATGGATCGATTATTCCAGGTTTGTCACGCTTTGTGGCAGGCAATGATATTTTACTAGTCGGCAATAAAAAGGACATTCTACCTAAGTCTGTTAAAGACAATAAAATCAATCAATGGTTAGTGGAACGAGCTCACGAAGAGGGTTTGCGTCCCTTAGACGTTGTCTTGACCAGTGCCCAAAATCAACAAGCCATTAAAGACTTGATTGATAAAATTGAGTATTATCGTAACGGACGAGATGTCTATGTGGTTGGTGTTACCAATGTCGGAAAGTCAACTTTAATCAATGCCATTATCCAAGAGATTACAGGCAATAAAGATCTGATTACCACATCACGCTTTCCGGGAACAACCTTGGATAAGATTGAGATTCCCCTGGACGACGGGTCTTATATTTTTGACACGCCAGGAATTATTCATCGTCATCAAATGGCCCACTACTTGACAGCTAAAAATCTCAAATATGTCAGTCCTAAAAAAGAAATCAAACCCAAGACTTATCAGCTAAATAGTGGTCAGACTCTCTTTTTATCTGGCTTGGCACGTTTTGACTATGTGTCAGGTGATAAACAAGGGTTTACAGGATTTTTTGATAATAATTTAAGTATTCACCGTACCAAGTTAGAGGGAGCAGATGACTTTTATGCCAAGCATAAGGGTGGCTTGCTCAATCCACCAAACCAAGAGGAATTGGCTAGTTTTCCAGACCTTGTGCCTCATGAATTTACTATCACTGAAAAAACGGATCTTGTTTTTTCAGGTCTAGGATGGATTCGAATGGGTCATCCAGCCAAGGTAGTTGCTTGGGCACCTAAGGGTGTGGCAGTTGTGATGCGTAAAGCCATTATTTAAGTAAAGGAAAGAGAAAATGTTAACCAGTAAACAACGTGCTTTTTTGAAAAGTCAGGCTCATAGCTTAAAACCAATTATTCAGATTGGTAAAAATGGTTTAAATGATCAGATCAAAACGAGTGTCCGTCATGCGTTAGATGCTAGGGAATTGATTAAGGTGACACTGTTACAGAACACTGATGAGGATATTCATGAGGTCGCAGAGATTTTAGAAGAAGAAATTGGTGTGGATACAGTCCTAAAGATTGGTCGTATCTTAATCTTATATAAAGAATCGAGTCGCAAAGAAAATCGTAAATTATCTCCTAAGGTTAAAGCTATCTAGGAGTAAAGTCAAGGAGGAACTATGGCAATTGAACTACTAACTCCTTTTACCAAGGTAGAATTAGAAGTTGAGCAAAAAGATCGTAATCGTCGCCAGATTGGTATTCTAGGTGGGAATTTTAATCCTGTACACAATGCCCATCTGGTAGTGGCGGATCAGGTTAGACAACAGTTAGGCCTAGATCAAGTTTTGTTAATGCCAGAATATTTGCCTCCTCATGTTGATAAAAAAGAAACCATTGATGAGAAGCATCGCTTAAAGATGCTTAATTTAGCCATTGAAGGAATAAAAGGCCTAGCCATTGAAACCTTGGAATTGGACCGTAAAGGCATCAGTTATACTTATGACAGCATGAAGCTGTTGACTGAACAAAATCCAGATGTGGATTATTATTTTATCATTGGAGCAGACATGGTAGAGTATCTGCCTAAATGGCATCGCATTGATGAATTGCTTCAATTGGTTCAGTTTGTCGGTGTGCAACGTCCCAAGTATAAGGCAGGGACTAGCTACCCAGTAATCTGGGTTGATGTGCCCTTGATGGATATTTCGTCTAGTATGGTTAGAGATTTTATCAAGAAACAGCGTCAACCTAATTTTCTCTTGCCACAATCGGTACTGTCTTATATTGAGAAAGAAGGGCTTTACCAATGACCTATGAGCGTTACATTTCAGGAGGGCGTGTCACTCTTTTGGAAAAAATGGCAGAGCAGCTTAGTTCTAAACGTTTCACCCATTGTCTAGGTGTAGAAAAGGCCAGTATTGAATTGGCAGAGCGATATGGTGTTGACAAGGAGCAAGCAGGTTTGGCAGGTCTGTTGCATGATTATGCCAAGGAATTGCCTGATCAGGAATTTCTAGACTTAATTGAACGCTATCAGTTGGATTCCCAACTTAAACAGTGGAACAATAATGTTTGGCACGGCCTAGTCGGTATTTATAAAATTCAAGAAGATTTAGGTTTGACTGATACAGCTATTTTGAGAGCTATCGAAATTCACACCGTAGGTAGTGCAGATATGTCTGACTTGGATAAGGTGGTCTATGTGGCGGATTATATCGAATGTGGACGTGATTTTCCAGGTGTGGAAAAGGCACGAGAACTCGCTTATCAATCACTCGATCAAGCCGTAGCCTATGAAACAGCGTCAACCATTAGCCATTTGATTCGACAAGGCCTAGCCGTTTATCCACAAACCTTGGCAACCTATAATGCCTATGTAAATTATTTGTAAAGAGAAAGATGATGACAGAAAAAGATTTATTAAAATTGATTGTAAAAGCCTGTGATGAAAAACGGGCAGAAGACCTAGTCATTATGGACTTGCGTCAGCTAACAACCATGACAGATTATTTTGTGATCGCCAGTAGCACCAATAGCCGTCAATTAGAAGCGATTTGTGACAATGTGCGTGACAAAATGAAGGAAGAAGAAATTGTTAGTCATGTTGAAGGTGACAGCAAGGCAGGTTGGGTCTTATTAGACTTAAACAGTGTAATTTTACACGTCTTCTCAGAAGATGAACGTTTGCATTACAATTTAGAAAAACTTTGGCATGAAGCACCCTTGCTTGATGTGGAAGAATTTTTAGGATAAGAAAAAGACCTTGTTCATCGAACAAGGTTTTCATAAAGGAGAAATCATGGCAACTTATGAAACCTTTGCATCAGTCTATGATGCCATTATGGATGATAGCCTCTATGACAAGTGGACTGATTTTAGTTTGCGTCATTTTCCAAAAGGGAAAAAGAAATTGTTAGAATTGGCCTGTGGAACAGGAACCCAGTCAGTACGGTTTGCTCAAGCAGGTTACGAGGTGACAGGATTAGATCTTAGTCAAGACATGCTTGATTTGGCAAAAAAACGTGCTCAATCAGCCAAACAGTCAGTGACCTTTATTCAAGGTAATATGCTAGATTTATCACAGGTTGGGCAGTTTGACCTCGTCACTTGTTATTCAGACTCGATTTGCTATATGGCAGATGAAGTTGAAGTTGGGGATGTTTTTGCACAAGTTTCGGCTTGTTTAGCAGATGACGGTGTCTTTATTTTTGATGTACATTCGACCTATCAGATGGAGCAAGTTTTTCCAGGTTACACCTATCATGAAAATCGTGAAGATTTTGCATTTGTTTGGGATACTTATGCGGACGAAGTACCGTATTCAGTGGTGCATGAGTTGACTTTTTTTGTTCAGGATGAAGATGGTCGTTTCACACGATTTGACGAAATTCATGAAGAGAGAACCTATGAAATCTTGACTTATGATATTCTTTTAGAGCAAGCCGGTTTTACAGATGTCAAGGTTTATGCTGATTTTGAAGATAAATCTCCTAATGAAAGCTCTGCTCGTTGGTTTTTTGTGGCTAAAAAATGACAGTTACAGGTATCATTGCAGAATTTAATCCCTTTCATCATGGTCATGCCTACCTGCTTAGTCAGGCACAAGGTCTAAAAGTTGTGGTCATGTCAGGTAATTTTATGCAGCGTGGCGAGCCTGCCATTATTGACAAATGGACAAGAACGCAAATGGCTTTGGCTCATGGCGCTGATATTGTTCTTGAGTTACCATTTTTGGTGGCTGTCCAGTCTGCCGATTATTTTGCCAAAGGAGCTGTTGACATTTTGGAACAAGTTGGGATTGACCATTTGACGTTTGGTACAGAAGACGTGTTAGACTATAATCATTTAGCCAATCTTTATCAAGAAAAAAAGGCAGAGATGGACTTGTTTATCAGCCAACTTCCCAAGTCTTTATCCTATCCTCAAAAGGCACAAGCCATGTGGTCAGCGTTTGCTCAGATTGATTTTTCTGGTAGTAGTCCAAATCATATTCTGGCTCTGGCTTATACCAAGGCAGTTGCTGGAAAAAAAATAAGATTGTGTCCCATAAAACGACTGGGCGCGGGTTTTCATGATGAACATAAGGCTGATTTTATGGCGTCCGCGACCGCCATTCGTCAACATCAAGCTGATTTGGACTTTGTTAATCAAGCCATGCCAGATCCAGCCTTGTTTATCCAGTCAGCCAAGGTTAGTTGGGATAATTATTTTAATCTCTTATGTTATCAGATTTTAACGCAAGATGATTTAACCCAGATTTATCAAGTCAATGAAGAATTGGCTAGTCGGTTGAAAAAGGGGGTTCGAAAGGCTAATAATTTTACAGAGTTATTGGAAAACCTGGCTACAAAACGTTACACCAAAGCTCGCTTACGACGCATTTTAACCTATATTTTAGTTAATGCGAGAGAAGCGAACTTGCCAGATGGTCTTCGGCTGTTGGGATTTTCTCAGGCTGGTCGAGATCATCTATCTCAATTAAAAAAAGACATCAAACTTATTAGTCGCATTGGTCAAACCAAGTGGGATCCACTGAGTCAACAAGCGGATCAGATTTACCAACTTGGTCACGCTGAGATTGTTGAACAAAACTGGGGACAAATCCCGATTTATTATCATTAGGAGGATGGATGTTGTCATGTTAGAAAGAAAAGATTGGTCTAGCTGGCAAAAAAGATTACTGACTGTAGTGATTTTGGCAAGTTTTTCTTTTCTTCTTTGTTTGCCTCAAGCCCTAACTAGAGAAGTGACGATGGGCGCAGATTCAATTTTTCATTATAATCGCTTTTATGAAGCGGCCATGCAGATTAAAAATCATAATTTTTCTTATTTTATTAGCTTGTATGGTTATCAGCAGTCTGGACGGATTGTTAATGCCTTATATGGCCCTTATTTTGCCTATTTTCAGGGGTTCTTGGTTTTACTAGGTCGAACATGGTTTGGTTATCACATTTTATCACGAACCTTACTAGGTTTTATTGCAGGCTCTTCTCTTTATCTCTTGATGAGGCGTTTGCAAGTTGCTAAACTCTATGCGCTGCTTTTATCTTTGTTTTTCATGACCACCTATGCCATCCAATATTGGACCATTTTACAAGGTTTTTCAAGTTGGGGAGCGGCCTTTTTTCCTTTGGGGCTTTTGGGAGTTGTGGATCTTTTTAAACATCGTAAGGCCAACCTAGTCTTGATTGCCTCTTCTATGGGGTTAATGCTACAGATTCATGTGCTATCAACCCTTTTCTTGTCTGTGATTTATATGGGGGTTGGAACTTACATACTGCTAGTGACTAAGAATAAATGGCATTTTATCAAAACGGTTATCGGATCTGTTTTTCTCTTTTTAGTGATGACCGCTAATGTTTGGCTACCGCTTATTCAACTTAATTTAGCCAATGAGCTTATTCAACCCTATATCAATAAAAAAATGGTAGAACAGACCATTACTGGTTTAGATCGTGCAGTGCTGGTCTCTCCATGGAGTCTCTTAGTTCTATTGGTTGCTCAAGTGATTCACTTTATTTGCTATTATAAGCGTTGGTCAAGTATCACTAAGGCTTTGATGTGGATTTACCTAAGTTTTCTCATCCTGTCGTCAGGTTTGTTCCCTTGGTTTTTATTAGCAGGACGTCAGATTGCCATTGTTGATTTGATTCAATTTCCCACTCGCTTTTTCTTCTATGCCATTCCCTTATTATTAGTGGTTGTTGGTTTACAATTAAGCCAAAGTCCTCAAAAGTACTTCAAAACTTATCGGATGTTTTTACTGGCTTGTTTAGTTATTGGCTTATCTTATACTTGGAAAGCCAGTTGGGATAATGTTGTCAAGAATTATCGCAGTGATACTTTTCTTCAAACCAAGGTTCATACCACCTTATTTGGAGAGAGTGAGGCTATTCGTAGAGCCTATCATGATGAGAATTTGAAAAAATTATTAGAATTAGTTAATCGTTCAACGCCAGACTATTTACCCAAAATTAAGAAACCAACGACACCAAATGGTCTTCGTTATATTAAGGAAAGTCGCTACGATCTTTATGAGAAATTTATCATACTAGACAACCTAAGATTTGATAAGGCAGTAGAGGGAAAAAATCTGATAGTGACTTGGCAGACCAATAACCAACAGTCACTTAATTTACCTGTGGTTGTTTATCGAGATACGCAATTAACCCTAAATGGCAAAAAACTTGCTACTAAAGATTACCAACTTAATGTAATTGGGACGCCGACCGTTTTGTCTCAAAAAGGAACGAATCAACTCTTGCTCAGCTATCAAGAACCATGGTGGCTATGGCCAAGCTTAGTATTATCCAGTAGTAGTTGCATCATACTTATCCTGATGCAGTTTAAAAAAATAAGATTTACCAATTCCTAACAAAATGCTATAATATAGAAGATTGATAAATAAAAAGGAGAACACTTATGGGACGCAAATGGGCAAATATCGTTGCCAAAAAAACCGCTAAAGACGGTGCTAACTCAAAAGTTTATGCTAAATTTGGTGTTGAGATTTATGTTGCTGCTAAACAAGGCGATCCAGATCCAGAAACTAACTCAGCCCTAAAATTTGTCTTGGATCGAGCAAAACAAGCTCAAGTGCCAAAACACGTTATTGATAAAGCCATTGACAAGGCTAAGGGTAATACTGATGAAACCTTTGTAGAAGGTCGCTATGAAGGCTTTGGACCAAATGGTTCAATGATTATCGTAGATACCTTAACCAGTAATGTCAACCGTACAGCAGCTAATGTACGTACAGCCTATGGTAAAAATGGTGGTAACATGGGAGCAGCAGGTTCTGTTTCTTACATGTTTGATAAAAAAGGTGTTATTGTTTTTGCAGGTGATGATGCAGACAAGATTTTTGAATTGCTTTTAGAAGCAGATGTCGAAGTCGATGATGTGGAAGCTGAAGAAGGAACAGTTACTGTTTATACAGCACCAACTGACCTACATAAAGGCCTAGAAGCTCTTCGTCAAGCAGGCATTAACGAGTTTCAAGTCACTGAGCTAGAAATGATTCCACAATCAGAAGTGACCCTTGAAGGGGATGATTTGGCAACCTTTGAAAAACTTATTGACGCTCTTGAAAGTGATGATGACGTGCAAAAGGTTTATCATAACGTGGCAGACAGGTAAACAGAGAATTTTTCTCTGTTTTTTCTATTTATCTAACTTGATAGAAGTAAACTATCAAGACGATAAAAACCAAGTATTAGGAAAATCATTTGAATCATGATAGAATAAATTTATCAGATAAAAGGAGAATAAAAGCATGAAAAAATTATTAACACTAGGTCTTTTAGCAGCCTCTGCTCTTACCTTGGTAGCATGTGGTTCTAAAACAAGTGATAGTGCATCAGAAACATCAGGTAAAGAAAAAATTACTCTTGCAACGGTTGGTACAACCCGTCCGTTCTCTTATGAAGATGACAAGGGAAATTTGACAGGTTATGATATTGAAGTTGCAAAAGCTGTTTTTGAAGGCAGCGATAAGTATGAAGTGACCTATCAAAAAACAGAATGGTCATCAATCTTTACAGGTTTAGATAGCGACAAATTCCAAATCGGAGCAAACAACATCAGCTACACTGCCGAGCGTGCCAATAAGTACCTATACTCAAATCCAATCGCCTCAAATCCAAGTGTTTTAGTGGTACAAAAAGGTAGTGATATTAAAAGTTATGATGATATCGCAGGTCGTACAACCCAAGTCGTTCAAGGAACTACATCGGCTGCTCAGCTAGAAACCTACAACGAAGAAAACAAAGACAAGCCAGTTGAATTGAGTTATACAAACGAAAACATCACAACCATTCTTCGTAATGTGAATGAAGGTAAATTTGATTTCAAGATTTTTGATAAAATCGCAGTGAATTCAATTGTCAAGAGCCAAGGTTTGGACAATGTTGAAGTGATTGAATTGCCAAGCGATCAACAACCTTATGTTTACATGATTTTTGGTCAAGATCAAACAGACCTGCAAACCTTTGTCAATAAACGTATTAAAGAACTTTATGACAACGGCACACTTGAAAAAATCTCACAAGAATACCTAGAAGGTAGCTACCTACCAGCAAGTGCTGATGTGAAATAAGAAAAATCCTCCACTTATTGATTAGAGTGGAGGATTTGATCTTTTTAGTAAACAGGATGAAATAATATCTAGTATTTATTTAGATGAATGGTCGTAGATATTTAATAGATGATGAGCAATACGTTTAGTGGCTACACGAGGTAAGAAGATAGAAATAAAATTTTTGATAATAATACTAATAACGTAGAAAAGTAGTAAAAAAACTAGGATGTCTATAAAATTGAGATTCCAGTTACTTATCATATCTTTCATATCTTGAATCTTAGGCTCTGCTATAATTGTTATGATAAGAGATAAGATAGTAGATAAGATAAAATTTTGTGTAAGAGGCTTTATGTTGTAATTTAATTCATTTTTTAATTTATTGAAATCAGATTTAGGCAAATCTTTTATTGGTTTTAAGTAAGTTTCATCATCTAAATACTGTGTCTTATCTTCTCTATACTCTAAACAAACATAGAGTGTCATAATTATAGATACACCAATAATTATTCCCAGTATGCCAATAATAGAGATGGGAAAAGTGCTTAAATAAGTAATAATAAAAATAATACTAAAAATCAAAGTAAGGATACTAATCATCTTTAGATGTTCTTTCTTGTTTTTTTTCCTCATTTCATAAATTGATTTAAAGGTATTGTTGTATAGTTGAGTTTTACTGTTGTCCCACTTTTTTTGAGCAGTACTCATTTGTTTGTCCTTTCTTTTTAAAATAAGAGATCTTAGGCTTTTGTTGTCAACCTTATAATATCATACATACAAATAAATAACCAACCTTCTTTCACTAAATGATAAGGAAAATATTGGTTAAAAAACTAGAGAAAATCTCCTCTCGGGAGAAAGCGGTTACTTTAAAAAAGTTATTGATATAGATAAAAACTATACATAAGACAAGTTTTTAACAGTTTGATTTTTATAACAGGCTATGGGATAATAAATTCATCAAAACAAAAGAGGTATTTATTGATGAAATTGAAAAAGATTTTAGGTATTGCCAGTTTGGCACTTGTATCAGGTTTTGTCTTGGCTGCTTGTGGTCAAAAATCAACTAGCTCAGATGACGCTAAAACAGTAACCGTTGGTGTGATGACAAAAACAGAATCTGACGATGCACGTTGGAGTAAAATTCAAGAACTTCTTAAAGCAGATGGTATCACTTTGGAGTATAAGGAATTTACAGACTACTCACAACCTAACAAGGCCTTGGCTAACGGTGAGGTTGATATCAATGCCTTCCAACATTATAACTTCTTAGATAATTGGAATGAAGAAAACAAGGGAGATTTGGTTGCGATTGCGGAAACTTATATCAGTCCAATTCATCTCTTCTCAGGAACTGACAGTTCAGGTAAAGCTAAATATACAGAACTTAGCCAACTACCAGACAATGCAACGATTGCTGTACCAAACGATGCCACTAACGAAAGTCGTGTCCTATACGTTCTTGAATCAGCAGGCTTGATTAAATTGAACGTTTCAGGTAAGGAATTTGCGACAGTAGCTAATATTACTGAAAACAAAAAGAACTTACAAATCAAGGAAGTTGACGCGTCACAAACGGCTCGTTCATTGACATCAGTTGATGCAGCCTTTGTAAACAATAGTTACGCTGTCCCAGCAGGTATTGACTACTCAACATCATTGCTTAAAGAAGAAGTAAACGATAACTCTAAACAATGGATCAACATCTTGGCTGGTCAAAAAGACTGGGAGTCTTCAGCTAAGGCAGATGCCATTAAGAAAATCATTGAAGTTTACCATACTGATGATGTGAAAAAAGTTATTGATGAAACTTCAGATGGTGTCGATGTTCCAGTTTGGTAGAATGATATGAGATTAAGGAGTGAGGAAAAGCGAGGTTGCTGCTAGTTTTCCTGCTCCTTTCTTTACGAATATAAGGAAAAGATAGATATGACAAGTGAAAAAGCTGATATTCAGGCCTTTTGGTCAGATTCAATTGTTCAAGATTATTTGATGGTTTTACGCGATTTGATTGCCAAAAAATCAATCTATGCTCAAGGTATTGGCCTTTTAGAAGTGGCCCACTTTTTAGCAGAAACTTTTCGTAAAGCAGGTGCTCAAGTGACACTCGATGATAGTTATACCGCTCCTTTTGTAATGGCCGAGTTTAAGAGTGAGCAAGCAAATGCCAAGACCATCATTTTCTACAACCATTATGACACTGTTCCAGCTGACGCTGACCAAATCTGGACGAGCGATCCGTTTACCATGACCATACGAGATGATATTATCTACGGACGGGGTGTTGATGATGACAAGGGGCATATCACAGCTCGCTTGACAGCTATGATGAAGGTTCTGCAAGAAGGTCAAGGCCTGCCAGTTAATGTCATTTTTATCATGGAAGGGGCTGAAGAATCAGCTTCTGTTGACTTGGATAAGTATCTAGCTAAATATAGTGCCAAGTTGTCTAAGGCAGATTTATTGATTTGGGAACAGGGAAATCGCAATAATCTAGGCCAGCTTGAAATCTACGGTGGCAACAAGGGGATTTTGACCTTTGATGCGCATGTTAAGAGTGCAGATTTGGATATTCATTCTAGCTATGGTGGTGTCGTGGAATCAAGTATTTGGTACTTGATTCAGGCACTTAATAGTTTACGAGAAGCAGAGGGTTCCTTGTTAATTGAGGGTTTGACAGATGAGTTACTTGAACCAAATGAGCGAGAAATGGCTCTTATTCAGAAACATGCCCAACTAAGTCCAGAAAAATTACAGGCTATCTATGGCTTGGAATTACCTATTTTGGTTGAAGAGCGTGAAGTCTTCTTGAAACGTTTTTATTTTGAACCGTCGATTGCTATTGAAGGCTTGTGGTCGGGCTATCAAGGAAGTGGTGTCAAGACGATTTTGCCAGGTCAAGCCCATGCAAAATTGGAGATTCGTCTAGTTCCTAATCTCAGTCCGCAGGATGTCTTTGACAAGGTCAAAGAACAATTGGTCAAAAATGGCTTTTCTCAAGTGGAATTGACCTATACTTTGGGCGAAAAGAGCTATCGCAGTGATATGAGTCATGATGCCATTATCCGAGTGATAGAACTGGCTAAGGCTCACTATGAAGAGGGTGTGGCTATTTTGCCGACTTCAGCAGGTACAGGTCCTATGCACACGGTTTTTGATGCCCTAGGCGTGCCGATTGCTGCCTTTGGAATGGGGAATCCCAATAGTCGAGACCATGCTGGAGATGAAAATGTAACGGTAGCAGATTACTACCGTCATGTGAAACTAATAGAGGAGTTAATCAGAAGTTATGGCAAATGAAATTATTAACTTAGAACATATTGATATTACCTTTCATCAGAAGAAACGAGTGATTGAAGCCGTCAAAGATGTCAGTATCACAATTAACCAAGGGGATATTTATGGTATTGTTGGTTATTCTGGTGCTGGAAAATCAACCTTGGTTCGTGTCATCAACCTGTTGCAAAAACCGACCAAGGGTCGTGTGGTCATTGATAGTGATGTGATTTTTGATAATGACAAGCCTGTTTTGACAGCGACTCAGTTGCGAGAGAAACGTCGTGATATTGGCATGATTTTTCAACACTTTAACCTAATGTCACAAAAAACTGCTCGAGAAAATGTTGCTTTTGCTCTGAAACATTCTGACTTGAGTAAGGAAGAAAAAGATAAAAAAGTGACAGAACTCTTGGGTCTGGTTGGCTTGGCGGATCGTGCTGACAATTACCCCTCACAACTATCTGGTGGGCAAAAACAACGTGTCGCCATCGCTCGTGCCCTTGCTAATGATCCTAAGATTTTGATTTCAGATGAATCAACCAGTGCCTTGGATCCAAAAACCACCAAGCAAATTTTGAGTCTTTTACAAAATCTAAATGAAAAATTAGGTTTGACCATTGTCATGATTACCCATGAAATGCAGATAGTTAAAGATATTTGTAATCGTGTTGCGGTTATGCAAAATGGTGTGCTGATTGAAGAAGGCAGTGTATTGGATATTTTCTCTAACCCACAGCAAGTCTTAACTCAGGAATTTATCCAAACGGCTACTGGATTGGATGAGGCTCTGATCAAGATTGAAAAGCAAGATATTGTAGCTAATCTAGCGGATGATTCGATTTTAGTTGAGTTAAAATATGCGGGAACGTCAACCGATGAGCCGATTCTTAATCAGATTTATAAAGAATTTGATGTCAGTGCCAATATCCTTTATGGCAATATTGAAATTCTAGACCATGTGCCAGTTGGTGAATTGGTCGTTATCCTATCTGGTCAAACGGACAATTTGGCTAGTGCATTAACTGCCCTAGAAAAAGCTGGGGTATCTGTTGTTGTATTGAAAAGAGGTGCCTAGATGAGTGAATTGATTCAAACCTATTTGCCTAACGTCTATGCGTTGGGGTGGTCTGGTGATGCAGGTTGGGGAACTGCTCTGTTTAATACCCTTTATATGACCTTAATTCCTTTTGTTATCGGTGGCATTTTGGGCTTGGTTGCCGGTTTATTATTGGTAATGACTAAACCAGGTGGTGTGATCGAAAATAAATTAGTTTTTTGGGTTTTGGATAAGGTGACATCGGTCTTTCGTGCCATTCCCTTTATTCTCTTGTTAGCTATTATGTTCCCTGTTGCGCTTCTTTTGGTTGGAACCATGCTTGGACCTGATGCGGCCAATGTGTCGCTTTCTGTGGCAGTATTTCCTTTTTTTGCTCGTCAAGTGCAGGTGGTTCTGTCTGAGTTGGACAAGGGAATTATTGAAGCAGCTCAAGCGTCAGGTGGGACCACATGGGATATTGTGGGCGTATATTTGACAGAAGGTTTGCCAGATTTGATTCGTGTGTCAACGGTGACCTTGATTTCCTTGGTTGGTGAAACAGCCATGGCAGGCGCAATCGGAGCAGGTGGTCTAGGTAACGTTGCCATTTCTTATGGTTATAATCGTTATAATAATGATGTGACTTGGGTGGCAACTCTGATGATTTTGATTTTGATTTTTGCCATTCAGTTCCTAGGGGATTTCTTAACCAAAAAGGTAAGTCATAAATAATTTTTAGATAAAGAAAATACGCTTAGTGATGACTAAGCGTATTTATTATGCTTTGATTTTATCTAAAGCAAGACCTAGAATAAAGCCAACCAATGCAAAACAAATCCAACCTAATTGAAATTGTCCTAAGGGAAGGATTTGGGTAAAGAAATGACTGATACTAGATGGGATAAAATCCATGTTTAATTGACCAGCTAGGGTAGATAATGAATCGTAAAGGGCAGCAACAGAAGCCCAAATCAGAGTTGAAACATAAACGATTTTTTTATCTTTAAACCATTTGCCTGTTAAGGTCAATACAATCAAGCTAATCGCAATAGGATAAAGGAAGAAGAGCATGGCAAGAGAAGCTTTAATGATGCCATTTAGCCCACTAAAGTAAAGAAAAGTACCAATTAAGGTCATTATAGCAGACCAGCGAGCATGAGATAGTTTTGGCAACAAAGTGTGGAAATAATCTGCACTAGCCACCACTAAACCTGACGATGTTGACAAACAAGCCAGAAAGACAGCTAATGAAAGGGTTAATTGCCCAAAGGTTCCAAAATAATTGCGAGCCGCGATACTGAGAACAGTTCCACCATCTACACCTGCTCTATTAAGGACAAAGAGCCCATCTTGCATGTTAAATAAGCCTTGTGATACCGAACCTAAACGAGCAATAAAGATATAAATAATGGCAAGAAAGGCGGTTGTGATGACACCAGCTTTGAGTGAAATGATGGCAACATCATGTTTAGATTTAGCTCCAAATTGTTTGGCTGAGCTAATCACAACATTGATAAACATAAAGGCAGCTAGAGCGTCCAGTGTTCCATAGCCTTGAAGGAGTCCGGCGATAAATGGCACATCAGAAAAGGCATTTGATAAATCATTGGCTGCATTATAACTATTATTAGGAGAAGTCGCTGCGGGACTGATATAAGACCCGATAATTAGAGTTGCAATAACCAAGAGTAGTGCTGGCGTGAGGTGTTTACCAATATTATCAGCGATTTTACTTGGTTTAACAGCGATTAGGTAGGTTAAGCCAAAGAAAATCAGACCATAGATAAGTTTGCTGATGAGGTCATTGCCGAAGAATGGAGCCACACCAACAGAAAAGGAAACAGCACCTGTTCTAGAAATAGAAAAGAGAGGACCGATTGCCAGATTAAGCACCGTCATAAAGGTAACGGCAAACCATTTGGAAACGCGTTTTTCAATCATGTCTTGGGCATTATCGCTACCAGAATAAGAAATGGCAATAACGGCTAATAGCGGGAGTGTCACTGCTGATAAGCAAAATCCAAGAATGGCAAGCCATAGGTTGCTACCAGAGTAGATACCTAGAAAAGCAGGATAGGTTAGGTTTGAAGCACCAAAAAACATGGCAAATAACATCAAACCAATAATTAAATACTTATTTTGAGTAGATTTCATTTATTTTTCCTTATCGGTTAATTGAGATAAAAAGATAAGTTAGTTATCTTAATTAACCATTGTACCCTAGTCCTAAACATTCGTCAATAGCCTTATAAATCAAGGAAATCTTGTGAAAATTGACATAAATAGTCTTGAATTTTTTTTTTTTTTTAGGTACTATAGTAATATTATTATTTTCTAAAGGAGTAAAGAAATGAAAGAAATTCAATTTTGGAAACGACTGAGTTTGATTCAGCGAATCATTATCGGTGTCGTTATTGGAGCGATTTTAGGTCTTGTTGTTCCCTCATGGTCAGTGATTGGCTTGTTTGGTACCGTCTTTGTAGGTGCCTTAAAAGGTGTTGCGCCTGTATTGGTATTTGTTTTGGTTGTCCATGCCTTATCACAATCTAAACAAGGGCAACAAAGCAACATGAAAAGTGTCATTATCCTTTATTTGCTTGTGACCTTTGCAGCAGCTTTTGTAGCTGTCTTGGCTAGTTTTGCTTTTCCTGTCACACTGAACCTATCAGGAGCAGCCACAGATACGTCATCAGCTCCACAAGGGATTGCGGAAGTTTTCAACACTTTTATCACCAACATTGTTGATAACCCGCTTAATGCCATTGCCAATGCCAACTACATCGGTGTCTTATCTTGGGCAGTTCTTTTTGGTTTGGCTTTGCGTCAAGCGAGTGATTCGATTAAAGATGGTCTAGGACAAATTTCTGATGCGACTTCAAAAGTGGTAACATGGGTCATTGAGATGGCACCATTCGGGATTATGGGCTTAGTATTTGCGACAATCTCACAAAATGGTTTAGATATTCTAACCACATACGGTCGTTTGTTACTTGTATTGGTTGGCACTATGGCTGTTGTCGCATTGGTTGTTAACCCATTGATTGCTTTTATTGTGATGAAAAAAAATCCCTATCCATTGGTTTTCCGTTGTTTGAAAGAAAGTGGTATCTCAGCCTTCTTCACGCGTAGTTCAGCAGCAAATATTCCTGTTAATATGCGTCTTTGTAAGGAACTTGGCTTGAATGAAGATATGTATTCAGTATCAATTCCACTGGGAGCAACGATCAACATGGGTGGTGCAGCCATTACTATCACTGTTTTAACCTTGGCTGCAGTGAATACCTTGGGAATTTCTGTAGATTTCCCAACGGCTTTCTTACTTAGTGTGATTGCTGCCTTATCAGCATGTGGTGCGTCAGGAGTTGCAGGTGGCTCTTTACTTTTGATTCCTTTAGCTTGTAGCTTGTTTGGAATTGATGGCAACATTGCTGCTGAGGTTGTTGGTGTTGGGTTCATCATTGGTGTGATTCAAGATTCATGTGAGACAGCCATCAACTCATCAACAGACGTTCTCTTTACTGCTGTAGCTGAAAAATCAGCCTGGGGTAAAAAATAAGAACATCAGAGTTGTTGTTTCATAAATTAACAGGTTGAACAGATCATGTTTCAACCTGTTTTTATACTTTTTGATATAGTTTGTAACTATGGATATTCCTTGTTAAGTATAGCCTACAAAAATAGTGTAACTTATGGTAAAATAAATACTATCTTAGTTAGAAAAAGGAAAGATAAATGAGTAATCAATTACTAGTGTTACAATCAGATTTTGGTTTGGTTGATGGGGCAGTGTCGGCCATGATTGGTGTAGCATTGCAAGAGTCACCCAACTTAGGTATTCACCATTTGACGCATGACATTACACCTTATAACATTTTTGAAGGTAGCTATCGTCTGTTCCAAACGGTTGAGTATTGGCCGAAAGGAACAACCTTTGTTTCGGTTGTTGATCCAGGTGTGGGGTCTAAACGTAAAAGTGTCGTTGCCTTAACAGAACAAGACCACTATATCGTGACACCAGACAATGGTACCCTATCTTACATTAAAAAACATGTTGGTATTAAGGCTGTTCGTGAGATTTCTGAAGTGAAAAATCGTCGTCAAAATACAGAGCATTCTTATACCTTCCATGGTCGTGATGTCTATGCCTATACAGGAGCAAAATTAGCTAGTGGGCATATTAGCTTTGAAGAAGTTGGTCCTGTCTTGTCAGTGGATGATATTGTGGAATTGCCAGTGGTAGAAACCCAAGTTACTGACAATCAGGTTAGGGGAGCTATTGACATTTTGGATGTTCGCTTTGGGTCTTTGTGGACTTCGATTACTCGTGAGGAGTTTTATCAATTAAACCCAGAATTTAACGACCGTTTTGAAGTGACGATTTATAACAATGATATGTTGGTGTATCAAAATCAAGTGACGTATGGTAAATCTTTTGCAGATGTTCGTATTGGTCAGCCAATTTTGTATATTAACTCCCTCTATCGTCTAGGTTTGGCGATTAACCAAGGGTCGTTTGCCAAGGCCTATAATGTGGGAGTGGGTTCGAACTGGCATATTGAAGTGAAGAAAATTTAGGAGATGTCTATGAAAAATAACTCAATTAAAAAAGTTGTCGCAACAGGAATTGGTGCCGCACTCTTTGTGATTATTGGAATTTTGGTGAATATTCCTGTACCAGTACCCAATACCAGTATTCAGTTGCAATATGCGGTCTTGGCTCTATTTGCCTTGATTTATGGACCAAGTGTTGGTTTCTTTGCAGGTTTTATTGGTCATGCACTCAAAGATGCCATTCAATACGGCTCAGTTTGGTGGACTTGGGTCTTGGTCAGTGGTTTGATTGGTTTGGGCATTGGTTTGTTATCTGGTGTGATTAAATTAGATAAGGGCCAACTACAAGGGAAGGATTATCTTGTTTTTAACCTTACTCAACTAGTAGTAAACTTTATTGGCTGGGGGTTGATTGCACCTTATGCAGATGTTTTGATTTACAAGGAAATTGCAAGTAAAGTGTATGTTCAAGGGATTTGGTCAGCAGGAGTTAATGCCCTAACAGTTGGTTTGGGTGGTAGCTTGTTGATTGGGCTTTATGCTCGGACTCGAATTAAAGCTGGTAGTCTTTCTAAGGATTGATAGAAATGATGACAGACTTGATTGTATTTGATGATTTTAGTTTTCAATATGAAACACAAGCAGAGCCTACTCTGAAAAATATTAACCTAAGTATCCAAGAAGGTGAAAAAATCTTATTAGTTGGGCCGTCTGGTTCAGGCAAATCAACCTTAGGACAGTTAATTAACGGCTTGATTCCTAATCATCACAAGGGAAAAATGACAGGTCGTTTTCTAATGGCGGGTCAGCCTAGCTTTGAACAATCGATTTATGATAAGTCAAAACTGGTCAGTACGGTATTGCAGGATACCGATGGCCAGTTTATTGGCTTGTCTGTGGCAGAAGATATAGCCTTTGCTTTAGAAAATGATCAAGTACCTGAAAAAGAGATGAAAGAAAAAGTCGAGGTGTGGAGCAAACGACTAGGTTTGGAAAATTTGCTGCAACACCGTCCACAAGATTTATCAGGTGGGCAAAAGCAAAGAGTGAGCTTAGCAGGTGTCTTGATTGATGAAAGTCCGATTTTAGTATTTGACGAGCCTTTGGCTAATTTAGATCCTAAATCCAGTCAGGATATGTTGGCTCTTATTGACAGCATTCATAAGAGTGAGAAAGTCACAACCTTGATTATCGAACATCGCTTAGAGGAAGTGCTAGCTGCTTCTGTTGATCGAGTGATTTTGATGACAGAAGGTGAGGTTATTTTTGATGGGCAACCAGATGACTTACTTCCAACAACTTTGTTGAAAGATCAGGGGATTCGTGAGCCTCTATATCTTAGTTTTTTGCGTGAACAAGGATTGGACTTGACCTCACTAAGTTCTTTGTCGCAGTTGGAAGGTATGGATTTGCCCAAGTTATCCTTGCCAACGATTGACTCTTATCAATCTTCAAAGCCAAGCGAAGATGTGTTGGTTGTCAAAGATTTAGAGGTGAGTTATGGTGGTGGACAGCCCATTTTATCTGATATTTCCTTTACTGTTAAAAAAGGTGAGCGTCTGGCCTTGATTGGTCAAAACGGAGCTGGGAAGTCCACTTTGGCTAAAGCACTCTGCCAGTTTGTTGAATCTAGCCAAGGTCAAATCTTTTATCAAGGTCAAGACATTTCAGCAGATACGATTAAGGAGCGAGCGGAGCGTATTGGTTATGTCTTGCAAAATCCTAATCAAATGATTAGTCAGACCATGATTTTTGATGAGGTAGCCTTAGGTTTACGTTTGCGTCAAGTGAATGAGATAGACGTAAAGGAACGTGTAGAAAAAACCTTAAAAATTTGTGGTCTGTATCCTTATCGCCACTGGCCGATTGCAGCCTTGTCTTTTGGTCAAAAGAAACGAGTGACCATTGCGTCTATTTTGGTCTTGAATCCAGAAATTATCTTGTTAGATGAGCCAACAGCAGGTCAAGATTTTCAGCATTATAGCGAGATTATGGCGTTTTTGGATCAGCTTAATCAAGCAGGCCATACCATTATCATGATTACTCATGATATGCAGTTGATGTTGGAACATAGTGATCGAGCTTTAGTTTTAGCCAAGGGGCAAATTTTGGCTGACGACCAACCAATTCAGATTTTAAAACAAAAAGATGTCTTAACACAAGCCAATCTTTGTCAGCCAAGTCTATTTGCTTTGGCGGATAAACTTGGGCTTGATGTTGAGCAAGTGGTTCATCATTATATATTGCGCAATAAAGGAGAGCATCATGCAGACAAATAAACTCTTGGGTTACCAACCAGGAACTAGTCCGATTCATCGTTTGTCAGGTGCTAGCAAATTAGTCTTTTTTATCCTTGTTTCAATAGCAGTAATGATTAGTTATGACACACGTTTGCTTGCTTTTGTGGGTTTTGGTTCCTTATTGCTTTTCAAGCTAGCTAATATCAAATGGCGACAAGTGGCTTTTGTGATTTATTTGGTCTTATTCTTTGCATTTTTGAATTTGCTCATGGTTTATCTCTTTGCTCCCAATTATGGGGTTGAGATTTATGGGCAAAAGACTTTACTTTGGACTGGGATAGGAGCTTATGGTCTGACAAGTCAAGAATTGTTCTATCTTGTTAATCTTGCTCTGAAGTATTTCTCAACAGTGCCTATGGCTATTGTCTTTTTGTTGACGACTCATCCGAGTCAATTTGCAGCTAACCTTAATCAAATTGGTGTCCCTTATAAGATTGCTTATGCTGTTAGTCTGACTTTACGTTATATTCCAGATTTACAAGAGGAATTTTATCTCATTAAGTTATCACAAAATGCGCGTGGTTTGGAATTATCTCAAAAAGCTAAATTGTTAGAACGTATTAAAGGGAACTTGTTGATTTTAACTCCCTTGATTTTTAGCTCCTTAGAACGAATTGACACTGTTGCAACGGCTATGGAGTTACGTCGTTTTGGCAAGGGGAAAAAACGAACTTGGTACCAAAAACAAGACTTGAAAGCTGGCGATTATGGCGTCATTGCCTTGGCAATTCTTATCTTAGTGCTTAGTTTTGTGTTGATTTGGCTCAATCAAGGACGGTTTTATAACCCTTGGACTTAAATGACTTAGAAAGAAATGAGTATGTTTAATCAAAAAAGACCGATGTCTGCTTATGTTAAATATTTGTTGCTTGCTTTGTTAGGGTTGGTGTTCGCTTGTGGTCTGATAGTTATGACCCAAAATCAGCAAACATCAACGGTTTCTACGGTAAGCAGTAGCCAATCAAGTGAGCAAGTTGTTCAAACAGCTTCCTCTCAAACACCTGAAGGCTATCAAGTTAGTGATGAAGAAACAGCTTATTTGAAAGAGCGTTTTGCTAAATTATCAGCTATCAATCCAGAAGTCATTGGTTATATCTATATTCCAGGAACTAAGTTGGATGAACCTGTTGTGCAAACAGGAGATAATGCGACTTATTTGGAAAAAACTTTTGAAGGCACTTATGAACCTTATATGGGGGCAGTCTTTATGGATACCAACAATCAAAAAGATTTCACGGATTCATTGACTTGGCTTTTTGGGCATGCTAGGGGGAGTCTTGTTTCAGATAATCGCATGTTTAACGATGTGAATTTTTATGATGATCAGACCTTTTTCGATCAAAATCCCTATCTGGTATTAGAAACACCTGAGCGCAACTATTATTATGAAGCGACCTATTTTATCATTGTTCCTGAAGCGACTCCGCTTTATCGGACATCTTTTGAGAGTAAGGAAGATTTTCGTAAGCAGTTAGAAACGGTGGCAGCCGAGTCCAAGGTCAAAAAGGCAAATGCGGTGATTGATCCGCTTGACAAGTATTTGGTATTGTCAACCTGTCGTGAAGAAGATGGTAGTTTGAGAGCTAATCTCTATTTACGTCAAATTCCTGATGAGGAACTACTACAATTTCTAGCTGAAAATGGAAAAAAACTCACCTATGTTCCAACTCGTTAATAAAGAAAAACAACCTAATCATTGGGTTGTTTTTATGGTCAAAAAAGGTCAAAAAAGTTGATGAAAATTTGAAAAAAACGTGCAAAAAGCTTGACAAAACGGGGGGGGGGGTGCGTTACAATATAAATAGAATCCTATGGGGAATTCTATAAAAAATCGGAGGAGTTCGTTTATGAACAAGAAATTGAAATTAATGTCAACATCACTATTGGCAAGTGTTGCCTTGTCAGTTGCAGCGCCAGCATTTGCACAAGATAACGTTATGGTTGGTGATCAAAATACTGACGTAGCTGCATGGTTAAAATCAGAAGTTGCTAAAGAAACAGCAAAAGAAGAAGCTGTTAAAGCTGAGGTGAAAGCGGCAGAAGATGCAGCAGCAATCATTAAAGAAAAATTGGCTCAACCAGTTCCTTCAACAGTAGAAGGAGCCGTTAACAATAATGATGCAGCTATCGATGTTCGCAACCTTGAAGGTGTAGGTAACACAGTTGTTGAGAACGGTTCAGCAAAAGTACTTGACACAAACGAAGTTGATACACGCAACTTTGACGGTGTAGGTAATACAGTTGTTGAAAATACTAAAACAGGTTCAAAAGTAACTGTTAAAGGTGACTCAACAACTTCTGAAACGGCTTCAAGCGAAACAGCAGCAAGCTCAGAAACTAAAAAAGAAACAACAAGTTCAGATAAAAAAGAGTCTGCTAAATCAGATAAGAAATCAGCAACAGTAGCTAAAGCTGCTTCATCTAAAGCTGGTTCAGCAGTTGCTCCTTCTGGTAAATCAAGTTCAGCAAAAGTATCGCCAGCAGCTGCAGCGAAATCTGGTGAGAAAACATTGCCAAAAACATCAGCAGTAAAATAATCTATTTGCTGTCGAAGTAAGGTTAAAGGTTATTCGATAGAATAGCCTTTTCTTTATTAAATAATGGAGGATAATATGTTTTATCAAAATGAACGAAGAAAGCACAGGCAACTCAAATACTTATTAGCAAGCTTATTGGTTGTGGCTGTAGCGATCGGTACATGGTTTGCCTTTGGTGTTAAAAATCCAGTGTCTAATGTTGCTAGCTCTCAAGACACACCAGCACAGATAACAACCAATCAAGTCACTTATCAACCAAGTGCAGAAGAGCAAGCTTATTTGAAGGAACGTTTTGATGCTCTTTCAGTCATCAACCCTGAAGTGATTGGTTATATCTATGCTCCTGGAACGAAATTAGACGAACCAGTCGTCCAGACAGGCGATAATGCCACCTATCTGGATAAGACATTTGAGGGTAACAATGAACCGTTAATGGGAGCTGTTTTTATGGATACGGATAATAATAAGGATTGGAATGACAGTTTGACTTGGTTGTTTGGACATGCTAGAGGTAGCCAGGTGCCAGATAATCGTATGTTTAATGATGTTAATTTTTATGAAGATCAAACTTTCTTTGATCAGAATCGTTACCTTGTTCTTGAAACGGCAGAGCGGAAGTATTACTATGAAGCGATGTTCTTTATTATCGTTCCAGAAACGACTGCTTTTTATCGAACTTCTTTTGACAGTGAAGAATCGTTTGCTGAGCAGCTGAATGCAGTGGCTACAGATGCAGTCAGCAAAAAAGAAGGAGCCGTAGTCAAGCCAACAGATAAATATTTGGTGTTATCAACCTGTCGTGAAGATGATGATACCATTCGCTCAAATCTCTATATGAGACGCATCCCAGATAGTGAATTGGAGCAGTTCTTAGCTGAAAATGGTGACAAACTCACTTATGTTCCAACACGCTAAATCAAGGAGGTGGTTACTAAAAATCTATATTCAACACTAACCAGACTTGTGTTCGTCAAGTCTGGTTTTTTGTGTCTGGAGTATTGACTGGATTTTTCAGTAAAAGAAAGAGAAATTTGATATAATGAAGGGATAAGGAGGACTGTAAACTATGGTGCGAATGATTCCGAGTCGTGTGAGAAATGAAGGGATATCTCTTTATGAGAAAGGTTTAGTGACGTTTGAAAAAGAAGAAGCGAAAAGCTTATTGTTTCAAGTGGATCAGGTAGCCCTTCAATTTTCTTCACAAGAGAGCGAGACGCACTGTCAATGTGATTGTTTTTTACAAAAACAATATTGTCAACATCTAGCAGCTGTGGAACATGCACTTAAAAATGATAAATTGCTCCAACATCTTGTAGAGCAAGAAAAATCTATTCCAGAGCCCGTAGAAGTGGTAGCATCACTTGGTAAATTATTTTTGGATCAGCTGGACTTGACTCAAGATAGTGAGAGGGATTATCGCTTGTCAGCATTTGGCGAGCCCAATCCTTATTCTTCTGATTTTTGGTGGACTTTGAAAATCAATCGTTTACCAGATAACCGTCAATATATTATTCGTGATATCAAAAGTTTTTTGCAAGGTCTTCGTCGAAAATCGCATTATCAACTTGGCAAACAGTATTTTGAGCCTTTGTCTTTGGAAAACTTTGATCAAGCAAGTCAACGATTAATTGAGTTTCTTTGGCGCTTACTACCACAAGGTCAGTCTGTATTATTGGACTATTATTTTCCTAATCAAGCGCGTCACCTTAGTTTGCCTGTTAGTGTCTTTGAACAGGGGTTGCTTTTGTTAGCAGACTTGTACGATTTTTCTTTAGAAATGGATCAGATCAACTATAGTCGAATCACTTTTGCTGAGTTGACTGGAAATGATGGATTTTATCTCTTTAAGGTAAATAATCAAGAAAATCAGATTGAGCTGATTTGTGAAGCATTGACAGACCAACTGTTTTTTGATAAGGAATACTTGTGGCATCAAGGAACTTTTTATCGTCTAAATAATAAGCAAATGCGTCTATTGACAGCAATACAGAGTTTGCCTGTGATAGATGACAAAAAGAGAATGATTAGTTTTCTAAAATCAGAACAGGCTCAACTGGCAGCTAGTCTATTGGCGTTTCAAAGTTTGGGTCAGGTAATTGCACCAGAAGAATTTGTGATTAAGGATTTTGTGCCAAGTTTTGATTTGGATATAGCAAATGATGGTCGTCTTGTGTTGAGAACGGTTTTTGATTACGGTCAAGCAGTGGTTCATAATCGTCAAGACTTGTCGGCGTTGCCTTTTACCAGTCATTTTGAACATGAAAAGGCAGTTTTTCAGACGATTAAGGCATGTGGTTTTATTGGTGATTTTACCGCCTATCATCCACCATTAAGGTCATCTCATTTGCATCAATTTTTTCATCAAACCTTACCACAATTACAACAATTGGGACTGGTAAGATTATCAGAAGATTTGGACAGGCGAAAAAAAGAACTTGCCCCTAACGTTTTAATTGACTATCAAGAAGGGTTACTTGCAATTTCCTTTGATTTTACAGGTATTACCGAAGATGATGTTGAGTTAGCCATGTCAGCCCTCTTGGCAAATGAGTCTTTTTTTATCAATCAATCAGGTCAACTGGTTGAGTTTGATGACATGACGCAGAAAATTAGTCAAGCCTTGCAAGTTACATCAGTAGAAACGATTGAGCCGGGGAAATTGAGCCTTCCTATTTTAAGTGCTTTTCAACTAGAAAGTCTAACTCGGTCCATGTCGCGCGTGAATTTTTCAGCACCATTTGAACAGTTGGCCTATGATTTAAGGCATCCAGAAGAATTGGAATTACCTGAATTAAACATCAAGGCGAATTTACGTGACTACCAGCAAATTGGGGTTAAGTGGTTAAGTATGCTTGATCGTTATGGGTTTGGTGGTATCTTGGCAGATGATATGGGTTTGGGAAAAACCTTACAGACCATTGCCTTTTTGACCTCTCGCATGACTGCAGATACAAGGGTTTTGATTCTTGCACCGTCTAGCTTGATTTATAATTGGCAGGAAGAATGGGCAAGGTTTGCTCCAGACGTAGATGTGGCAGTGGCTTATGGTCCGAAATCCTTGCGAGATAAGATTATTGCTGAAGGCCATCAAGTGATTATCAGCAGTTATTCTGCCTTTCGTCAGGATGTTTTGACTTATCAAGCCAAGCAGTTTGATTATTTGATTTTGGATGAAGCTCAAATGATGAAAAATAATCAGAGTAAACTAGCACAACAGTTGCGTCAATTTGAAGTCAAACGTTGTTTTGCCTTGTCTGGAACACCAATTGAAAATAAACTGTTGGAAATCTGGTCTATTTTTCAAATTGTTATGCCAGGGCTTTTGCCTAGTCGGTCTAAGTTTTTAAGCTGGTCAGCTCAAATGGTTGCGACAAGAATTTCTCCTTTTATTTTGCGGCGAAAAAAAGAAGATGTCTTGCCAGAATTACCAAACTTGATTGAAATTACACATTATAACGAATTGGCTGATGAGCAAAAAAGCATCTATTTGGCACAATTAAGGCAAATGCAAGATCAGGTTGCACACACCTCGACTCAGGAATTTCAAGCTAAAAAAATGGAAATTTTATCAGGTTTGATGAGGTTACGTCAAATCTGTGATACCCCAGCGCTTTTTATGGATTATCAAGGTTCTAGTGGTAAAATCGATAGCCTAATCGAACTGCTCATACAGTTAAAGAAAAACCAACGACGTGTTTTGATTTTTTCTCAATTTAAGGGGATGCTAGACATTATTGAGGGCCTTCTTCAAGACTTGTCTTTGAGTAGTTTTAAGTTGACAGGGTCAACCCCGTCAGATAAAAGACAAAACATGACCCAACAATTTAATGCGGGTCAAAGAGATGTTTTTCTCATTTCCTTAAAAGCTGGTGGGGTAGGTCTTAATTTAACAGGGGCAGATACGGTAATTCTAGTAGATTTATGGTGGAATCCTGCCGTTGAGATGCAGGCGATTGGTCGTGCACATCGTTTGGGACAAGAACGACCTGTAGCGGTTTATCGTTTGATAACCCGAGGAAGTATTGAAGAAAAAATTTTAGCTTTACAAGACCGTAAGCGTCATCTGATTACAACAGTCCTAGATGGTCAAGATAGTAAAACTAATCTAAGTTTGGCTGAAATCAAGCAAATTTTAGGGCTGGATTAGCTGAAAGAATGGTCAAGAGCCGTTCTTTTTCTCAGTCAAGAAGGCTTTGAAAAAAACTTGGTTTTAGGGTATAATAAACAAGCATAGAAAGGAGGTTTTCTTGATGAAACAAAAAAGATCCTATCCCTTGGTGGCAGATAATGAACCGATTATCACACCAGCCCCTGCCATGAATTTATATGAAAAGGAAGATTTAATCAGTCAAATTCACGGCAGTTATATGGAAAAGTATGATAGCAATCCAGTGGTCAATCAGCAGCCAGTGCAGATGACAAAACAGGTCAACTTGTCTGATGATAAAAATGGTACTTATTTGGAAACCATGCGTCAACAGGCTAGGGAAGATGTTAGAAAAAAACGTCAGACCATGATGGCTCAGGAGCTTAAATTAGCACCCAAGTCAAGTTTTACATCAAGTGTTAAGTCTTTAGACAAGGCTAAGGAAACAAAACCCTTAACAACCTTGGGTAAACTAGCACAAGTCTTGCATCAGACAGATTATATCTTGGCTGAGTTGCCAACTGTTTATCAAGAACCTAAAAATCTTTCTAGCAAGAATAAACCGAAAAAAAATAATTATGACTTTTTGAAAACCAGTCAAATTTATAATAGAACGATGAATCAAGTTCAAAAAGAGCGTCAGGTGGCACAAGAATTGAATTTGACACGATTTGATGAGTAAAAAATGAGGAGAAAATCATGACAAAAATCTATCACTTTATTGGGATTAAAGGGGCTGGTATGAGTGCCCTGGCCTTGATGTTGCATCAAATGGGCCACAAGGTGCAAGGAAGCGATGTGGACAAGTACTACTTCACCCAATATGGTTTAGAAGAAGCAGGCATTACGGTACTACCTTTTGCTGAAGAGAACATTACTGCTGATTTAGAATTGATTGCCGGTAATGCCTTTCGTGAAGATAACAACATTGAACTAGCTAAGGCGATTAAAGAAGGTATTCCCTTCAAACGTTACCATGAGTTTTTAGGTGAATTCATGCGTCAATTCACCAGTCTAGGTGTGGCAGGAGCACATGGCAAGACCTCAACGACTGGTTTGTTGTCCCATGTTTTGAAGAATATTACAGACACGTCTTATCTTATCGGTGATGGAACTGGTCGTGGTTCAGCCAATAGTGAGTATTTTGTTTTTGAATCAGACGAATATGAGCGTCATTTTGCACCTTATCATCCTGAGTACAGCATTATCACCAATATTGATTTTGATCACCCAGATTATTTCACGAGCTTGGATGATGTCTTTAATGCCTTTGATGACTATGCAAAACAAGTGACTAAGGGTCTCTTTATCTTTGGTGGCGATCCACTATTGCGTCGTTTGACGGCTAATGCTCCTATTTACTATTATGGTTTTGAAGAGGATTGCGATTTTATCGCCTATGATTTGGTTAGAACGACTAATGGATCGGATTTCAAGGTGCGTTATGGTCAAAAAGAATTGGGTAACTTCCATGTGCCTGCCTTTGGTCGCCATAATATTTTGAATGCCACGGCGGTTATTGGTAACCTATATATTGCAGGGTTTGACATGAGCCTAGTAGCTGAACATCTTAAAACCTTTGCAGGCGTAAAACGTCGTTTCACAGAAAAAATTGTTAATGATAAAATCATTATTGATGATTTTGCTCATCACCCAACAGAAATCATTGCAACCTTAGACGCTGCACGCCAAAAATATCCAGCTAAGCAGGTTGTGGCTATTTTCCAACCTCATACCTTTACTCGTACGATTGCCTTGTTAGATGAGTTTGCAGCTGCACTTAATGATGCAGATGCAGTTTATTTGGCAGAAATTTATGGGTCAGCGCGTGAGGTGGATAATGGTCAAGTTAAGATTGATGATTTGGCCGCTAATATCACAAAACCCGTTCAAATCATCACGGCTGATAATGTGTCACCTCTTTTGAAACATGACAATGCCGTTTATGTCTTTATGGGAGCAGGTGATATTCAAACCTATGAACATGCCTTTGAACAATTGGTGTCTAGCTTGGCAACGAATACCCAATAATAAGATATGGTTATGCAGATTAGACAAGTTAGGCTAGACGATTTAGAGCGTTTAATGTTTCTGGAAAGAGAGAATTTTCTACCTGATGAGGCCATTACAGAAACAGCTATGAGTGAGCAGATTAAAACGATCAGCGATAGTTTTCTAGTAGCAGAAATAGATAATCAAGTGGTGGGTTATATTACGGCTCATGCTCGTCAAGATAAATATCTGAAAGATGACGTTTTTATGGGAGCAGTTCCCAATCAAGTTGATGGTGGTTATTTCATCATTAGTGCCTTATCGGTAGCTAAAAGTCATCAAGGGCAAGGGATTGGCAGTAGCCTATTAGCAACAATGAAAGATTTGGCAGTGGCCCAAGATCGCCAAGGGCTGAGTTTAACCTGTCATGACCATTTAATTAGTTATTATGTCATGAATGGTTTTGTTGACGAGGGCGAATCAAACACGTCAAATTTAGGTGGTTATCAATGGTATAATCTGGTTTGGTATGCTCCTGCTTGATTTTCCTTGATTTTTAAGGTATAATGGCCTTTGATAAAAATGGGAGGTTGAGAATTTGACTGATAATGATAAGCCAAAAGCTCAAACAGGCCGCTCTTTCAAAGAACAGATTTTAGCTGAATTGGAAGAAGCCAATCGTTTGCGTAAGATTCGAGAAGAAGAACTACGACAAAAACAGTTAGAAGCAGAAGAAGCTGCCAAACGCACAGCTCAGCTTTTAGCAGAATATGAAGAACAAAAACGTTTAGAAGAACTACGAACAACAGAAGAAAGGGAAGAGTTAGAGCGTCAAGCACAGGCTGCCCTTGAGGATATTCGTGTTGAAAACTTAGTGACTGACCAAGAGATGGAGCAGGTTGAACTTGAACCAGATCTTTCAGAAACGATTGATTTCAATCGAGATCAAGACTTCTCTCAATTTGTGCCACAAGATGAACCGTTAGAGTTAGTTCAGACACAAAATCTATCTGATTTGGTCGGTCTAGCTGATTTACAGGAAGAAGAGTTATCTGCTTCAGAAGTATCAACTAATCACGGACTGGGCTTGGCACCAGAAGCACAAACAAATCCTGAGATTTTTTCAAGTTCAAATAGAGACGATATGGTGGAGCAAGAGGAAGTCGTTGCCTTTGAAGATGAGGATGTCCTTGAAGAAGAACCTGTTTATTTAAGTAAACAGGAACGAACAGACCATTTGGCCAGACGTATTTCTCGTGGCTTGATTGCAGCTATTTTGTTGGTCTTGTTAATCACGGCTTTCTTTGGTTATCGTTATGTTCAATCAGGTATCAATCCGGCTGATAAAACATCAACTGACTATGTTCAGGTTGAAATTCCATCAGGTTCTGGTAACAAGATGATTGGTCAGATTTTAGAACAATCTGGTGTGATTAAGAGTGGAACAATTTTTAATTACTATACCAAGTTTCGTAATTATACCAACTTCCAAAGTGGTTATTACAATCTTCAAAAGAGTATGTCTTTAGATGAAATTGTAGCAGAACTACAAAAAGGTGGGACAGCAGAACCAACTCGTCCAGCTCTTGGTAAAATTTTGGTCACAGAAGGTTACACCATTGATCAGATTGCTCAAGCGATTACTAGTAATGCCAATACCAAGGACACGACAGACAAAACACCATTTAGCAAGGAAGATTTTCTTGCTTTGATGACAGATAGTAGCTTTATCAATAAAATGGTGCAAAAATATCCGAATTTGTTAGCTGACTTGCCATCAACCACAGATGCTCGTTACCAACTGGAAGGTTATCTTTTCCCAGCGACTTATAACTACTATGAAGAAACAACCTTGGAAGAAGTTGTTGAGGACATGATTGCGACGATGGATAGTCAACTATCGCCTTACTATGATCAGATTGTCGCTTCTGGTAAGACCGTCAATGAAGTTTTAACACTGGCTTCTCTGGTTGAAAAAGAAGGCTCAACAGATGACGATCGTAAGATGATTGCTAGCGTATTCTATAATCGTTTGGCTGAAAACATGCCTTTGCAAAGTAACATCGCTATCTTGTATGCTATGGGCAAACTCGGTCAAAAAACGACCTTGGCAGAAGACGCTGCAATCGATACTGGTATTGCGTCGCCTTATAACATCTATCAAAATCCAGGTTTGATGCCAGGGCCAGTAGATAGTCCAAGCTTATCAGCGATTAAAGCAACCATTGCTCCAGCCAATACGAATTATCTCTACTTTGTAGCAGATGTTAAGACTGGTAGTGTTTATTATGCTGAAACTTATGAAGAACATTCAGCTAATGTTGAAAAATATGTCAATAGTCAGTTAAACTAATGACAAAATAGTAACCATAAAAAGAGCGTAGGGGTTGCCCTGCTGCTCTTTGGTTTTTGAAGAATAAAAAATCAGAAAAGGAAATGAAATATTATGGCAGAAAAAACCTATCAAATGACCCTAGCTGAAAAAGAACAGCTAGAAAAAGAACTGGAAGAACTAAAACTTGTCCGTCGTCCTGAAGTTGTTGAACGAATTAAAATTGCTCGTTCGTACGGTGACTTGTCAGAAAATAGTGAGTATGATGCAGCAAAAGATGAACAGGCTTTTGTGGAAGATCAAATTTCAACTCTAGAAACCAAGATTCGTTATGCTGAAATTATCGATAGTGATGCGGTTGCAAAGGATGAGGTAGCTATTGGTCGAACCGTTGTGGTAAAACAACTGGATAGTGGTAAAGAAGTAACCTACTCAATCGTTGGTGCTGCCAGTGCAGATATTTTTTCAGGGAAAATTTCTAATGAAAGCCCTGTAGCTCAAGCCCTTATTGGTAAAAAAGTTGGGGATGTGGCTAAGATTGAAGCGCCAGGTGGAGCCTACCAATTAGAAATTGTTAGTGTGATTAAAACAACTTAATCAAAAAGACTGAAGCCCTTAGGTTTTAGTCTTTTTAGTTATTAAAAAAGCCATCTAATTTAGATAGCTTTTTATCTTAGCGTTTGCTACGTTGTTTACCAGCATTACGATTGCTTGGTTGATGAATAGCTTGTGTCATTTGTGGTGTCACATCTTTACGCGTCTTTGGAGCTTGGTAAGCTTTTGGTGGGTTTTTAGCAAATTCTGCCTCTACCTTTTGGCGAAGTTTAGGTTTAAGAATATACATGGTAATGAGTTGTTGGAGGATTGAGAAAATACCACCGACAAACCAATAAAGTGTCACCCCTGCTGGCATACTAAATGACATCATGACCATCATTAGAGGCGTCATATACATCATGGTTTGCATTTGTTTACCTTGTTCAGGTGACATATTTTGCATGCCTTGCATAGATAACCACGATTGAGCAAAGTACAGTGCACCGACAATTAAGACCAAAATCAAGTCTGGTTGGTCAAGTCGGAACCAAAGGAATGTTTTTCCAGCAATACCTTCAGTAAAGCGAGCAGCATAGAAAAGAGCAGAAAAGAAAGGTAGTTGAATCAAGAGTGGCATACAGCCGATACCCCCCAGCATGCTAACGCCATTCTCACGCTGGGCAGCCATAAAGGCTGTTTGGGCAGCTAATTTTTCTTCTTGGGTATTTGCTTCTTGCATGCGTTTTTGCAAAGGCTCAAAGATAGGTTTGAGATAAGCCATTTTTTCAGACTGGTAGCTCGCTTTCCAACTTTGATAAAGTCCTAGTGGTAAAATTAGAAAACGCACAACAATGGTGACAAGAATAATGGCAATGCCAAAACCGAGTCCCATATCATTAGCAAAATACTGGATAAAGCGTCCCATAGGTTCAACTAGTAGGTTATAGACCCAACCTTCTCCTGTTGGGACACCATTTTTTTGTTGGACACAGCCAGCTAAAAGAAACAGAAGGCTCAGGCCGAGTCCTGACTGGAGTAATCGTTTTTGTTTTTTGTTCACTATCATTTCCTCGATTTTTAAGATACCCTTTATTTTACCTTTTTTTATTAAATTTCTCAATAGTTCCTTAGTTGGAATTTAAGAAATGATTTGAAAATCGCTGAATGAAGAAAAATTGGCTGTAGTCACATCCACATAAGTGACCTTGGATAAGGGGGAAGGATTTTTCCGGATTTCTTGGGTAAATTTGGCTAGGAGTTGAGGCTTGTCAGATTGAGCTAAAATTTCAACCGTACCGTCACTATTATTCCAGACTCGACCAGTGATTCCTTCTAGTTCTAAAGCAAGTCCAAGAACAGCGTAGCGAAAGCCGACTCCTTGAACTCGACCAGAAACTAAGAGACGTAGTTTGTGCATGATGTTCTCCTTTGATTTGTTAATGTTATTATAACATAGCTTGGTCTTAAATATGATATAATGTAAACATGATTGAGATAACATCAAAGGCTAATCCTTTAATCAAGCAAACCAAGAAATTATTACAAAAAAAACATCGCCAATCGTCTTATTTGATTGAAGGTTGGCATTTATTTGAAGAAGCAGTGCGGGCGAAGGCAGAAATTCTCAGGGTATTTGTTGTTGCTGATCAAATTAGCCAGCTAAGAGACTATGAGGGGCAACTGATTCTTGTTTCACCCGAAATTCTTAAAGACTTGTCAACCTCGCCAACTCCTCAAGGTATTGTGGCGGAAATAGCTCTACCTAATATGATGCCCCCAAGTCAGTTTAAAGGTAAGTATCTGATTTTGGAAGATGTCCAAGATCCAGGTAATCTAGGAACAATGGTACGAACGGCTGATGCCGCAGGTTTTGATGCAGTTTTTATTTCAGAAAAGTCAGCTGATATTTATAATGCTAAGACCTTACGATCTATGCAGGGTAGTCATTTTCATCTTCCCATTTATCGAGGGAATGTCTTGACTTATCTTAACCAAATGCAAGCAAGTGGTGTAACCTGCCTAGCAACAACCTTGTCAAAAAAATCCGTGGATTATCGCAGTCTGTCTGACTTGAGTAATTTTGCTTTGGTTTTTGGCAATGAAGGTCAAGGGATTTCGCAAGAAATGGCAACTCAAGCCGATCTTCTAGTCCATATCAATATGCCTGGTCAAGCAGAAAGTCTGAATGTAGCTGTTGCTGCGGGCATTTTGATGTTTAGTTTTATTTAAGACCGATAGACTAAAATTAGCGACAGAGGTTTAATAATGACAAAAAATTATCAAAAAGATCGAGAATTTATGGACTACGTGGGTCATTTGATTGCTCATCCGAGATTTCAAAAGTTGGCACCGATTGTCCAACATCAGCACTCGACACGATTAGAGCATTCGATTAACGTTGCCTATACGAGTTATAAAATTGCTAAAAAATTTGGTTGGGATGCGAAAAGTACGGCTCGTGGTGGCCTTTTGCATGATTTCTTTTATTATGATTGGCGAGTGACAAAATTTAATAAAAGTCATGCTTGGGTTCATCCTCGAATTGCTGTTCGCAATGCTAGAAAACTCATCAATCTCAACAAACGTGAAGAAGATATTATCTTGAAGCACATGTGGGGAGCAACGCTGGCTTTTCCTCGTTATAAGGAAAGCTATATTGTGACCATGGTTGATAAATATTGGGCAGTTAAGGAGGCCCTAACTCCTTTTAGAAAATACTTGGCTAAAAAATGACCAAGAATATTGAAAAAGTAAAATTTTAGGAGAAGTAAGATGAATCAAACCGTTACTTATACACAAACAGATACCGGCTTGGCTGCTTTTTATGCCAAAATTTATGGTTTAGTTGGCATGGGAATAGGCTTGTCTGCAGCAGTGGCAGGACTAATGCTGTATGTTTTCCCTGCCAATATGCAAGTGATTTTGACAAACTACTCTTGGCTTTATTATGGGGGGATGTTTCTTGAAGTTGCTCTTGTTTTTATTGCTAGTGGGGCAGCTCGTAAAAATACTCCAATGGCTCTACCTATTTTCTTGGGCTATTCTGCTTTAAATGGTTTTACCATGAGCTTTATGTTGTTAGCTTACGCTCAAGCAACAGTTTTTCAAGCTCTATTATCGTCAGCTCTTGTTTTCATGGTGATGGCCGTTCTTGGTCTTACCATTAAAAAAGACTTGTCTGGCATGAGAAAGGCGATGATGGCAGCCTTAATTGGTATTATGATTGCTAGCTTGGTGAATATTTTCTTTGCTAGCAGTTTGATGTCTTACGTGGTGAGTATTATCTCTGTCTTTGTTTTTTCTGGCTTGATTGCTTATGACAATCAATTGATTAAACGTGTTTACCTTCAACAACAAGGACAAGTAACAGATGGTTGGGCGATTTCGATGGCTCTAAGCCTTTATTTAGACTTTATCAATCTGTTTCTCAGCCTGTTGCGTATTATGGGTAGAAATGATTGATGTTTAATAAACAATAGTCACTGGAAGATGCTTCCAGTGATTTTGTTTGGAGATAAATTTTGTTATTTTACTGAATTTTTGATATAATGGGTTGGTAAAAAAATTAGGAGAGAAAAGATGTCAACATTTCTTTGGATTGTAATTGTAATCATTGCTTTTTTTGGAGGGCTTGTAGGTGGAACCTTTATCGCTCGTAAGCAAATGGAAAAATATTTGGAAGAAAACCCACCACTTAATGCTGATGTGATTCGTACCATGATGAGCCAAATGGGTCAAAAACCAAGTGAAGCTAAGGTGCAACAAGTTGTCCGTCAAATGAACAAGCAACAACAAGCTGCTAAAACAAAGGCTAAGAAAAAATAACTGATGGGGAGCAGGGAAGGGATTTTCTGCTCTTTCTTTGTAGTAGCAAGTAAGACATAAAGTGGAGGTCCTATGGATAATCGGCCGATTGGTTTTTTAGATTCTGGCGTGGGTGGTCTAACGGTAGTGAAAGAGTTGATAAGGCAGCTACCTCAAGAAGAGGTTGTCTATATTGGTGACTCGGCTAGGGCACCTTATGGCCCTAGATCTGCTGAACAGATTCGTGACTTTACTTGGGACTTGGTTAGATTTCTTTTAACCAAAGATGTTAAAATGATCGTTATTGCCTGTAATACAGCAACTGCTGTTGTCTGGGAAGACATTAAGGCAAAATTAGACATACCTGTTATCGGGGTTATTTTACCTGGAGCAAGTGCTGCTATTCAGACCAATCAAGGTGGTAAAATCGGAGTGATTGGCACACCTATGACCATTCAATCAGATATTTATCGTGAAAAAATCCAATTACTTTCTCCACAAACAGAGGTGATGAGCCTATCTTGTCCGCGATTTGCTCCCTTGGTTGAGTCCAATGAAATTAGTTCTAACTTAGCCAGACAAGTGGTTTATGAAAGTTTGATTCCGATGATTGATCAAGGAGTGGATACCTTAGTTTTGGGGTGTACACACTATCCCTTGTTAAGACCGCTTATTCAAGAAGCAGTAGGAGATGGGGTAAGTCTAATTGATAGTGGAGCAGAATGTATTCGTGATGTGTCGGTTTTGTTGAATTATTTCCAACTAAATCGCAGTTGGCAAGAGGGAGAACCCAATCACCGTTTTTATACGACGGCCAGTGCTAAAATTTTCAAAGAAATTGCTGAAAATTGGTTAAAAATCGAGATAAATGTGGAGCATGTTGATCTATGAGTGAAAAATTATATGAGTATAAGACAGAAGAAGACTGGTTTGTTGCCAAATGGGGAGTTGCAGGTCCCTCAATCCATTCTTTTGTTGATTATCCAAAAACGATGTATGATAACTTAAACCATATCTTATTGGGAGAAGAATCTTCTGTTGCTTATGATCTGTTTGTCATCAAACTATCCTCAAACTTGGCTTTAGTTCAGTTTATCTTGGATATGCTCAATCAAGAGCAAGGACGTCAGTTGACTTTGACTTCTTTTAAGGGGTTAATGGTCATCTCCGAGCAAGATAAGATTTTATGGATTCAGCCGGCTAAGTCAACGGTCAAGCTGTCAGAGTTATTGGCTGGTGAAACAAGGGGATTGGATAGTAATCTCTTAATTGCAACTCGTAATGAGGGCAAAACCAAGGAATTCCGTGACTTGTTTGCTCCTTTGGGCATAGCTGTACAGAATCTCAATGATTATCCTGATCTACCTGAGGTGGCAGAAACTGGGATGACCTTTGAAGAAAATGCTCGTTTGAAAGCTGAAACCATTGCCAATTTGACTGGTCAAATGGTCTTGGCTGATGATTCCGGCCTAAAGGTTGATCTGCTAGGCGGTTTACCTGGGGTCTGGTCGGCTAGATTTGCTGGTCAAGGTGCTGATGATCAGGCTAATAATGCTAAACTTTTACATGAACTAGCTGTGATTACAGACTTGAAGCGACGTTCAGCTCAATTTCACACCACTTTGGTTGTTGCAGTACCAGAGCGTGACAGTTTGGTCGTGTCAGCCGAGTGGGAGGGCTATATTGCCTTTGGACCAAAGGGGGAGAATGGTTTTGGCTATGATCCAATCTTTTTGGTGGGAGAAACAGGGCAAACAGCCGCTCAATTATCAGCTACAGAAAAAAATCAGCAATCTCATCGTGGGCAGGCTGTGAAAAAACTAATGGAGGTCTTTCCAAAATGGCAACTTACACTCTAATTGTGATGAGTGATTCTCATGGCAATAAAGCCGTTGTGCAAAGTATCAAAGATTATTATCAAGGTAAGGTGGACGCTATTTTCCACAATGGAGACTCGGAACTACCTAGCAACTTGCCCTTATGGGAAGGGATTCAAGTCGTTGGTGGAAACTGTGATGGCGGAGATTATCCGGAACGTTTGGTGACGGATTTTGATGGGTTAAGGGTAGCTCAAACTCATGGTCATCATCATTTGATTAACTTATTTTGGGATCGTTTGAATCTATGGGCTCAAGAAGAAAGAGCAGACATTTGTCTTTATGGTCATCTGCATCAGGCGAGTGCTTGGCAGGAAGGGCAGATTGTTTTTGTTAATCCTGGCAGTGTTGAGCAACCTCGTGGAGAGGTTAGAGAAAAACTTTATGCTAAGATTGAGGTGACAGGAGATAAGATTAAGGTGGATTTTTTTGATTTGAATCACCAGCTTTATGCTCCTTTATCAAAGGAATTTCAACGATGATTGCAAAAGAATTTGAAGAATTTTTATTGGCTCATATGGAAACCTATCTGACGCCAGAAGAAGAATTGGCCCTTTTTATTGACACGCATAATGTGGGGCATGTCTTGCTCTTGTTGAGCAATAACGGTTTTTCACGCGTACCAGTCATGACTAAAGATAAAATTTATGTTGGCACCATCAGCATGTCAGACATTATCCACTATCAAAAAGAACATGAGCTGTCTGAGATAGAAATGGCTGATTTGAATATTGGCTTAATGGTTAATAAGGAACTACCGACAGTGGCTTTGAACGCTAATTTGACAGAGGTCATGCACAAATTGGTAGATGCGTCCTTTCTGCCCGTTTTACAAGACCATATCCTTGTTGGGATTATTACGCGTAAATCCATTCTCAAGGCTTTAAATAGCCTGCTTCATGATTTCAAACATTATTATGACATTAGCCCAAAATCATCTCAAGAATGAGATTGCCCAGTTTTTGAAGCAACGACAACTGGCTAAAAATTCCTATCAGGCCTATGCTTATGATTTAGACCAATTTTGCCAAGTGGTTGCTGAACAGATTGATAGAAGTAGCTTATCTCGTTATGAGCAGTTTTTATTACCACTCAAGGCTTCAGCTAAAAATCGTAAGTTGTCTGTTGTTAATCAGTTTTTATACTACCTTTATCAATCAGGTCAACTTCAAACGTTTTATCGCTTGACCAGTCAAGAAAAATTACCAAAACCAAGTAAAGAGACAAAGCAAGTGGACTTGTCTGGTCTTTATCAGGAAAAAGAGAAAGACATTGGTCAACTGTTAGCCCTATTTATTGTAGAGCTTGGTTTGACGCCAAGTCAGATCTTATCCTTGGAAGTAGGATGGTTTGAACTTGAGTTGAGAATTTTACGCTTGGTCAATAAACAACAGGTGAGGATTTTACCCTTGTCTGAACGATTTTTGACTTATTTTTCCCTGCCGCAAAATCAAACCTATGTTTTTGAACATGGGGGAAATCCCTATTCACGGCAATGGTTTCATCGTGTGTTGACGACATATCTCAAAAACAAGGGTTTAACAAGCCTGACGGCTCATTCTTTGCGTGAAGAATACATCAAACGGCAACTGGCAGCAGGACTTGATTTGTCAACCCTGGCCAAGCGTCTAGGACTAAAATCCCCCATCACTCTGGAGAAGTATTATCACTAATGGACATAAAACTAAAAGATTTTGAAGGCCCCTTAGATTTGCTTTTGCACTTGGTTTCCAAGTATGAGGTGGATATTTATGATGTGCCTATCGTTGAAGTGATTGAGCAATATCTGACCTATTTAGCCACGTTGAAAACACTGAAATTAGAGATTGCTGGTGACTACATGGTGATGGCCAGTCAGCTCATGTTAATCAAGAGTCGTAAGTTGCTACCTAAGGTGGTAGAAAGTCAGCCTGTTGAAGAAACGCCTGAGTATGAACTTTTGAGTCAGATTGAAGAATATGCTCGTTTTAAGGAGCTAAGTCAAGAGTTGGCTGTCCAGCATGAGCAGCGATCCCGTCATTTTTCAAAAGCTAAGCAAGAATTGATTCATGAAGAAATCAGTTTGAAACAAGATAAGACACCGCTAGATTTGTACCTTGCTTTTGCCAAGATTATGGCTAAAAAACAGGAAGAATTTAAAACTAGTCATACTTTGATTGAAGCTGAGGATTATCGGATTGAAGACATGATGGTTTGGTTGGAAGAAAGATTTGCGCAAGCCAGAAAACTGAGTCTGTCACAATTGTTTTCGCAAACGACAGCTGTCAATGAGTTGATTACCTTATTTTTAGCCTGTTTGGAATTGATAAAAATTGGTCAGCTATCCTTTAGCCAAGCGGTTAATTTTGGTGAGATTTATTTGGAAAAGGAGTGAACATGGCAAATGATTTAGCAGCTTTAGAAGCACTCTTGTTTGTGGCTGGAGAAGATGGTCTTAGTTTAAGACAGTTGACAGAATTATTAGATGTGCTTCCCTCAGCTCTTTTGCAACAACTAGACCAACTAAGTGACAAATATCAAAATGACGAAACATCAAGTTTGTCTTTGTTACTCTCAGCCAATCGTTATAAGTTGGTCACAAAAGACGTGCATGCAGACTTACTTGGTCGTTATGCCCAAACACCAATCAATCAAAGCCTATCACGAGCTAGTCTAGAAGTTTTATCAATCATTGCTTATAAACAACCGATTACTCGGGTGGAAGTAGATGCGATTAGAGGGGTCAATTCGAGTGGAGCCATTAGCAAGTTACAGGCTTTTAACTTGATTGAAGAAGCTGGAAAAAAAGATGTCTTGGGTCGTCCCAATCTCTATCGGACCACGGCTTATTTCCTAGATTACTTGGGAATCAATGAGTTATCGGAATTGATAGATGT
The DNA here is from genome assembly GCF_007859185.1 of Streptococcus sp. sy018. NCBI lineage: Bacteria > Bacillati > Bacillota > Bacilli > Lactobacillales > Streptococcaceae > Streptococcus > Streptococcus sp. sy018. The sequence goes on along the minus strand of NZ_VOHN01000002.1, from coordinate 97,890 downwards.
GTCAGATTTAGCCGTGACGGAAGAGCCAATTTCGCTTTTTAATACAGAAGATTTAGCAGAAGAATAAGGAAAAGAAGATGAGAATTAACAAATATATGGCCCATGCCGGAGTGAGCAGTCGCCGTAAGGCAGAAGAATTGATTAAAAAGGGGTTGGTAACGCTCAATGGTCAAGTGATTACTGACTTAGCTACTCAAGTCAAATCTGGAGATGTCGTAGAAGTGAGTGGTAGCCCCATTTATAACGAAGAAAAGGTGTACTACCTGCTCAATAAACCTCGTGGAGTCATTTCCAGTGTGTCAGATGACAAGGGCAGACAAACCGTGATTGATTTACTCCCTCAAGTCAAGGAGCGTATCTACCCTGTTGGTCGTTTGGATTGGGATACGACAGGTCTTTTGATCTTGACCAATGACGGTGATTTTACTGATAAGATGATTCATCCTCGCAATGAGATTGACAAAGTCTATGTGGCTCGCCTAAAGGGTATTGCAACCAAGGACAATTTACGTCCCCTAACTCGTGGTGTGGTAATTGACGGTAAAAAAACCAAGCCAGCTCGTTATTCAATCATTAAGGTTGATCCTGAAAAAAATCGTTCCGTTGTTGAATTGATTATCCATGAAGGGCGTCATCATCAGGTTAAAAAGATGTTTGAAAGTGTAGGGCTTTTGGTTGATAAATTGTCACGAACACGCTTTGGAACGCTTGATTTGACTGGCTTACGCCCAGGTCAATCTCGCCGTTTGAATAAAAAAGAAATCAGCCAGCTACATAATGCAGCCATCAACAAGGTCAAATGAAGTCGCTAATCATTTATATGGTTAGGTCGTATCAGCGTTTGATTTCGCCCTTGTTTCCACCCTCATGTGTCTATCGTCCAACGTGTTCTGCCTATATGATTGAAGCAGTTGAGCGTCATGGTATCAAGGGTCTTGTCATGGGCTTGGTAAGGATTTGCCGCTGCCATCCCTTTGTCAAAGGTGGCTGGGATCCTGTGCCAGATAAGTTTTCACTGAGAGCCAATCAAACAGAATCAGATGGTGAGTTGTAGAAGTTTTTCTGATGAAAGGAGTAAGCATGTTTATCAAAGCTGATGGGTTTATTTACCCTTATGAAGAAAAAGTCGGTGGCTTTTTAGCGATTGAAAATGGTCGATTTGGTCAGTGGCAAGAGCAGGTGCCAGAAGAGGCTGAGATTTTAGATTATAGTGGCTATGTGATTGCTCCTGGTTTGTTTGATACCCATATTCATGGGTATGCAGGAGCCGATGTCATGGATTGTCAACTAGAGAGTTTAGAACGTATGAGTCAGTCCTTGTTAGAAACAGGGGTGACCAGCTTTTTACCAACTGCTCTAACGGCTGATTTTGACACTTTGAACAAGGTTTGTCAGTTGGTAGTGACAGCCAAAGATACCGTTCAGGGCAGTAAAATTCAAGGGCTTTATTTTGAAGGACCTTATTTTACCGAAACGTATAAGGGAGCACAAAATCCTAGTTACATGCGAAATCCAAGTATTGCTGAATTGGATCAGTGGTTGGCGAGTTCACAAGGGCTTTTGTCCAAAATAGCCCTAGCTCCTGAACGTGAAGGAACAGTCGAATTTGTCAAATATGCGACAGAACAAGGTGTGACAGTAGCCTTGGGGCATTCTGACTCTACCTATGACGAGGCAGAAAAAGCCGTAGAGGCAGGAGCTTCTATCTGGGTTCATGCTTATAATGGCATGAGAGGACTCAACCATCGTGAACTAGGCATGTTAGGAGCTGTTTATCATCTGCCAAATACTTATGCCGAGCTAATCTGTGACGGTCATCATGTTCATCCTAAGGCTTGTGATTTGTTGATGCAACAAAAAGGCTATGATGGTGTGGCTTTGATTACGGACTGTATGAGTGCAGGTGGTATGGCAGACGGTGACTACATGCTAGGCGAGTTCCCTGTTCGTGTTGAAGCTGGGACGGCTAGATTAAAGGATGGTGGTAATTTGGCTGGCTCTATCTTGCAACTCAAAGATGCTGTCAAACATGTGGTTGAGTGGGGTTTGGCAGACGTGGTGACAGCTATTCGCATGGCTAGCTACGTTCCAGCTAAATCCTTGAACTTGCTAGATGAGTGCGGTCAAATCAAAGCCGGTTTGCCTGCTGATTTTATCGTCTTAAACAAGGAAATGACCTTGCAAGCAACTTATCTCAATGGTCAAAAAGTTTGGTCACAAGATAAGTAAGATTAGACAGGCCAATCAATTTATGATAAGATAAAAGGTGTTGAAAGAGATTTTATTGAACCCTCAAAGCGAGTCTAGGTTGGTGGAAGCTAGACAGGAGACCAATAAATGGTGGCGATTCAATGCTTTAATCAATACAAATGAAGTCATAAAATAGGGTGGAACCGCGTTGCTACGCCCCTGTTATCAACAGGGGCTAGTGCGTGGTTTTTCTTGTCTAATAACGGTCTTTGTTTACTAAGTTGATGTCAACGAGCTATCGCCACCACATTAAAGCAATAGAAAGAGGAAACTATGTCTAAAAAATTAACCTTTCAAGAGATTATCTTGACCTTACAACAATTTTGGAATGACCAAGGCTGTCTGCTCATGCAAGCTTATGATAATGAAAAAGGAGCCGGAACCATGAGTCCATACACCTTTTTGCGTGCGATTGGACCTGAGCCTTGGAATGCAGCTTACGTAGAGCCAAGTCGTCGCCCAGCCGATGGTCGCTATGGTGAAAACCCAAACCGTTTGTATCAACACCATCAATTCCAAGTGGTTATGAAACCAAGTCCAAGCAATATCCAAGAGCTTTACTTGGAAAGTTTGGAGTTGTTGGGAATCAATCCTTTAGAACACGATATTCGTTTTGTTGAGGACAACTGGGAAAATCCATCAACAGGTTCTGCTGGTCTAGGTTGGGAAGTTTGGCTTGATGGTATGGAAATTACTCAATTTACTTACTTCCAACAGGTTGGTGGTTTGGAAACAGGGCCAGTCACTGCTGAGGTGACCTATGGCTTGGAGCGTCTAGCGTCTTACATTCAAGAAGTGGAGTCTGTCTATGACATTGAGTGGGCAGATGGCGTGAAATATGGTGAAATCTTCATTCAACCAGAGTATGAGCATTCAAAATATAGCTTTGAATTGAGTGACCAAGACATGCTTCTATCTAATTTTGAAAAATTTGAGCAAGAAGCTAAGAACTGTCTGGCTGAAAACTTGGTGCATCCAGCCTATGATTATGTCTTGAAATGTTCGCACACCTTCAACCTTTTAGATGCCAGAGGAGCCGTATCAGTAACAGAACGTGCTGGCTATATCGCCCGCATTCGTAACCTAGCCCGCAACGTAGCCAAAACCTTTGTTGCAGAACGCAAACGCCTAGGCTATCCTTTACTAGATGACGAAACACGTCAAGCACTGTTAGCAGAGGAGAAATAACATGGTAAAAAATTTATTAGTAGAAATTGGCTTGGAAGAGTTGCCAGCTTATGTGGTAACGCCAAGTATGGAACAACTTGAAAATCGCATGGCGACTTTTCTAACAGATAACCGTTTGACATTTGATAAGATTGAACCTTTTTCAACGCCTCGTCGCTTAGCAGTTCGTGTTGTCGGTTTGGCAGATGAACAAAGTGATTTGACAGAAGATTTTAAGGGGCCTGCGAAAAAGATTGCCCTTGATGCGTCTGGTCATTTTACCAAGGCAGCCGAAGGCTTTGTGCGTGGTAAGGGCTTGACCATAGACGATATTCGTTTTGAAACCATCAAGGGAGAAGACTACGTCTATGTGACAAAGACCGAAAAAGGTCAGCCTGTTGAGCAGGTGTTGGCAGAACTCCCTAAGGTGTTGGAGAGTTTGAGTTTCCCTGTCAGCATGGCTTGGGCATCTAATTCTTTCAAGTACATTCGTCCAGTTCACACCTTGACGGTGCTTTTGGACGACAAAGCCTTGGATTTAGATTTCTTTGACATCAAGAGTGGTCGAGTGAGTCGTGGTCATCGCTTCCTTGGCCATGACGTAGAAATTCCAACTAGTGATCGTTATGAAGACACCTTGCGTTCGGTTTTTGTTATTGCAAGTCCACTTGAGCGTCAGCAAATGATTCTTGATCAAATCAAAGTCCTAGAAGAAAAACACGACATTCAAGTTGACGTTGATGAAGACCTTCTAAACGAAGTGCTAAACTTGGTTGAATACCCAACAGCCTTTATAGGACAATTTGATGAAAAATATCTAGACGTTCCAGAAGAAGTTCTAGTCACTTCAATGAAAAATCACCAACGTTACTTTGTCGTGCGTGATAAAAAAGGCCAACTCTTGCCAGCCTTTATCTCAGTTCGTAATGGTAATGCTGAACATCTTGAAAATGTCATTAAGGGTAACCAAAAAGTGCTTCTAGCTCGCTTGGAAGATGCTGAGTTTTTCTGGCGTGAAGATCAAAAACTTTCGATTGCCGATTTAGTGGAAAAATTAGATAAGGTAACCTTCCATGAAAAGATTGGTTCTCTGGCAGAGCACATGAAACGCACAGGCTTGATTGCGGATAAGTTGGCTATTGAATTGGGCTTGTCTGAAACAGATAAAAGCAAGTTAGAGCGAGCAGCAGCCATTTATAAATTTGACTTGATGACTGGCATGGTGGGTGAATTTGACGAACTTCAAGGCTTGATGGGGGAAAAATATGCCCTACTTGCAGGTGAAGATAAGGCTGTTGCCCAAGCCATTCGTGAGCATTATTTGCCAACAAGTAGTGATGGCGAATTACCAGCTAGCCAGCTTGGAGCGATTTTAGCCGTGGCTGATAAATTGGATACCCTGTTGTCATTCTTTAGTGTGGGCTTGATTCCAAGTGGGTCAAATGACCCCTATGCTCTTCGCCGTGCGACACAAGGTTTGGTTAAGATTCTCGATCAAGAAGAGTGGAAACTTGATTTGGCAGAGTTTGTCAATAACCTGTATCAAAACACGTTCTCACCCCAGACTTATGCGAATAAAGACGACGTTATGAGCTTTATCAAAGCCCGTTTGGATAGGTTGATGGCAGATGAGGGTATTACAAAAGATATTCGTGAAGCTGTTCTTGCTAGTTCAAGTCTGATTGTGAGCAATCTTTTTGCAACCGCTAAAGCCTTGCTTGCAAAATCAGAACAAACTGACTACAAGGCAGCCGTAGAAAGTTTAGCTCGTGTCTTTAATTTGGCAGAAAAAGCAGAAGGTCAAACGGTTGAGCCAGCATTATTTGAAAATGAGGCAGAAAAAGCACTTTATCAAGCGATTCAAGACCTACAATTAACTGACGATGTCGCAGCTAATCTAGACCAGTTATTTGGCCTGAGTCCTGTCATTACTAAGTTCTTCGATCAAACCATGGTTATGGTTGATGATGAAGCTATCAAAAACAATCGTTTGAACTTATTGGCTAGTCTAGCCAGTTACGCTTGCCAAATGGCAGCCTTTAACCAACTAAATACAAAGTAGGAGAAAAGATGGAACAAGCAAAAATTGATCGCATCAATGAACTAGCCCGTAAGAAGAAAGCAGAAGGTTTGACTGAGGCAGAATTGGCTGAACAAAAAGTCTTGCGTGAGGAGTATATCGAGGGCTATCGTCGAGCCGTCCGTCATCATATCGAAGGGATTAAGATTGTTGATGAAGAAGGCAATGACTTGACCCCAGAAAAATTAAAACAAATTCAACGTGAAAAAGGCCTACATGGTCGTTCGCTTGATGATAAAGACTAAGACTTATCATAAAACTAGGTTGGGGAATCAATCTAGTTTTATTGTGGTCAAATTTCTTGACAGGTTTTTGAAGATAGCATAGAATAATTAAGTAATAAAAAAGGAGATAAAGTTATTATGAAAAAACTTTTAGTCGCGGCAGTGGTCGCTATCTTGGCTCTACTAGGCCTTTCTACTTGTGCAGGTTCATTTTTGAACGGTAGCAATAACAACACGGCAACTACTTCTTCAAGTAGTTCAGCAAGTTCATCAGAAGCATCAACTTCATCAGACAAGTCTGCTTCATCAACAACGTCATCATCTTCGTCTGATAAGACAGCCTCATCATCAACTGATGCGTCAGCAAGCACGGCAACAGAAACTTTGACTAAAGACACAGCTTTTGCAGCAGCCTTAGCAGCAGCCGGCATTTCTGAAGCAGATGCAGTTTTGACTTCAGTTGAAAAAGAAGTTGAAAACGGTGTGAATGTCTTTAAAGTGGATTTCACAAGTGCTGGTCAAGAGTATGAGTACACGTTGAATGCTGAAACAGGAGAAGTGATTGAAAATGCTTCTGAGATGGTTGATTCAGAAGACGCATCAACATCTACAGCGACAGTATCTTCAGCAGATCAAGATAAACTTGTAGCAGCAGCTTTGGCTGACGCAGGTATTACTGAAGCAGATGCAGAAGTTGTTGGTAGCGAGTTAGAAACTGAAGATGGTGTTCAACAATTTGACGTTGACTTTGTTAGCAATGGCACACGTTACCACTATATTCTAAATGCAGAAACAAAAGAAGTTATTGAAACTGAAGCTAGCCCAGCTGAATAAGTCACTAACTTTTCAATACCAGTTCGCTAAAGGCGACTGGTATTTTTCTTTTGATTTATTAAATAACTAAAATATGATAAAATAGAATTATGATAAAAGATTTTCATCATGTAACCGTATTACTACATGAAACGGTTGATCAGTTAGAGATTAAACCAAATGGGATTTATGTTGACGCGACCTTAGGGGGAGCAGGACATAGTGAGTATTTACTGTCACAATTGGGCGATCAAGGTCACCTTTATTGTTTTGATCAGGATCAAACAGCTATTGATCATGCTCAGGTGAGATTAAAAAAATTTGTTGAGCGTGGTCAGGTGACTTTTATTAAGGACAATTTTAGGCATTTGTCAAGTCGTCTTGCCCAACATGGTATCAATGAAATTGATGGAATCATCTATGATTTAGGTGTTTCCAGTCCTCAGCTTGACCAAGGTGAGCGTGGTTTTTCTTATAAACAGGAAGCTCCTTTGGATATGCGGATGAATCAAGATGCAACCTTAACAGCCTATGAGGTAGTCAATGCTTATGACTACCATGATTTAGTGCGGATTTTTTTCCGTTATGGTGAAGATAAATTTTCTAAACAGGTAGCTAGAAAAATAGAACAGGCTCGTCAAGAAGCACCGATTGAAACAACGACTCAGCTTGCTGAATTGATTAAGGCGGCGAAACCTGCTAAAGAGCTTAAGAAAAAGGGACATCCAGCTAAACAAATTTTTCAGGCTATTCGTATTGAGGTAAATGATGAATTGGGAGCTGCAGAAGATTCCTTGCAGCAGGCCTTGGACTTGCTAGCAGTCGGTGGACGTATTTCAGTGATCACCTTTCATTCCTTGGAAGATCGCTTGACTAAGCAACTGTTTAAAGAAGTTAGTCGTCTTGATATTCCAAAAGGGTTACCTTTTATCCCTGATGAATTACAGGCTCAGTATCAACTGATTACAAGAAAACCGATTTTGCCAAGTCAAACCGAGTTGACAGATAATAATCGTGCTCATTCGGCAAAATTACGTGTGATTGAGAGAATTAGGAAAGACATATGACCAGAGAGAAACGGCAGGAAGCCTTGTCACAAGCAGTACAGGCTCATATCCGTACCCTATCAAGAATAGAAAAGGCTTTTTATGCATCAATTGTATTGACAGCAGTGATGATGGCAATTAGCATTGTCTATCTTCAAAGTCGGATGCTACAATTGCAGCAGGAAGTAACAATTTTGAATAATCAAATTAGCGAAAAAGAAACTGAGCTGAATGACGCTAAACAAGAAGTTAATGAGCTTAATCGTTTTGATCGCATTTCAAAGATTGCGACAGAGGCTGGTTTGAGTATCCAGCATGATAATATTGGTAAGGTGGAGTAGGCATGAAAGAGTTACGAAATCTTTTTTTGCGTTATGTCGTAACAGATAGAAAAACGCCAGAAGAAAACCGTGTTCATGTTGGGCAAAACCTGATGTTGTTAGCCATTTTCATGTTCTTTATCTTCATTATCAATTTTGTCGTAATTATTGGAACCGATAAAAAATTTGGAGTAGATTTATCAGAAGGGGCGAAGCAGGTTTATCAGCGAACCCAGACAGTTGCTGCTAAGCGTGGGACTATTTATGACCGTAATGGTAATGTGATTGCAGAGGATTCAACTACTTATACGGTGTATGCCATTCTTGATCAAAACTATGTAACAGCTAGTGGCGAAGAATTATTTATTAAATCTAGTCAGTATGACAAAGTGGCTGAGATTTTCAAAAAGCATTTGAAATTGGAAAAGGATTATGTCCTTAAACAACTCAATCAAGAAGGTCTGGTTCAAGTTTATTTTGGTATTAAGGGGTCTAATCTGACTTATAGCACCATGAGTAGTATCAAAAAAGCTGCAGAAGCCGCTGATATTAAGGGGCTTTCTTTTGAAACCAGTACCAGTAGGATGTATCCTAACGGAACCTTTGCCTCTCAGTTTATCGGCTTAGCTCAAACTCAAGAAGATGATAATGGTAATAAAAAATTAGTCGGAACAACTGGTCTTGAAGCTGCTTTCAATGATATTTTGTCAGGTACAGACGGTCAAATTACTTATCAAAAAGATAAAAATGGCAATACCTTACTAGGAACAGGTGTTCAAGTGAGTAAGGCCATAGACGGTCGAGATGTTTACACGACAATTTCAGAGCCAATTCAACGCTATCTAGAAACACAGATGGATGTTTTTCAATCCAAGGCACAAGGGGTGGAAGCCAGTGCGACATTGGTTCATGCTAAGACAGGTGAGATTTTAGCAACGACCCAGCGACCAACCTTTAATGCGGATACTAAAGAGGGTTTAACTGAGGACTTTACTTGGCGTAGTTCCCTTTATCAAACCAACTATGAGCCGGGTTCGACCATGAAAGTCATGACCCTAGCTTCAGCTATTGATGCCGGTGTCTTTAATCCAAATGAAATTTATGACAATACCAAATTGACCATTATTGATGCAACTATTCAAGATTGGTCAATCAATGACGGAACATCAACAGGGGGCTACATGTCCTTTGCTCAAGGATTTGCTTACTCTAGTAACGTCGGTATGGCTCTTCTTGAGCAAAAAATGGGTGACGATCAGTGGCTTAATTACTTAGCTAAATTCCGCTTTGGTTTCCCAACACGTTTTGGAATGGGGAGCGAGGCAACAGGTCTTTTGCCATCAGATAACATTGTTAGTATTGCCATGAGTTCTTTTGGTCAAGGGATTGCCGTTACCCAAACTCAGATGTTAAGAGCTTTTACGGCAATTTCTAACGATGGAATCATGCTAGAGCCACAGTTTATTAGCAAAATCTATGATCCAAACACGAAAACCACACGAACAGCACAAAAAGAAGTTGTGGGTAATCCAGTTTCTGAAACAGCAGCCAAGCAAACTCGTGATTACATGGTAACGGTTGGTACTGATCCAGATTTTGGTACGCTTTATTCAAAATCAGAAGGTCCGATTATCCAAGTTGGCAATCAATCCGTTGCCGTTAAGTCTGGGACGGCTGAGATTGCAGCAGAAGATGGTTCGGGTTACTTGACTGGAGCCACAGATTATATTTATTCGGTGGTGGCCATGGTTCCGTCTGATAATCCAGATTTTGTCATGTATGTGACCCTTCAACAACCAAAAGAATGGTCAGGTCTTTTCTGGCGTGATGTGATCAATCCAGTCTTAGAAGAAGCAGTGTTGATGAAAGATACCATTTTGGAGGCTGTGCCAAACGGTAAGAAAAATCAAACACCTTATAAACTAGGTGAAATTATCGGTAAAAATCCCGGTGATACAGCGGATGAACTACGTCGTAATTTAGTTCAACCAATCGTCTTAGGGACAGGTAGTAAAATTAACAAGGTATCTACCAAAATTGGTAATAATCTTAATGAAAATCAACAAATTTTACTGTTGACGAGTAATTTAGAAAATCTCCCAGACATGTATGGTTGGACGCGACAAAACGTGGAAGTCTTTGCCAAATGGTTGAATCTTGAAATCACTTATAAAGGTAGTCAATCTGCCTCAGCTCGAGTGACCAAGCAAAGTGTCAATCCAGGTGAGTTGATAAGTAAGGTTAAAAAAATAACAATAAGGTTAGGAGAATAACATGTTAGTAAGCCTAATGGCAGGAGGATTAACCTTCGTTTTGACAGTGGTAGCCATGCCACATTTTATGGCTTTTTTCCAAAAGAAAAAAATTGCAGGCCAACAGATGCATGAGGATGTCAAACAACATATAGCTAAGGCGGGTACTCCAACAATGGGAGGCTTAGTATTTTTAACAGCAACGGTTCTAGTTAGTTTGTTCTTTACACTTTTTTTCAATCAAGGGACAAATTTAGCTAAGCCTTTAGCCATTTTACTGGTCGTTGTTATTTATGGCATTGTTGGTTTTTTGGATGATTTCCTAAAAATCTTCAAGAAAATCAATGAGGGTCTGACTCCTAGACAAAAGATGCTGGCTCAGATTTTAGCTGGTTTACTATTTTATATTGTTTATGTTCGTCCAAGTGGTGCTGATTCGCTCAATTTCTTCGGTTGGGAACTAGATTTGGGTATTCTTTATCTAGCCTTTGTCCTTTTTTGGATTGTCGGATTTTCTAATGCTGTCAATTTGACAGATGGTTTGGATGGTCTAGCTTCTATTTCAGTTGTCATTAGTTTAGCTGCCTATGGTATCATTGCTATGATACAAAAACAATATGATGTTTTACTGTTGATTCTTAGTACCATTGGTGGCCTACTTGGTTTCTTCCTTTACAATAAAAAACCCGCCAAAATTTTTATGGGAGATGTTGGTAGTTTAGCCCTAGGTGCTCTGTTGGCGACTATTTCTATTGCTCTTGATCAAGAATGGACGTTGCTTTTGATTGGTTTCGTTTACGTTTGTGAAACAAGTTCAGTGATGTTACAAGTGGCTTACTTCAAATACACTAAGAAAAAATATGGTCAAGGTCGTCGTATCTTCCGTATGACTCCCCTACATCATCACTTTGAGTTAGGTGGTTTTTCTGGTAAAGGACAACCATGGAGTGAATGGAAAGTAGATGCTTTCTTTTGGTCAGTTGGTTTGTTGATGAGCATGCTAACCCTAATGATTTTATACGGTTTTAACTAAGTCGCATAAAGAAAAAGCTAAGAAAGAGTTCTTAGCTTTTTGTCTGTTAAAAAACGTTTTTAAATAAATTAAAAAGCCCAATGTCATGGGCTTTTTAGTTGGATAAATCTTAATAAAATAGGTGTATAAAGGCGGTAGACGGATTTGAACCGACGATCAAGCTTTTGCAGAGCCGTGCCTTACCACTTGGCTATACCGCCACAACAACTATTATTCTACCGTAAAAATATGATGCTGTCAAGTCACAGAAAAGAATTTTTCAACAAGCTATGAAACCTGTTCTTAAATTGTAAAAATATGAAAATTTTATTATAATATTGAAGTATGACTTATGCTTGCAGGTGAAAGTCCTGCCGAGGTTAGAGAAAGGATAGGGCGAAAGCCATTATGACTTCAGTTGTTGTTGTAGGAACTCAATGGGGAGATGAAGGTAAGGGAAAAATTACCGACTTTTTATCACAAGATGCAGAAGTGATTGCACGCTATCAAGGTGGAGATAATGCTGGTCACACCATTGTTATTGACGGAAAAAAATTCAAGTTACACCTGATTCCATCTGGGATTTTCTTTGCAGACAAGATTTCGATTATTGGAAACGGGATGGTTGTTAATCCCAAGTCCTTGGTGCGAGAATTGAAGTATTTACACAATGAGGGTGTTTCAACGAACAATTTGCGTATCTCTGATCGTGCCCATGTGATTCTACCTTATCATATTAAGTTAGATGAGTTGCAAGAGGCTGCCAAGGGGGCTAATAAGATTGGAACGACCAATAAGGGAATTGGCCCAGCTTATATGGACAAGGCTGCGCGTGTCGGTATTCGAATCGCAGATCTTTTGGATAGGGATATTTTTGCAGAACGATTGAAGATCAATCTAAGTGAAAAAAATCGTCTATTTGAAAAGATGTACGATGACAAAGTCATTGATTTTGAAGAGATTTTTGAAGAATATTATCAGTATGGACAGGAAATCAAACAATATGTAACCGATACCTCTGTTATTTTGAATGATGCTTTGGATCATGGTAAACGAGTGCTCTTTGAGGGCGCACAGGGGGTCATGCTAGACATTGATCAGGGTACCTATCCTTTTGTGACGTCATCTAACCCTGTGGCAGGTGGAGTAACCATTGGATCAGGAGTTGGGCCAAGTAAAATCAATAAAGTAGTCGGTGTTTGTAAAGCCTATACTAGCCGTGTTGGTGATGGTCCTTTCCCAACAGAACTTTTTGATGCGACTGGCGAGCGAATTCGAGAAATTGGCCATGAATATGGCACAACCACAGGTCGTCCACGTCGTGTAGGCTGGTTTGATTCAGTGGTAATGCGTCATAGTCGTCGTGTTTCAGGGATTACTAACCTCTGCTTGAATTCTATTGATGTGCTATCCGGACTTGATACTGTTAAAATTTGTGTAGCCTATGATTTGGATGGCGAACGAATTGATTATTACCCAGCTAGTCTAGAAAAATTAAAACGTTGTCAGCCGATTTATGAAGAATTACCAGGTTGGCAAGAGGATATTACAGGTGTTCGTCGTCTAGAAGATTTACCAGAAAATGCTCGTAATTATGTTCGTCGTATTGGTGAATTAGTAGGCGTTCGTATTTCTACCTTCTCCGTTGGTCCAGATCGAGATCAGACCAATATCTTAGAGAGTGTTTGGAGTGTCTAACAAAAAATCAAATTGGAAAGTTCCAATTTGATTTTTTAAGTTCTATGGAAATTGTGAATAATTTGAACCAAAATATAATAAATTTCAGGAAAGGATAAATTAAAAATTAGATTTTATCTGTTTTTGATGGCTCTATTATTTTAAAACAATACTTATTTTTCTAATTCTGAAATAAATGCTCCAATTTGTCTAACAATCTCCGTTACAAGAGCATTCCCCATGAAGAACATGCGCATTTTATCTGAGACTTCAACAATGCTACCATCAGAGAGTTTTTTCTTAGCTGTCCAATTATCTGGGAAATCTTGTAATCGTTCTGCTTCAACAGGTGTTATTAATCGATATTTTCCTTTCACATTTAAAAAGTGTGTAGAGCGGTTCACGGTTCCCTCAGATGTTAGCATAGTGCGTCCTGGGAGATTCAAGTCATCTACTGGGGACATACCGCCTTCTGAGTAAATGTAAGTATGGCCATCAGCAGAAGTTCTTTCAATACGTTTTGAACTACGCAGATACTGAAATTTTTCAAGTTTAGCTTGGTCAGTTACATAGTATTTTTTTGGAATATCCATTTCATCTTGTAAAATTTGACCTAGTGTGATCGGCTGTCCAATATAATCTGATTTAGTGTCAATTGAGTAGTATTTTCCGTGTCTCATGACGCCTGTATTCCATACTGTACCTGTAAAATTATCTGAAACTTCTATAATATCATCTGAAAGCTCATAATAGACTTGGCGTTTCTTGACAGGGACTTGTTTGATTGGAAATTGACTTGCAAAAAGTCCTGTTTTAAAGATGTAATCATCATATTTATTTTCTTCAAAAACGGGATTTTGATTTTCAAATTTTGAATCTACTTGTGTAGCAAAATCAGTATCATTATGATAGACGAAAAAGAAAACACGTCTTCTACGTTGACTTCTACCATATTCAGCAGCATTGATAACACGCCATTCAACGGAATACCCTAGTTGGTTGAAAGCTGTTAACATGATAGCAAAATCACGCCCACGTTGTTTTGATGGAGCTTTAAGTAGACGATCGACATTTTCTAAAATCAAATATTTTGGTTTAATGATGCGAGTTGCACGAATAATCTCCCAAAAGAGAACGCCTTTTTTACCTTCAATACCTTGTTCATTTTTTTTAGAACGAGCAACTGAATAATCTTGACATGGAAATCCACCAACAATCATGTCTGCATCCATTGAAGCGAATTTTTCGTCTGTAATGTCTGAAATACTAATATTGATATTATCACTATCAGGAAAATGATAATTATAAACTTCAAAGGCATCTTGAGATTTTCTAGAGGGCTCCCATTGATTAGCCCATTTTGTTTGAAATAATTCTTTATCTGAGTTTTCGAGTCCTATACGGAACCCTCCTACACCAGCAAATAATTCTAAGACTTTCATATATTCCTCTATCTTTTTATGTACTTTTTACTATTATACCTAAAATTTTCTTATTGATCAAGATTTGAATTTGATATAATAAATAGAAAATGTTTAGAAAAGAGATTACAATGGAAAAACAATTATATGATTATGATGAGAATAATATTGATAGTGTTATAAATTATTCTCAAGTTCTTTTGGGGAAGAAATTTGAACAGATTATTGAAGAATATCAGAAAACCCCATATAAAACTTATGAGGATTTTCAAAATAAGACAGTTTCAAATATTCTTGATAAGAAGATTAGTATGAAATCTAAAGGGCAATATGGAAATTATATTGAAAAATATTTTTATGGTTATCTTCCAAACAGTGATTCAGAAGCTGATTTTCAAAAAATTGGTGTAGAATTAAAAGTAACTCCTTTTAAAGTTAATAAAAATGGTTCTATTAGTGCTAAGGAAAGATTAGTTCTAACGATTTTAAATTATATGGATGAAAATCTTGACGATTTTTATGGCACTCATTTATGGAAAAAATGCTCAAAAATTTTATTACTTTTTTATAACGGTTTAATTCCTAATCAGACTATGGCTGATTATATGATTGAAAAAGTATTTCTTTTTGAATGGTTTGCCGAAGATATGCAAGTGATTTTAGAGGATTATGAACGTATCACTGCTAAAATAAAGCAAGGAAAAGCTCATGAATTATCTGAATCTGATGGAAATTATCTTTCAACGTGTACAAAAGGAGCAGGTAAAGGAAGAGATTTTCGTGAGCAACCATTTAGTAACGAACTAGCTAAACAACGAGCATGGGAATTGAAATCTAGCTACATGACTTATTTGATTAATAATAGAATTTTTAATCAAAAAGAACAAGAAAGTGTTGTAGCTACTGTTAAGAATAATAAACAAAGTTTTACTGAAATTATCACCCAAAAGATTTTACAATATCAAGGAATGACGGAAAAAGAGCTTTATGAAAAATTTGATGTTAATCCAAAAGCAAAAGGAAAAAATAATATCCTAATTCGAAAAATGATTGGATTAACAGGTGATGTTGATAAAACTCAAGAATTTCAAAAAGCTAATATGAATATGCGTGTGATTCGTGTGAATAAAGAAGGTTTGCCAAAAGAGGACTCTCCATTTAAGACTTATAATTTTAAAGAATTAGTTTCTAATGATATTTGGGAAGAATCACAACCATATTTAGAAATTTGTAATAAACGTTTTCTTTTTGTTGTCTTTAAAGAAATTTCACCCAAGGTGTTTGTCTTAGATCGAATAAAATTTTGGGGTTTTCCTGATAGACAAATAAATGAAGTTAAACGAGTTTGGCAAGAAACACGTCAGATTTTAATAGATGGTGTTCAATTAACTCAAAAAGGAAATAAAGTTTCAACTAACTTTCCCCAAAGTAAAGTAAATAAGGTAGTATTTACTAAAATCCATGCTCAAAATACATTATATGAGTTAGAACAAGGCAAGTTTGTTGGTAAAGGTAAAATTTCAGATACCGATATTTTACCGAACCAAAGACGGATTACCAAACATTCATTTTGGCTACCTAAGAAATTTTTGAAAGAGGTTCTAGATGGCAAGTGGGACTAATTTTATATGTTTATGAATAAAAGAAACTCCTATAAAATATTGATTTCATAGGAGTTTTTTTTATTCAATTATTTAACTTCTGTAAAGGTTAGAAATCTTATTTTAGCGTGCTAGAAATGTTGATATATCAGTATTTTTAATTTTTTTACTAAGAAAATGTAGTCAAAAATGTAGTCATAAAATCAACTTGTAAGTCTAGCAATTTCTTGAAGATAAATATCAACTGCTTCAGCCTTCTTTTTAGGAGCTAGTTCAGCATAGGTATCCATTGTAGTTTTGATTGACTTATGTCCCATTCTTGTTTGAAGTTCTTTCCAATTTGCACCAGCATTTAGCATTAAAGAAGCGTGTGTGTGTCGGAAAAGGTGAAAACCATAATTTGGTAACCCTAACTCACTTAAACGCTTTTTCAGAGTTGCTCGTTCATTTCTATCACACATATAGTTACCATAGATAGTTGGAAAAATCAAATCAACACAAGGTAAATTATGTTCTTTGAAGTAATTGCTCATTTCATTGTAAAAAGTTTGTAAATCTATAAGAATTTGTCGAGGAACAGCAACTCGACGATTTCCTGAATCAGTTTTAGCACTATTTTTACAAATCATTTCCCCTTTAATACCGAGTTTTCGATTTCCTGCTCGCCACATGAGAGTTTTATTAACGATAATTTCATTTGTTTCAAAGTCTAAATCGTGAATAGTTAGAGCGAGAAGTTCGTTAATACGTAGTGCTGAAGCTAAGAGTGTATCACAAATAATTCTGAAACGCCTATTAGTTCGCGTGTCTGGTAGATCGTTTAAAAAATTAAGCCATCTTGATAATTCCTGTTCATGTAAGACTCGTACCCGTTCTTTAGATGACTTTGGTTTTGGTGGAATTTTGATTGTTCTTACAGGATTATGAGAAAGTTCAAAGTTGGTTATACCAAAATCAAAAATATCACTCATCTTATGAATAACTGCTCCAAAGTCCTTGGCGTGCCCCTTTTTTGATTTTTTTACTCCAGATTCAACTGATTTTTTTGATTGTTGAGCGAGTTTATTGACCCATAGTTGAATATCAGCAGATTTGATGGCATCAGGTCTGTATTCTCCAAATTTAGGGATGATATAAGTGTCAAGATAGCTTCTAACACGATTGATAGTATTTTGAGAAGAAACCCAAGTGACGAAACTAATAAACCACGCTTCAGCCAGTTCTTCAAAATTATTGATGACTACTGTTTCTTTTAATGTTGACCCTTTTGCTTCAAAATCCAATCTAGCTTGGATAATTTTTCGGTCAAGACTTCTTAAAGTTTTGGCAGTGAGAGATGATGTCACCTTTTTATTTGTTTTCACATCAATTCCTATATAAACGCCTCTTTGAGTGTAGCTTACAGAACCGTTGTTTTTAGTTGTCTTGATAATCTTACGATTGTTATGGATGATAATTTCTTTTTTCACGTTAGCCTTCTTTATCGGATATATAAAAGGCTAAAATAAGACCTTCACATTTCTTTTAATGTGATAGTTTTATTTTAGCATATTTTAGATTAAGGAGTTAAATAATTGATCACATCTTCCATTTTATAATAGACAGTTCGGGTGTTTTCAATGGGAGGTTCTAGTCGTCTAAGACCTGTATTTTCCCATGATTTTAGTGTGTTCGGGGAGATATTGAGAATTTTTAATAATTCCTTTTGAGTAACCAGTCCATTGCTTTTTAATTCTTGTTGTTGAGTTTGTATTAGGGTAATGAGATAATTTAGAAGTTGTTCAATTTGATTTAACTTTATATGTTCGTTAGTTTTTGTCATGTTAGTAATCCTCTTTTCTATTATCATGTCTCCTAGAATCCAAATATCGAGAGAAAAAATAGGTCTTCTCCATTATGAATTCTAAGAGTTTAGCATCTTCACGTCGTGCATAGAGCACCAAATTTTTAAATTCCGTAAAATTATTCTCTTCAATAATATCAATGACTGAGGTAATAAATCCATCAGTATTATTGCTAATTAAAAACTTGTCTAAGTCGAAGCCACAACCGAATTCAATATCGTTAATATCATAAGGTGTCTTATTAGGGTCGTTAGCGTGGATAAAATAGTCATACATCCCTTTTGGGCTCATGACGATTTCGATATGAGCTGGCGTGTTTAATTTCTCAGTTAATAACTCAGATACTTGTGAATAGCTTTTCAGTGAGTCAAAGAATAATGCACCATGCTTATGTGCTTTTTTGAATTCTCCTGTTTGTCGATTGATGTCCTTGTCGTGCCAAGGACTCAGGATAAATGGGATGTGCATATCTTCAAGAATATCAAGGTAGTTTTTAGGGGTACTATCTTGATAAAGTAGAAATGCCCATTTGTTTGAACGTTTTTCTTTTGTCATAGAATATTTGCCTTTCTAGATTGAATTTTGCTGATTGTTGATTATTGATGTTATGGGGGGTCGTAGTAACCCCATAACATCCAGAGTATAGAACGGTGCTGTTTGGCCTTCACTTCGTGAGCCACAGCACCGTTCCTTATAACTATTTTCGTTTAGTACCGATAAAGTACAACCATTTTCCGCTTCGCTCAGGTCGTGAAAAATAATAGTCAGGGTTACGGTTGGCAATTTCTTCACTAATAAGCATTTCCATATCTTTTAGAATTTTTGTTGCCTGTTGAGTTTTAGGAATCCGAATCAATAGTGTAACTCTATTTTTTCGAATATCTACAGTTGCTTTTTGAATCGCTCGGTTAAAGTATTTGTTAATCGGGTTGTAGCGTATTACTCTTGCTTGTTCTATGGTTGTCACGGTTTTAGAGCGTTCGCTTTGCCTTAAAAAAATACGCATAGTAAATGTCTGATGAACAGATTTCCATAGGTTTGTTAGATTGTCTTCTTTCAATCGTAAGAAAAACTCATAATAAACAAGAACTGAAAGAAAAAAGATTGATACAATAGCAATAAACAAGCTAATGGTATAAAGTATACCTACAAACTGATAAATGAAAGACAGATAAACAGTACTTTGTAAGGAAGTCATGCTGATACTGAATAACGTAGAACCAACAGCACAAAGAACTCCTATAATAAAGAACAAAGTGCAGATGTTGAAAGTTTGTTGATAGTAATTTCTTTTCATTGGCTATAAAATACCTTTCTTTGTGTAATACGTAGGGCAAAGCAGGGGTATAATCTGATAGGGATGTTCATTATCAATAATCTGAATAAGCCCGGTCCCTTTTCCAATGGGAATCACAATGCCTTCTGGGTTGAGGTCTGGAAATAAGAACTGTGTAGTTTTCTGATTGATATTTCCAATCTGGATGAGTACATTGAGCTGTTCACGCACTGAGACAGGGATTGTATTATGGTCAAAACGCTGACTGACAAGGAGTAGATGAACCTTTGTTGACCGTCCCAATAGTACAATCTGAGACAATAGAGATAAGAATGAATCTTTGATATTCTTATTAACTCCTTCGGATAAAGCAAGTACCTCATCAATGACGATAGTCAGATGTTTAAATTCATGACGTGGATTTTCAAAGAGAATCCCTTGACGTTTATGAATGATGGTTAAACATTGACTCAAATTTTCATTAATTTCTGATACGAAATCAGACTTGGAGCGATTTTCTTGAGGGTGAATAACAGCAATTTGATGTTGCTTTGCCCAGCGTGAAGGGGTATCAAATTTAGGGTCAACGATAATCAAGTCAGAGATGTTTTTAAGAAAACTTAGCAAATACGTTAGAGCATAACTTTTCCCACTTCCTGAGTTTCCAGCAATAGCAATGGAAGTTACCTTATCATAGTTAATGACTAGATTTTTCATGATAGGAATATCATTGCCTTTTAGAGATGTAGAAAATTGTTCAAGGTCTGGAATGACTAGACGTTCAGAAATTCCTTTTTTCCAAGGGAAGAATAGGCCTCGTTGAACATGAATATCATCTGTTTTCAATGCGACAAAGTAGGCAGAATTTTGCTTTAGCAATGTGTATTGGGGATAAAGTGACGCATTGGCGATTAAGAAAATCTTTTGATACAAGTCGTCATCAATAATAAATCCAGTTGGAAGACGTGGAACGAAGATGAATCCGTTTTCTTGTACAATGATGTCAAATGAATTAGTGTAGGAGGTCTCACCCTGTAAAACAGATCCTAAAGCCATGTTTAGGCTCTGTAACAGGTATTGTTCCAACTTGGCACGACCTTGTGAAACAATCCCATCCATTATTTCACCTCTTTCAATCCGTCAGCTTTGAAGTAAACATTATAGCTTACTTCACATGCCTGTAAGTTATCAAAACTAACAAGAGAAAGATATTCAGGAAGGTCAGGCTTTTCAAGGAATTTCACTTGAAATGGTGGTAGTCCTTTTTGACCAAACCATGTTTTGTAGGCGACAATTTCACTTGTTGGTCTTCCATCTTCAAATTTTTGTTGGGGTTCAAGCTCGTCACTAAGCAAGTGGATAGGAGCTTGAAGGTCAACATATTGTTCTGCTGTTTGGTTTGAGTATCCGCTTTTGCGGTATTGTGGTCTCATTTTCATAGTTTAAATACCTCGTGTATTATTTATTGTTTGTTTAGTGTAGAGCAACATGCTCGGTTTAATGTCATGAGCTGGACAATAGATTATGTCATACATTTTTACCTCCTTATCTATCAGGAGAAATAATTAGAGTAATTGGTAATTATTTTTTAAATTTTTTAGAAATAATCTTTTAACTCTTGTTTTAAAACATTTAGAGCTTTTTGATAATGGCTCTTAACCGTTTTATGACTCTTGAATCGAGTTTCTTTGGTTA
This sequence comes from Streptococcus sp. sy018, assembly GCF_007859185.1. Lineage (NCBI taxonomy): Bacteria > Bacillati > Bacillota > Bacilli > Lactobacillales > Streptococcaceae > Streptococcus > Streptococcus sp. sy018. The sequence goes on along the minus strand of NZ_VOHN01000002.1, from coordinate 77,212 downwards.
ATTGAAGTGTAGAGGTGTTGTAAATAGCGATTTCGATGACAATATGTAAATCATCTATTGACAATGTTGATAAAGCTCGGCAAATCCGTTCATTTTGTTCTTTCAGAAGTAAATATTTCAGAGGTTCATGACGATAATCTGAATACATGTCAATAATATTAGTAGGTCTTCCTAATCGTTCAATAGTCGCATCCAAACTAAGTAAGTGATATTTGCGATCTTGACGTTTAAGATTGTCTAATGGTTGATTAAGTAAGTGTGAGACTGTTTTCCAATCTTTATTATTTGCAGCTTCTATTATTTTTTGATGACGACGTTCTGTTACTTTAGACATACTATGCCTCTTTCTAACAGTTTCTTTATAGGACAAATAGAAACAGTTATGAGCAGTAGTTTTGAACGCCTTGGCATAAAAGCACGCCAAATAAACGGCAAAACCATTTATGCAAGATATGACCGTTATCGTCATATCATCATAATTAGTTTCAATCCGTCCATTTGATGCGCATCATATAGAACTGTGATTATTTTTTATCAAGAATAATTCCTTGATGTTTTCATCATAAAACAGATAAGAAAAGAAGACCATGACCTCTCAGGTCATGGTCTATAAAGCGTATAACTAAGCGATTTATAAGCTTTTAGTCAGGTTATAAAAAGTTAAAATCTTTATTTTTACAGTAGAAAAATGACCTCACAGGTCAAAAAATAAGAAAAAAAATTTAATTATTTTTTAAAAAAGAAGTAGATATGTACTTTGACAAGAAAAAACAACCCAGCTTTTGCTAGGTTGTTAGAGGTAGATATGGAGCTAAAAAACAAAGAGTTCAAAAAGTATTCTGACAAGAAAAGAGTTGACTAGTTTTTCATAGTAATAGAAAAAAGACCATTAAGGTCTTTTTTTGTCAGTTTTTGATTTAAAGAATTTGTAATATATCATGGAAATATTTTAAAGTTGAATAAGCATATCTTTTTTGATATTTTTGTTTATTTAATGTGATATGATGCTGATTATGATTGATATAATCATCTAAATATCTTGTTATTTCAGAAATAATACGTTTTGATTGACTCATTGCTTCAATATATTCATCTTTATCGATAAGCACATGGCTTGTACTTAAATATCTGGCTGAATTTTGTATGATTACCATTTTTGAATAATCTAGACCAGAGAGAGAACGACGTGAGCGACTTGTATTTCTAAAATGATAACCATTTCGATGTTTCATCTGACTGCGAAATGGAACACAAATAAAATAATCTTTATACTCAACAACAATACAGTTATAAGTACGATTTCCACTAGGTTTTAGAATTTCAGGAAATCTATTGTGTGGATAATCTTTGTAAAAATCACTTGTTAAAGTATATAGTTCTTGTTCATATTGAAGTGTCAACTTTATTACTCCTTATGTAAAAAATGATAGAGAGGAACTCTCTATCATTAACATCGTTTCGGTCAATTTTTATTTGGTAAAGGAGTCAGAACCGTCACTCCTATCATCGTTTCGGTCAATTTTTATTTGGTAAAGGAGTCAGAACCGTCACTCCTATCATCGTTAACGATGTTTACTATCTTAAGTATAGGTTACAAATGATACTTTGTCAAATAAAACTCTCTTATCCATACAATTCTTTTCCTGTATAATTGAGTTCTTGTACTTTTTGATGAAATAAGGCTAATTCTTCTCGGTAATGGGGTTCAAACTGTTGACTTAATGTTAACCACTCAATAATCACCCGAGCTTTTGAAAGTCCTTCTACTTTGTTTTGACGTAGCAGATGATAAGTTTCTTCCATTTCAAGACAAATCATTTCATAGGTTTGCTGATATTTAAAAAGATAAGGTTTTGACCTAATTTTTTTAATTAACAAGTCTGCTCGTAAATAATAACCACGTTTAGAAAAATAGCCCACAGTCGCAATCAGGATTCGTTGAGCACTTTTTACTTGTTCAAGTGTGCTTTGTTTGGAATAAACCTCAAGAAAGTGTTTGGTCATTCGTTTGACAAACTGGTAAGGACAGGCTTCAATAATACACAAGTAAAAATCTGTTTCAATATGATTCAGTAAGCTAAGGTATTCTCGACTTTCTATCTCATTGATAAAGTGTCTAATTTCTTTTTCATAAGTCTTAAAGTTTTCAACTTGTCCCCTAGCCTTTAAATAAAAGAGTTTTTGTTCCAAGTCATACTGGAAAGGATTGTCTTGTCTAATGTTCTCCATATCAGAGCTAACTTTTTTGGCTTGTTGTTGAACTTCAATCGGGCTAATCGCTAATTTTTCCATAGCAATTCTACCTTGATAGAGTCTATCCTGATGATGAATTTGAGCAAAATCCACCCAATCAAGACCAATAGTAATCAAAAGACGTGAGAAGTTCTCTAAGCTAATACTACTTTCTCCTCTTTCAAAGCGTCCTAAAAATTGAGCAGAAACGACTTCTCCAGCGGCAGCTTTGATTGATAAGTCTCTTTTTTCTCTCAACTGACGAAAAACTTTTCCAAAATGATGAGGCATCATTTCCTCCTGTTGTTCTTTTTTTCATCATATCATATTTAAGCCTCAACCAAAAATAGAGACAACCTATAGGTAGCAAAAATCAAAAATCGGGGGGGGGGGGGTACCCCTTTTAGATGTATTTTGAACCTATATGCACCACCCTTAACAAGGGGTCATGTGCCTATGATAAACTGATGATGTAAGACTTAAGTGAGATAGACCTTTGACAATTGAATAGCTGATAGAGAGGGAGGAGAGTAGGCCAATCTATCAGAAAAAGTAGGCAAAGGTCTAAATCTGACATTAAGTGCTTACGCAAACGTTTTTTAAAATCATCATGTTGAAAGGAGTAAAGGATGATCACAATAAAAACAAAAAAAACAAAAACAATCCTAGCTGCTGGTACCATCGCAACACTTGGCTTAGCAGGTAATGTTAAAGCCGAAGAAGTAGCAGTACCAACTAACCAACCAGTCGCTGAAACCCAAGCACAGGAGGTTACCGTTACCGCTGAGCAGGTGACAGAAGCACAAACGACGGTTGACACGACAAGCAACCAAGTTATGGTCGCAACAACAGCCGTTGATACCGCTCAAACGGCTGTTGATACCGCTCAAGCTGATAGCACACAAGCAGCTACCAATCTTGAAACGGCGCAAACCCTTCTTGCTCAAGCTGAAGAGCAAGCTACTCAAGTAGAAACAGCACCAACAGTAGAAGAAACCCTTATGGTTAAGGATTCAGTATCCCTACCGCAAGAGGAGTATTCAAAACAAGAGGGTGTGACACAAGAAATTAATGGTGAAACCTATCTAGGAGATCCTAACAACTCATGGTCATACTCGGGCGAGGTTGAAGAAGTGGTTGAATTAACCCCTGAACAAGCCAAGTCACTTAAAGAAACTGGTGATTTTGAGTACACCCCAGATATGGCAAAAGTATCGGAGTACATGGCCCAGTACATCAACGAGTTCAATGAAGCTAATGGCATTACGGCAAATGTTGTCGCAGACAGTGATGCTATTCGTGCTGCCCAAGCCCGTGCTGAAGAAAACGCTGAGCGTAATGAAATGACGCATTCATCAAAACTATACGTGAGAAACACAGACAATGATGAAGTCGGTAACTACTGGATGACTGATCGTTCCGGTGAAATTATCACTAAAGATAAAGTGAAGTCTACAGAAAACGCCAGTCAGGGTGTTCTTTTTTTTGAAAAAAATGAAAACGCCTACAGTGACGGATTAGCTGCACATGTTGCTGGTAAAAAGCTTAATCAATTATCTGCAACGGACACATCATACAGTAACATTCGCTCAGACAAAGAATTAGCTAATTATCTATTCCTAGGATGGTTTGCTGATACACGTAATGTTGAATTAAAGTCAAACGAGCGCCGTCAACAACTCATTGATATGACAACTGGTAAGATTGAAGCCAACCCATTCACTCAAGCACGCGCTGTCGGTCACCGCACAGCCATGATGGGTCGTGTCGGTTATGTCGGTGTTGGTCTAGCTAAAAATGCTAACGAAGACCAAACTAATCCAAATGGTGTTTACCAAGCTATTATGACCTTCATGTATGATAACAACATCGAAGCTAAGAAAAAAGACACAGACTTCAGAATGAATAGTGTTGCTGACGGTGACTGGGAAGACGCCAACTTCAATAAACTATCATATGCCATGGTTGACAAAAACTTAACGTCAACCACTTACAACATGGATGGTTCTGTTAGTTCAACCGATAAAGTTGACCCAACCTTTGTCCAATACTACAAGGGTAAAGAAGTAGTCGCAGGTCCACGCCGCACTTACCGTTTTGTGGTTAAGTCAGATATTGAAACCCTAAAAGCTGAAACACAGGCTAATCTTACCAAAGCTAAAGCCCTTGTTGCAAAAGCCAGTGAGCAAAAAGTAGCTGCTGACGCTAGCCTAACCGCAGCCCTAGCTAGCCTTGAAACTAAACGCCAAACCTTAAAAGAAGCCCTTCTTGCGCGTGATGAAGCAGTCAACACCTACAATAAGATTAAAGGCATCTATGACGCCCAAGCCTTGTTAGCTGACAGTAAGGGTGAAGAAGTTGTTGAAGTAGCTAAACCAGTTGAAACACCAGCTAAACCAGCTGAGGTAAAACCAGCTACGCCAACTGAAACTAAACCAGTTGATGTACCAACTGTACCAACTGAAGTAAAACCAGTTGAACCAGCTAAATCAACTGAGACTAAACCAGTTGAAACACCAGCTCAACCAACTGAGACTAAGCCAGTTGAAGTACCAGCTAAGCCAACTGAAGCTAAACCAGTTGAAACACCAGCTCAACCAACTGCAACAAAACCAGTTGAAACACCAGCTAAACCAACTGAAGTAAAACCAGTTGAGGTACCAACTAAGCCAACTGAAACTAAACCAGTCGAAGTGCCAGCTACACCAACTGAAGTAAAACCAGTTGAAGTGCCAGCTACACCAACTGAAGTAAAACCAGTTGAAACCCCAGCTAAGTCAACTGAAGTAAAACCAGTTGAAGTACCAGCTAAGCCAACTGAAGTAAAACCAGTTGAAGTACCAGCTAAGCCAACTGCAACTAAACCAGTTGAAACATTACGTCATAAACCTATAATGAACTCTTTTGCTCAAAGCAACCCACAAGACTATCAAAAATTAGTCAATAAAGTGAATCAAGCAATGAGTAAGCCAGTAACTGATGATACAAACACAGAAAAACGTTTGCCACAAACAGGAGTAAAAGAAACTAGTTTCCTTGCTCTTATTGGAGTTACACTCCTTGGTCTAGTCGGATTAAAACAAAAGAAAGCACGTTGGGAGGAATAACAATGGCGAAAAATAGATACTACGCAGTAAGAAACGGAAGAAAACCTGGAATCTATACCAGTTGGCCAGAAGCTGAACAAGAAGTGAAAAGCTTCTCTAATGCAGAGTTTAAAGGCTTTCCTACTTTGGAAGAGGCAGAAGCCTACATGTTGCCAAAAGATGCACAAATGATTGACATGACAAGTAAAGAATTAGAAATCTATGTAGATGGTTCTTTTGATTCAGAATCTCAAATCTATGGTAGTGGAATTGTTATCCTAAAAGACGACCAAGTCATTGAAGAATTAGCGATTCCAAGTCAAGACGATAGCTTTGTAGAGAGCTATCAAGTTGCAGGTGAAGTGCTCTCTGTTATTCATGCGCTAACATGGATGAAAGAACAGGGTTATGCAAGTGCAGCTATCTATTATGACTATACCGGAATTGAAGAATGGGTAACTGGAGGTTGGAAAGCAGAAAAACCAATTTCCAAATACTACGTTAAACGTTATCAAGAACTTGTGGATGGCTTAGATATTGATTTCATCAAGGTTAAAGCACATTCTGGCGTGACCTATAATGATCGAGCAGATAACTTAGCTAATCAGGCGATTGCATCCAGGAGGTCTCTTTGAAGAGCAACGTCAAGAACTTTTAGCCCGATTTGAAAATGGAAGTGCTCGACCCTTAACAGAAAATCAGGAACTGAAACGCACGTTAAAAGAAAAGTATCATCAAGCTCTCAGAACTTGTTTAGATGAGTATTCTTTATCAGAAAAATATGTGATTGAAGGAGCAAGCTACGAATCAGTAACTTGCTTGCAATCAACTTTAGAAACAATTACTCTTGATTTGGAAATCGAGTGCTATCTATATAATCGTGAGACGTATCAACCAAATACAGATGCTGCCATGCGACGTTGCCTACTGAAAGTTGTCTTAGATTTGAACGTAAGTCAGCCGATTGAAAAAAGTGAGATTAAATCTGTCTATGAAAAAAGACAAGGTCAGTTTAAACTCGCTTCAGATGAACTGGAGTGGGTAGCAGAGCGATTTGTTAGTCGTTATTTCCCCGAAAACCCAGTAACCCCTCAACCGTTGGATTACATGGCTTTAGTTGATAAAATGAACTTAACGTTAGTTGAAACAGATACACTAGATGTTCTTGGAAAGATTTATATTGTAGATGATCCTGAAACACAATTTAAGGCAGGAACAATCTTAATCAACAAATCTCATTCTCGTCATCAGAAACAAGGTGTTTTGGCAAATACAATTGTGCACGAATGTTTACATTGGCATTTGCACCGTGTAGCTCATAAGGACTTAGAAGTCGCAAGTCATCAAATTGAGGCTGATAGCCATAGCTATATTGAATATCAAGCTAATAGTATTGCAAATAAAGTTCTTTTGCCTAAAACAAGCTTTATCAAAAAGGTTGAAGAAGTCACTGAAGAGCAAAAACAACTCTATCCAGAGGCAGATGAACTGCTTATAATGAAGAAAGTCATTAATCAATTGAAAGACTTTTTTGGAGTCTCTCGACAAGCAGTTAAAATTCGTTTGACACACTTAGGTTATGAGTTGGCTAGAGGAGTTTATGAGTGGGTAGATTCAGCCTATGTACCAGCTCATAGTTGGAAATCAGGTTTTCTAAATGCTAAGCAAACGTTTTGCATTAGTGAAAAAGAATTAGAAAAACTAAAGCAAGAAAACCCTAAATTACGTCAAGCCTTAGAATATGGAGCCTTGGTTTATGTTGAATCTCATCTTTGTAAAAATCACCCTGACTATTTAAGAATAAAGGCACAAAAGGGTGACTTTAAAATGGTATTGACTGACTATGCCAGAAAGCACATGGATGAAGCTTGTATAGTTCTCACTAAAAATTATGCTCAGACTGAAATAGCTATTGAGATGATGACTTCATTAAATCGTCCAGCTTTGCTAGAAAAAGTTATTATCAAAAATGTAGATTTAGATAGTTTACAACTAAAGGATTACGAAGAAGCACATCAGTTATCACTAAAGATGCCATATCAATTTGGTGAGGCACTTAAATATTTGATGAAAGAATTCAATGTTCCAAATGAAGAACTAGCGGCTGATATAGGTGTGGCTACTGAGACCATCTCTAAGATTAGAAATGAGAAGATGAACCCTTCTATAGAAACAGTGGTCGCTATTTGTATTGGACTTTCTCTTCCCTATGAGATTAGTGAACAATTAGTAGAAGCAGCGTCTTATTCATTAAAAAATAAGAGTCTTTTACATTCTATGTATAATCTTTTTTTACAGTGGGCAATATTACCAAATGTAACGGTTGAATCTTGTAATCAATTCTTAAAAAATAATGGTCGTTCTCCTCTTACTAAAGGTATTTGATTAAAGAAACAATTCACTTAATTAGGAATATGTTTTTAAGTGATATTAAACCCCTTAACTAGTTACCTAGTTAAGGGGTTTTTATATGTCTTGCCTTCATTACTGCTACTGAACTTAGCAATTTGTCTAATTCTTCAGTATATCCTTTTTTAAATTTTTCGTTTTCTAAGCGTTTGTTAAGATATTCTCTAAAATCAACGGTTTCCATTTTGTTTTCTCTCCATTTCTTCAAATTCTTGCTCAGGACAAAAAGTCTATTGCTCTTTTTTCAAGTCAGAATTTGATTTGTCTAAATTCAATTTATTTTAGTAAAATGACTAATGTATAGAGCAATACTCTAATTTATAAAAGTAGAAATTACAACAAGCTCTAGTAATTACTAGAGCTTGTTTTCTTTTATATATCCGAATGTCTAAATTTATTTCACAAAAAATGTAGTCAAAAATGTAGTCATTCGATTGATTTTTATTGAAATACAGTGAAATTTGAAATTTCAAGAATCCCTTTAAATCAAGGTTTTTACCGTCCTATTGACGTGTACTGACCCATTATTTAACTTCTGTAAATACAACGTGTTTGCGAAGTTTTGGTGAGTATTTTTTCAATTGAAGACGATCTGGTGTGTTACGCTTGTTCTTAGAAGTAAGGTACAAACGCTCACCTGATTCTTTATGTTCAAGAGTGATATTAACGCGCATGATAACTCCCTTCTAATTAGTTAGCGTTTTTAGCAACTTTACGTCCTTTGTAATATCCTTTAAGAGATACACGGTGAGAACGTGAATAGTCACCAGTTGTTTGATCGAATGCTACGTTAGGAGCAGCCAATTTATAGTGAGTACGACGTTTGTTTTTCTTAGCTTTTGACGTACGACGTGCAGGAACAGCCATGATAGACTCCTTTCAAAGATTAAAATATATTAGACTATCTTAGTCAACTTTTACTATGATAACATAATCTTTTTGTAAAGTAAAGTCCCTTGACAAATTTTCTTTAATTTTTTTCAAAAGATTGCTAAACTATTCACTCACTATCTTTGAACACTTGCTTGTGTACTTATTGGTCTTTTTGTTTGCGCTTACAAAAGATATAATAGGACTGTAAATAAGAAAAAATAAAAAGAAAAGGAGTTTTAAAATGGAAGTCATTTTTAACCTATTAAACTGGTTCTCGCAAAATATTTTGCAGAATCCAGCGTTCTTTGTCGGTTTGCTCGTTCTGATCGGTTACCTACTTTTGAAAAAACCCTTGCATGATGTTTATGCAGGATTTGTTAAAGCAACAGTTGGTTACTTGATTTTGAATGTTGGTGCAGGAGGATTGGTTACTACATTCCGTCCAATCTTGGCAGCCCTAAACTATAAATTCAAGATTGGTGCGGCAGTTATCGACCCTTACTTTGGTTTGACTGCTGCAAATACTAAAATTGCTGAGCAATTCCCAGACTTCGTTGGTGCAGCAACAACAGCTCTTTTGATTGGTTTTGGAGTTAACATTCTTTTAGTTGCTTTGCGTAAATTGACTAAAGTTAGAACCCTTTTCATTACTGGTCATATCATGGTGCAACAAGCAGCAACCGTTTCTTTGATTGTTTTGTTACTTGTGCCACAACTTCGTAGTAGTGCAGGTGTTATCGCTATCGGTGTGATTTGTGGTCTTTATTGGGCAGTCAGCTCAAATATGACTGTTGAAGCAACACAACGCTTGACAGGTGGTGGTGGTTTTGCCATCGGTCACCAACAACAATTTGCAATTTGGTTTGTTGATAAAGTTGCTCCAAAACTTGGTAAAAAAGAAGACAACTTGGATAATCTTAAATTACCAACTTTCTTGAACATCTTCCATGATACAGTGGTTGCCTCAGCAACACTGATGTTAATCTTCTTCGGATTAATCTTGACTATCTTGGGTCCAGATGTAATGTCTAATGCAGAAGTTATCACATCAGGTACACCATTTAACCCAGCGAAACAATCATTCTTCATGTATGTTATCCAAACAGCATTTACTTTCTCAGTGTATCTATTTGTCTTGATGCAAGGGGTTCGCATGTTCGTTGGTGAGTTGACTAATGCCTTCCAAGGTATTTCATCTAAATTACTTCCAGGTTCGTTCCCAGCGGTTGACGTTGCAGCGTCTTATGGTTTTGGTTCACCAAACGCAGTTCTTTCAGGATTTGCAGTTGGTTTGATTGGTCAGTTGATCACAATTGTTCTCTTGATTGTCTTCAAAAACCCAGTGTTGATCATCACAGGTTTCGTTCCAGTATTCTTTGATAATGCGGCAATCGCAGTTTACGCTGACAAGCGTGGTGGTTGGAAAGCAGCAGTTATTCTATCATTTATCTCTGGTGTGCTTCAAGTAGCTCTTGGTGCAGTTGCAGTAGGCCTACTTGACTTGGCAGCATACGGTGGTTATCACGGAAATATCGACTTTGAATTCCCATGGTTGCCATTTGCATACCTATTCAAATATCTTGGCTTGGCTGGTTATGTGTTGGTTTGTGTATTCTTATTGGTTATCCCACAACTTCAATTTGCCAAAGCGAAAGATAAAGAAGCTTACTATCGTGGTGAAGCTCAAGGTGAATAATTTAATAAACGATTAGAAATTGATTTGACAGGAGGAAAATACAATGGTTAAAGTTCTTACAGCATGTGGTAATGGTATGGGATCATCAATGGTGATCAAAATGAAAGTAGAAAATGCTCTTCGTGGTCTAGGCGTGACTAACTTTGAGTCTGCATCATGTTCAGTTGGTGAAGCTAAAGGATTAGCTGGTGGTTATGATATTATCGTCGCTTCAAATCACCTCATTAGCGAGTTAGAAGGTCGCACCAATGGTAAATTGATTGGTCTTGACAATTTGATGGATGATAATGAAATCAAAACAAAATTGGAAGCAGCATTGAAATAATAGAGATGGCGGGGGCTTTCATAAAACGAAAGCCCCTCTGTTAATGGGAGGAAATACTTATGAACTTGAAAAAATCATTCACTGAAAATAATTCGATTCGTCTTGGTTTGACAGCTACAACTTGGCAAGAGGCTGTTAAGTTGGCAGTTAACCCTTTGATTGAGAGTGGTGCTGTTACAGAAACCTACTATGAAAATATCATTGCGTCAACAGAAGAACATGGCCCTTATTACATCCTAATGCCAGGTATGGCAATGCCACATGCTCAGGCAGGTGAAGGTGTTAATCGTGATTCATTCTCTTTGATTACCTTGACAGAGCCAGTAACTTTCTCAGACGGTAAGGAAGTATCAGTTCTTCTCACACTTGCTGCAACATCAGCAGCGATTCACACATCAGTAGCGATTCCACAAATTATTGCTCTTTTTGAATTGGAAAATTCAATCGAGCGTCTAGTGGCATGTCAAAGTCCTGAAGAAGTGCTAGCTATGGTTGAAGAATCAAAAAATAGCCCATATCTTGAAGGTCTTGATTTGGAAAGCTAAGATAAGTTGAATAAACGAATAGAAAAGAGGAGAAAAAATGACAAAACATATTCCAAATTTACAAGTTGCCCTTGACCACTCTGACTTGAAAGGTGCTGTTAAGGCAGCCGTTGCAGTTGGTGCAGAAGTTGATATTATTGAGGCAGGGACAGTTTGCTTACTTCAAGTGGGAAGTGAGTTGGTAGAAGTCCTTCGCAATCTGTTTCCAGATAAGATTATCGTGGCAGATACCAAGTGTGCGGACGCTGGTGGTACGATTGCTAAAAACAATGCCGTGCGTGGTGCTGACTGGATGACGTGTATCTGTTCAGCAACGATTCCAACCATGTCAGCAGCCCTTAAAGCCATCCAAGAAGTAAATGGTGATAAAGGAGAAATTCAAATTGAGTTGTATGGTGACTGGACTTATGAACAAGCTCAATTATGGTTGGATGCAGGTATTTCTCAAGCCATTTACCATCAATCTCGTGACGCCCTTCTTGCAGGTGAAACTTGGGGTGAAAAAGACCTTAACAAAGTTAAGAAATTGATTGACATGGGTTTCCGTGTATCAGTTACAGGTGGTCTTGATGTGGATACCTTGAAATTATTTGAGGGCGTTGACGTTTATACCTTTATCGCTGGTCGTGGTATTACCGAAGCAGAAAATCCTGCACAAGCAGCTCGTGAATTCAAGGATGAAATCCGTCGTATTTGGGGGTAGGCCATGAAGCGTCCAATTGGTATTTATGAAAAAGCAACACCAAAACAGTTTACTTGGTTAGAGCGATTGAATTTTGCTAAAGAACTCGGTTTTGATTTTGTTGAAATGTCTGTGGATGAATCAGACGATCGTTTGGCTCGCCTAAACTGGAGTAAAGAAGAACGTTTGGAAGTTGTTAAGGCCATTTATGAAACAGGCGTGCGTATTCCAACCATCTGTTTCTCAGGTCATCGTCGTTACCCACTAGGGTCAAATGATCCAGAACTGGAAGCCAAATCACTGGAAACCATGAAACAATGTATTGAGTTGGCTCAAGATTTGGGTGTTCGTACCATTCAGTTGGCTGGTTATGACGTTTACTACGAAGAAAAATCGCCAGAAACCAGAGCACGTTTCTTGAAAAACCTACGCTTGGCGTGTGACTGGGCTGAAGCAGCTCAAGTTATGCTAGCCATCGAGATTATGGATGATCCATTTATTAACTCGATTGAAAAATACTTAGCCATTGAAAAAGAAATTGACTCGCCATATCTCTTTGTTTACCCAGATACTGGCAATGTGTCTGCTTGGCACAATGATATTTACAGTGAATTCCTACTTGGTCATCGCTCAATTGCAGCCCTTCATCTAAAAGACACTTATGCTGTTACAGAAAGCTCTAAGGGGCAATTCCGTGATGTGCCGTTTGGTCAAGGTTGCGTTGATTGGGAAAATATGTTTGCCGTTTTGAAAGAAACCAACTATAATGGCCCATTTTTGATTGAAATGTGGTCTGAAAATTGTGAAACAGTGGAAGAAACGCGTGCAGCAATTAAAGAAGCACAAGAGTTTCTATACCCATTGATTGAGAAAGCGGGGTTATTCTAATATGCCAAAATCATTAGCAGAAATGCGTCAACGTGTTTATGAAGCCAATGTTTCCCTACCAGAACATGGTCTAGTGAAGTTTACTTGGGGTAATGTTTCTGAAGTTTGCCGTGAACTTGGTCGTATCGTGATTAAACCTTCTGGTGTGGATTATGACAAACTTAGTCCAGAAAATATGGTAGTCACTGACTTGGATGGTAATGTGGTTGAGGGTGACTTGAATCCATCGTCTGACCTGGCGACCCATGTTGCTCTCTATAAGGCTTGGCCAGAAGTTGGAGCAGTGGTTCACACACACTCAACAGAAGCAGTGGGCTGGGCACAAGCTGGTCGTGATATTCCTTTTTATGGGACAACTCATGCGGATTACTTCTACGGACCTGTTCCATGTGCACGTTCGTTAACGGCAGATGAAGTTAATTCAGCCTATGAAAAAGAAACAGGTGCAGTGATTGTTGAAACTTTTGCAGAGCGTGGCATTGACCCAGTTGCCGTACCAGGTATTGTGGTGCGTAATCATGGCCCATTTACCTGGGGGAAAGATCCTGCACAAGCAGTGTATCATTCAGTCGTGCTAGAAGAAGTGGCATGCATGAATCGCTACACTGAACAAATCAATCCACAAGTGGAACCAGCTCCGCAATATATCATGGATAAGCATTATCTGCGTAAACATGGTCCTAATGCTTATTATGGGCAAAAAGGAGATGCACATTAAAAAAATGAAAAGTCTAGTGTAATCGACTAGGCTTTTTTGTGGATTTGCTAAGTGACGGTCCTTAGCGTTATAAAATTTGGTATCTATGCTATAATGGAGATGAAAGAGAAAGGAAATCACTTATGATTTTATTGGATAAAAGTAGTTGCGATTTATTACGCTACCTCATTCAGCTTGATCATCCAGAAACGGTTATGGCCATTAGTCGTGCGATGGAGCAGTCACGGCGAAAGATTTATTATCACTTAGAAAAAATCAATGACGCCTTGCCAGAAACGGTTAATCCGCTTGTCAGTCAACCTCGGATTGGCTTGTTATTGGATGCCAATCAAAAGAAAGCTTGTCAAAAACTTTTGGATGAGGTGGCGGCAGATAGTTATATCATGAGTATTGACGAACGTATTCAGTTGATGCTAGTTTATATTGCCGTATCTCCAGCTCGTGTCACCATTGAAAAATTGATGGAATTAACCGATGTGTCACGCAATACAGTTCTTAATGACCTCAATGACATTCGCTATCGTCTGTCACAAGAGCAGTATAAGGTTAACCTTTATGCCAACAAATCGCAAGGCTATTTTCTTCAATGTCACCCAATCAATAAAATCCAATATGTTCATTCCTTTCTTTATGATATTTTTAATGAAGCCAGTGATAGCTTTATCAATATTTTACGAGAAAAATTAGCTTTGATTTTTGGTCAAGAAGAGCTGTTGTCCGATCAAGTGCAAGATTTTCTATTGATAGAGCTGAGCCAGAGAGAACATGAATTGGGTAAAAAAATCAACCGTTCAGAAGTCAAGATGATGTTACGCATTTTGCCTTATCTACTCTTGTCTTATCACAATATGGATTTGACCACAGAAGATACGGCAGATATTGAACAAAAATTTGCTCCAGTCTATGAGAGAATTGAGTATCAAGTGGCTAAGGCCCTAAGCCAGTCCATTTGGGAGCGAATAGGTATTGCTTTAGATGATGTTGATACTTGCCTGATAGCAGTTTTACTATTATCTTATCGCAAGGATAAGGATACCCATATTAGCAGCAAGGATTTCTTGGAAATGACCAAGATCTTAACCACCTTCATTGAAGCCTTTGAAGAAGCTTGTGGTACAATTATTTTGAATCAAGAAGACTTAAATAAACGCTTGTTGACGCATGTTAAGTCTCTCATTTTTCGTAAACAATATGGCATTCTATCTAAAAATCCGCTCACCAAACACATCAAAGAAAAATACCAACAAGTTTTTCAAGCAGTGAAAAAAGTATCTGCCATTTTAGAAGAAGCCTGGCAACTTGAATTGAATGATGATGATTTGGCTTACCTCACCATTCATTTTGGTGGGTATATCAACCATTTTCAACTGACGTCTGGTCCAGTCTTACCCAAGCAAGTTTATATCATTTGTGACGACGGGGTTGCCATGCAAAAATTGCTCCTAAAACAGTGTCAAGATTACTTACCAGTCAATAGTATTCAGGCGATTTTTACTAGCGAGCAATTCAAAAGTGTTGAAGATTTATTGGTGGCAGATGTTTTGATTTCAACCAGTGATGCTTTTGAAACACAGTTTCCCTTAATCCAAGTACATCCTATTTTATCGCCTGAAGACGTTAGAAAGCTTCAACAATTTTCTCGCCAACATGATTTTAGTCATCGCTTGCCTTATTTTGAAGAACAAATCAATCAATTATTACTCCCTCATTTATCTCAATCAGACCAAGCTCAAAACCTAAGTCAAGCCATTTGTCGTTTGTTTGAAGATCAAGTTTTAGCAAGTCATTTTCAAGGTGTGACAAGTGAACACTGACTTGTGTAAGACTTGGTCTTTTTCTTTTTCTTGTCATTTACTATAATAAAAAAGTAAAGAAACTTATTTATTATTGTTTTGAGGAGGAACACAAATGGCTAATGTAAAAGATATTACAAGAGAATCTTGGATTTTAAGCACTTTCCCAGAATGGGGCACATGGTTAAATGAAGAAATTGAAGAAGAAGTTGTCCCAGCAGATAATTTTGCGATGTGGTGGCTAGGAAACTGTGGAGTTTGGGTGAAAACACCAGGTGGCGCTAACTTAGTTATGGATTTATGGTCAGCTCGTGGTAAATCAACTAAAAAAGTAAAAGACATGGTTCGTGGTCACCAAATGGCTAATATGGCAGGCGTGCGTAAATTGCAACCAAATCTCCGTGTGCAACCAATGGTTATCGATCCATTTGCTATTAACGAGTTGGATTACTATTTGGTTTCTCATTTCCATAGTGATCATATTGACATCAATACAGCAGCGGCAATTATCAACAATCCAAAACTTGACCATGTCAAATTTGTTGGTCCTTACGAGTGTGGTGAGATTTGGAAAAAATGGGGTGTTCCAGAAGATCGTATCATCGTTGTGAAACCAGGTGATAGCTTCGAGTTTAAAGATGTCAAAGTTCATGCCGTTGAATCATTTGACCGTACTTGCTTGGTAACTCTACCAGTAGAAGGTGCAGAAGAAGCTGGTGGTGAATTGAGTGGACTTGCTGTTACTGATGAAGAAATGGCCCGTAAGGCAGTTAACTATGTCTTTGAAACACCAGGTGGAACAATCTACCATGGAGCAGACTCTCACTTCTCTAATTACTTTGCTAAACATGGTAAAGACTTTGAGATTGATGTTGCCCTTAATAACTACGGTGAAAACCCAATCGGTATCCAAGACAAGATGACTTCTGTTGACCTTCTTCGTATGGCAGAAAATCTTCGTGCTAAAGTAATTATCCCAGTTCACTATGACATCTGGTCAAACTTTATGGCGTCAACCGATGAAATCTTAGAATTGTGGAAAATGCGTAAAGAACGTTTACAATATAAATTCCATCCATTTATTTGGGAAGTTGGTGGTAAATACACTTATCCACAAGATAAAGATATTATCGAATACCATCACCCACGCGGATTTGATGATTGCTTCGAACAAGATTCTAATATCCAATTCAAAGCTTTACTATAATCAATTGGTTTGAAAACCATATCCGCCTATCCTTGCGATAAGCGGATATTTTTGTTAATATTAAAATGTAAGAGCTTACCAAGTTGTAGCTTAAAATAGAAAGGAATTTTACATGTCTAACTTATCAGTTAATGCTATCCGCTTTTTAGGAGTTGATGCAATTGAGAAATCAAAATCAGGTCACCCAGGTGTTGTCATGGGGGCAGCTCCAATGGCTTATAGTCTTTATACTAAGCATTTACGTGTCACACCAAATCAACCAGATTGGGCTAACCGTGATCGCTTTGTCTTATCAGCAGGTCATGGATCAATGTTGCTTTATGCCCTCTTGCACCTATCAGGTTATCAAGACGTTAGTATGGAAGAAATTAAAAACTTCCGTCAATGGAATTCAAAAACACCTGGTCATCCAGAATTTGGTCATACCCAAGGTGTTGATGCCACAACAGGACCATTGGGTCAAGGTATTGCAACAGCTGTCGGTATGGCTCAAGCTGAGCGTTTCCTTGCTGCAAAATATAATAAAGAAGGTTACCCAATCTTTGACCACTACACTTATGTTATCTGTGGTGACGGAGATTTGATGGAGGGGGTATCAGCAGAAGCAGCTTCTTATGCTGGTAAACAAAACCTTGACAAGTTGGTTGTCCTTTATGATTCAAATGACATCTGTTTGGATGGAGAAACAAAAGATGCCTTTTCTGAAAATATCCGTGCTCGCTATGAGGCTTATGGCTGGCATACAAGTCTAGTTGAAGATGGCAATGATTTGGCAGCTATTTCAAAAGCCCTTGAAGAAGCTAAGGCAACTAAAAAACCAAGCTTGATTGAAGTAAAAACCGTTATCGGTTTTGGTTCACCAAACAAACAAGGAACGAACGGTGTCCATGGTGCCCCACTTGGTGAAGAAGAAACAAAAGCAACTCGTCAAGCTCTTGGATGGGATTATGCCCCATTTGAAGTGCCAGCAGAAGTTTATGCTGATTTCAAAGAAAAAGTGGCAGATCGTGGTCAAGCAGCCTATGACACTTGGGAAAAATTAGTCAACGACTATAAAACAGCTTATCCAGAAATGGCAGCTGAGTTAACAGCCGTTCTAGCTAACGAACCAGTTGCTGAATTGACAGAAAAAGACTTCCCAGCTTATGAAGATGGTTTCTCACAAGCAACGCGTAATTCATCACAAGATGCCATCAATGCCGTAGCTAAGGTCTTGCCAAACTTCCTTGGTGGTTCAGCTGATTTGGCTCACTCTAACATGACTTACATCAAAGAAGATGGTTTGCAAGATGCTCAAAATCCACTTAACCGTAATATCCAATTTGGTGTGCGTGAGTTTGCTATGGGTACTGTCCTAAACGGTATGGCACTTCATGGCGGTGTTCGTGTCTTTGGTGGAACATTCTTCGTCTTTTCAGACTATGTTAAGGCAGCAATGCGTCTATCTGCCCTTCAAGGTTTGCCAGTGACTTATGTCTTTACCCACGATTCGATTGCAGTTGGTGAAGATGGGCCAACTCACGAGCCAATCGAACATTTAGCAGCTCTTCGTGCTTTGCCAAACTTGACTGTTCTTCGTCCAGCAGATGCGCGTGAAACACAAGCGGCTTGGCACTATGCCCTAACAAGTAAGACAACACCAACTGCCCTTGTTTTAACACGTCAAAATCTAGAAGTTGAAGCAGGCAGTCAGTTCAATGAAGTAGCTAAGGGTGCTTATGTAACTTATGAAACATCAAGTGACTTTGATACCATTCTTTTGGCATCTGGTTCAGAAGTTAACCTAGCTGTTAAAGCGGCTAAGGAACTTGAAAAATCAGGAACTAAAGTTCGTGTGGTTTCAGTACCATCAACTGACTTGTTCGACCAACAATCAGCAGAATACAAAGAAAGTATCTTGCCAAGTCAAGTGCGTCGTCGTGTTGCGATTGAGATGGCAGCAAGTCAAAGCTGGTATAAATATGTTGGCTTAGACGGAGCAGTTCTTGGTATTGATCAATTTGGTGCGTCAGCTCCAGCTAATAAAGTGATCGAAGAATATGGCTTCACTGTGGAAAAAGTTGTTGAACTTGTTAATAACTTGAAATAAGAGACGAATAGAAGAAATCATTGATTTCTTCTATTTTTTATCTGCTTTTACGAAATAATAAAGTAGGAGGGACTCATCATGAAACAAGTAGAACAAGAGATTAAAGAGTTAACAGAAGTCAGCAAGGCATCAACCAATGTTTCAGCAGACTTGATTGCTAAGTTATGGTTTTCTCTAGCAACAACTTTGTTGTTAATTTTTGCATGTTTGTCCAATTTAACGCTAACCAGTGTATCTGGTATTTTGGTTTTGTTACTCATCTTGTGTCTATTTGTTCTTGGTTTTATTTTTCTTCAATTATCTTAATCAGCACCTTGAAATCTGTAACAAAAGATTTCAAGGTCTTTTTGTCAAGCTATGATATAATGGTAGAAAAAGTGACGAAGGGAAATGTTTAAATGAAATTACAAACTTTGGGTTGTTGGGGTGGTTATCCTTATCAAGATGCTGGAACAACTAGTTATTTATTGACCAGTCAAGATGGGTTTAATCTGCTAATTGATGCAGGTAGTCGAGCTGTGACAGAGTTGGAAAAAATTCTTAATCCCTTAGATCTAGATGCGGTGATTATTAGTCACTATCATCCAGACCATATTGCTGATTTGGGTGTTTTGGGACATTATCGTTTGCTTTATCCCAAATCATCACCGACTTTAACAATTTATGGTCATGATGAGGATGAACATGAATTTGCTAAGTTAAACATGGGAACAGCCTTAAAAGGACAAGCCTATCAAGTTGATCGTGTCAATCAGATAGGTCCTTTTGAAATCAGTTTCATCAAGACGGTACATCCGGTGGTTTGTTATGCCATGCGTATTCGTGAAGTTGCAACCAATCAAGTCTTAGTTTTTACTGGTGACACAGGCTATTTTGAAGGCTTAGCAGAATTTACCAAAGATGCCGATTTGTTTTTGGCAGATGTGTATTTCTTTGAAGGTCGCGAAAATCACCCAGCTCATTTGACTAGTAAGGAAGCGGGGCAGATTGCCAAACAAGCTCAAGTGAAACGCTTAGTCTTGACCCATCTTCCTCAGTTTGCAGAAGAAGGCATTGATTCAGACAATCACTTAGAAGTCTTGCGTCAGCAGGCTCAAGTTTATGCAGGAACGATTCAAGTAGATTTAGCTAAACCCAGACATTCTTGGGAATTGGGAGAATTGTAATGACGTATTCGCAAGCTGAAAAAGAATACTTCATGACCCAAGCCTTGTTTGAAGCCGAAAAATCTCTTGCTAAAAATGAAATTCCTATTGGTTGTGTAATTGTGAAGGACGGTCAAATTATCGGTCGTGGTCACAATGCTCGTGAAGAACTAGGACAGGCGATTATGCACGCTGAAATCATGGCCATTCAAGAAGCTAACCAAACTCTTGGCAATTGGCGTTTGTTGGATTGTACACTCTTTGTGACCATTGAACCTTGTATCATGTGCAGTGGAGCTATTGGTTTAGCTCGTCTGCCTGAAGTGGTTTATGGTGCAGCCAATCAAAAGTTTGGAGCGGCGGGTAGTCTTTATGATATTTTGTCTGATAGCCGACTCAATCATCGTGTAGAAGTTGAATCAGGTCTAATGGCAGAAGCCTGTGCAGAGATCATGCAAACCTTTTTCCGTCAAAGACGACTTGAAAAAAAGCAAGGCTAGTTCTTGCCAAATAGCTCTCTTATTGATATAATAAAAAATAGAGCAACAACTGTGCGTGAAGCGGGTCAGGGGAGGAATCCAGCAGCCCTAAGCGATGTCGGTTGTGTGCTCTTTTTTATTGTCTATGGATAAACAAGCCAGTTAGTCGATTACCTATGATGTTTTGTCTATCAAAGTTTTTCTAATTTCTAATGGTGAGATATGGTACAATAGATATAGTGAATGCGTTAACAGAGAGGGGTTTCAATGAGAAAATTTTTACAAACCAGTTTATACGAGATTTCTTTTTATGTGGAGATTGTTATTTCTATTATCTTGGTCTTAGTTTTAATGTCCTTGACCATGCGTCTGTTGGTTGGAGCAGTGGATCTTTGGACAGCAACTCAAACTATTGAAGATTATTTACAAACCTTTCTGACCCAAGCCATGACGATAGCAGTCGGTGTGGAGTTAATAAAAATGCTTTGTAAACACACGTCTGGCACGATTGTCGAAGTCTTGCTCTTTGCCGTTGCTAGACAGATTGTGGTATCTCATGGGACTGCACTTGATACGCTTTTAGGGGTTATTGCGATTGGTGCTCTTTTTGCCACGAGAAAATACCTCTTTACTAGTTTTGATGATTCCAATAATATCATCTTGCGTGGTAGCCAAAAGGTACAGATTGCTGGAATTTTGGCGCGGGTAAAATTACCCAATAAAAAAGGGGAATTGTTACGTGATTTTATGGAACGGCATTTGGAAGAAGAAGACAAGAGCATTGCAGTTGGGTCAACTATCTACATTAAAGATGTGGCCTTACGAGTTGATAGCATGCGTGGCGATCAGATTACTCGTGTAGAAATTATCAAATCATTATATTAGTTAAATAAGGGGTAAGCCCCTTTTTTTGTGGTATAATAAAGTCATGACAAATGAAGATATCATCTATGGCGTACATGCCGTTATTGAAAGTTTAGAAGCTGATTTAGGCAATAAACTTTATGTGCAAGAAGATTTGCGTGGAAAAAATGTCGATAAGATTAAATCCTTGGCTCGAGATAAAAAGGTTTCGATTTCTTGGACATCTAAAAAAGAGTTGAATGACATGACTCAAGGAGCAGTTCACCAAGGCTTTGTGCTTCGCGTGGCAGCTTTTCCTTATGCGTCGTTGGAAACCATTCTAGCCAAGTCAGAAGAAACAGATAATCCATTGCTTCTCATCTTGGATGGCTTGACCGATCCCCATAATTTTGGCTCAATTTTACGAACAGCAGATGCGACCAATGTGACTGGTGTCATCATTCCCAAACATCGTGCCGTTGGTGTGACACCTGTAGTGGCTAAAACCTCCACAGGAGCAGTTGCTCACGTTCCTATTACCCGTGTGACCAATCTCAGTCGCACGATTGAGCAGCTCAAAGCACAAGGGTTTTGGATTTTTGGGACAGATATGTCAGGCACGCCAAGTCATCAATGGAATACTTCTGGCAAACTGGCTCTGATTATCGGTAATGAAGGTCGCGGTATGTCAGCCAATCTCAAAAAACAGGTGGATGAAATGATTACCATTCCCATGAAAGGCCATGTTCAAAGCTTGAATGCTAGTGTTGCGGCAGCTCTACTTATGTACGAAGTCTTTCGTAATCGTTTCTAGTTGAGAATAACAGAATCGTTCTATCAGATGATTTTTAACAAATTAGGCCATCAAAAAAACTAGAGTTCTTAGTGACTCTAGTTTTTATTTTGTCTAATCGGTGTTAAACTGATTTTTTGTTTTTCTAGCTTTCATCAATCCCAAGAGACCAAGTCCTAGGAATGTAAGTAGCTTACTGTCTCGACTGGCTGTTTTTGGAAGTTCCCTTTTTGCCGCTCGAGAGACAGTCGTTTGCGTCAAGGAAGTAGTCGTAGCACTTGGCTGACTGCTATCAACTGTCATAGCTTGATTGACCTTAGCTACTAACTTAGCGTAGTCTTTAGGGTCGTGTTTGGCTAGGTGGCGAGGCTTGTCAGAGCTTGCAGTAGCGGTTGAAGGTCTTACCTCTTGAAAGCTAGGTTGAGTAGGCAGAGAAGAAGTAGCAGATGTTTCATTTGTAGGTGTTTCAATTGGTTTAACTTCTGGTGTGACACTTGTTGGTGTTTCAACTTGTTTAACTTCAGATGTTTCACTTGTTTGCGTTTCAACAGGTTTAACTTCCGATGTTTGTGGCTTATCCGGTTTGACTTCTGGTGTGACACTTGTTGGGGTGTCAATCACATCATCAACCATTTCTTGAACATCATAGGTCATGCGAAGACTTTCATAATGTGACTGTAACATCTCATAGACTGAACGCAATTCTTCTAATTTACCTTTTTCACTCTCATAGCTCTTTTCAGCGTCTAAACGTGTGGTTACGGCTGACTCATAAGCTTGTTGAGCTTTTTGTAAATTCTGTTCAGCATTAAGAAGTTCTTCTTTACGTTTCTGACCATTTTCAACTTGGGTTTTAGCGTCTCGCAATTGTTCCGTTAATTTAGATACGGTCTCTTGACTATTATCTAGATCTGCTTTTGCTTGGACTAATCTGAGTTTTGCATTGTCATATAAAGACTTCAACTCGTTAGCTTTAGCTTGTGTGGTTTGATAATCTAATTGAGCGGTTTCTAATAACATGGCCTTCATCTGATCATCAGCTTTTACCGCTTCTAATAAACTTAAGGTCTCAGTTTTTGCATTTTGGGCTTGAACAAGTTCTTGTTTGGCTTTTTCTAATTCTTGTTCAGCCTTTGGTGTTGCTTTTTCTTGAGATAATAAGTCATTATATTTTGTTTCCGCGTCTTTTACGGCTTGATTAGCTTCTTTGAGACGTGTAACAAAGGTCGCCAATTCACTTTTAGCGGTTTGATGTTGATTTTTAGCTAGACTTAATTGAGCCAAAGCGTTTTGATAAGCTGTTTGATCATTAACCGGTTGATAATCATATTTATGGATTAAATCATTTTGTTCTTTTTGAGAATCTAAGATTTCAACTTGATCTTTATAACCGGTTTGGATAAGATAATAATCGGTATAATTATTATTTTTTTTTGTATTATGTTGATAAATATCAAGCCCAATTGATGAATTATGAGTTAATTCATCAAAATGTCCAAAATTAGATGCTTGATCAAATAATGTTAAGCTGTTGACTTTATATGTTATTTGTGATAAAACATCTTTTAATGTGGTTCGTCTGTCATTTAATAATGTGAATACCCCAATATTTTCTCCAATAATATTTTTATTTTTTTCACCTAATACTTGACGGGTTGAGTCTTTTATGATGTCATAATCATGTTCTAAATATTTGATATTCTTTTCATCATATTTATCTGCTCTAATCTTAGCAATTTCCATTAGTTTACTATTCAAACTTGTTCGTGGAAATCCTAAATCATCTGCTAAAGCATTATAGGCGTCAACATAATATTGATTGATTACTTCAAATTGTTTATCCGTCATGTTTTCAACATCAATGACTTCATCGCCACCTTCAATCGTGTATTTAAACCAATCCGCTTTATTTTGAGCCACATCATTCACTTTCAAGCCTGATGCTTTCATGACTTGTCTCATATTTTCAACAGTCTCAGGACTATAATCCTCATACAAGGCTCTTGCCGCATCCTTAACTTCTTGAGGTAGATTAACGTCAAAGCTATATGTCACTAAAGGTTTGACCGATTCTACTTCAGCAGTCTTATTTTCGACCACTTTTTGAGTAGCTAACATCTTTTGATTGGCTACTGAAACATCACTTTCCGCTTGTTTTTCTTGCTCTTTTGATGTCTCAACAGTCGATTTCGCTTCTGTAATTGCGTGTTCTAGTTGACGATCCGATTCCTTAGCTTCAACGACCTTATTTTCTGCAACCATGACGGCTGTTGTTTTTTCAACAACCGTTTTTTCAGCTTCTTTTACTTGACTTTCAATCGTAGTCAAATCTTCATTACTCGATTGTAAGGCTTCAATCTTAGTAGCCGCTGCGTCAACTTCAAGTTGTGCTGTTTCATAATTGACTTGAGCGGTGTTTACTTCTGTTGTTACGTCATTATAAACGGTTTGATTTTCGTTAACTTGATTTTGGGCGACGTCAATGGCTGTTTCTAAATTTTCTACAGATGTTTGGGCTGTTGCGATTTCAGTATCAACTTGAGTGATTGCTTCTGGTGTCGCATTTTCTGCTTGTGTTTGTGCCGTCGTTAAGGTGTTTTGAGCGACTTCTTCGGTGACAATAGCGTCTTGAAGATTGTTATAGGCATAACCTGTTTGAGATTCTTGAAGAACCACATCTGCTGCCGCATTATCAGCATCAGATCTTGCTTGTTCAATTTGTTCTGCAGTAACAACTTCTGCTTGTGTCACGGTTTCAACGGATGTATCAGGAGTATCCTGAATAGTATCTGCTTTGACTTGTTCGGATGATAGGACAGCAGTCGCCAAAAGACTGCTAGCGATTAGACTAGTTTTTAGGGTCATGTTGTGATATTCCTTTCTTACTTGATAGTTGTTCTATCGTTTTTTTTTTTTTGCTTTTTGGATAGGGGAGGTTATTTTCTTCCATAACGAGAAGATGATAAATGAGTTGTTTTGTTCGTTCATTTGGGGTGAAAAAATAAATAATCTTGATTATGCTTAAATTGATGAATTTAATTATAGGGACTGAAATGATAATCACTAAGATAGCACCTAAAAGATAGCTTGAAATAGTTGTTTTATCCAAATTTAGACTATTCTGAGCTTTAGCAAAGAAAGCAACAAAGATACCTAATTTCAATAACTCATTTATTGTGTTGGCGAATGGTATAAACTCTGTTCTTTTAGAGCAATGTTCAATTTCATGGATAAAGCTTTGTGCCAGTTCTTTTGACAGACCAGACTGTTCTTTAGTTCCTCTAATAATATCTAGACAAACTTTTTCTCTCTTTGATTCCATGTAGTTAGCAGATACATCTACAATTAATAGAAAAATGTAAAAAAAGAAACAGGATATGAGAAAGTAAATAATCCATGTTCCGACACCATTTTCTAATAGCATTGCTAAAAAAAATGGTGTAGCTGCTAAAAGAAGCAAGATGAAAATGCTAAAACGTCTATCAATGGGTTTAGTCTCATGGACTGCTTGAAATGTTTTATTATAAGAATCGCTCATCGTCTTATCCCATTTAGCGAGGTTATTTTTTTGTAGGTTGCACAAGTCTATTTTTAGTTGACACATGTTCTTCATCTCCTTTCTTCTTCAAAAAATCGCCATACCACTCTCCTGTCAAGTGGTATGGATGGTATTATAGCTGTTTACCAACACCTATAATACCTATAAACAAATAACCAGCCCTTACTCTCTCAAGAAGTTAAGACAGACGGAAGTTAGGACAGGAGTAACAGACTTGCCCCGGCGTGAAAGCGTTTAGGCAACCGGTTAAGTATATTGGCAACAAAAAAGACTAGAAGGGTAGTCTTCTAGTCAGTTTTTTCTTTTAGCTCCAGTTGTTAGGGTACTGGCTACCAGCCACCCAGCCAGTGCAAAGGGCAGAAGTGATGTTAAAGCCCCCTGTGTGAGCGTTGATGTCCAGCACCTC
Source organism: Streptococcus sp. sy018 (assembly GCF_007859185.1). Lineage (NCBI taxonomy): Bacteria > Bacillati > Bacillota > Bacilli > Lactobacillales > Streptococcaceae > Streptococcus > Streptococcus sp. sy018. Next base: position 51,444 of record NZ_VOHN01000002.1, on the reverse strand, counting down.
GCCAGCAAAGTGCAGCCCAGCAACCTTTTTACTTTCAAGAGTTTTGGGATTGATTTCTTTAAGGTCAACCCCACCCTTTGTGACAAAGGACTTGGCAAGGGACATCTTGCCAGTCACATGGATTGGCATGGCCTTAATCTGATCAACCAAGTCAAGTAACTGCTTGGGGTCTAGTTGTTTGACCTTTTCTGGTAGGTCTTGGGCTAAAAAGTCAGCCAGACGCTCAGGCAGTTTTGCCTTAAGGGCATTTTTGAGTGACTTTTCCCTTTCTTTTTCTAAATAGCCGAGCAGGTCATCTGATGTGACTTGGGGGAGAAGATCCAGTCGGAGTTCTTCGCCACCCTTGACAAAACTAGACATGCGAAGGGCAGCAGGCCCAGACAAGCCAAAGTGGGTAAAGAGTAGGTCATGGGTGATGACATGCTTGTCATAGCTTAGAGTGACCTCGTCCAAGGAAATGCCCTGCAGTGCCTTGTGGTTGAAGTCGGTCAGAAGAGGGCTTTCAGCCGACTCAAGAGGCGTCACTGCCAGTTTGAAGTGGCGAGCCACGTCATGCCCAAAACCCGTTGAGCCAGTCGAAGGGTAGGTCTTGCCACCGGTTGTCACAATCACCTGATGACTGGTTAGGCTCTCATCAGACGACTTGACATGAAAGAGGTCGTCCATCTTTTTGACCGAAACCACTTCGGTTTGGGTCTTAATCGTGGCACCGAGTTCTTGTATCTTGTCTTCCAAGCAAGCGATAATGCTGCGTGACTTATCTGTGACAGGAAACATACGCCCATGATCTTCGACCTTGAGAGCACAGCCATTGTCCTCAAAAAAGTTGATAATGTCATGATTATCAAACTGAGAAAAAACGCTATACAAGAAGCGGCCATTGCCAGGGATACCAGCTAGAAGGTCGTCCAAACTACCGTTGTTGGTGACGTTGCAACGTCCACCACCGGTACCTGCCAGCTTTTTACCCAAGCGTTTGTTTTTTTCGATAAGGAGGGTTTTCTTGCCATGAAAGGCAGAAGAAATCGTCGCCATCATACCAGCCGGCCCTCCACCAATAACAATCGTATCATAATGTGTCATGCTTTCATTTTACCATAAAGAAAGAGCAACCGCCATCTTTTGCAAAATTGACATAGACAGGCTCTTATGGTAGTATGAATAGTAAGAAAAGTGCAAGAAGAGGAAAAAAATGGGAGTAGAAAAAACCGTCAGCGAGCTGGCTGAAATCTTGGGTGTCAGTCGCCAAGCTGTCAATAATCGTGTGAAAAATCTACCAGATGAAGACCTTGAAAAAAATGAAAAAGGGGTCACTGTGGTCAAGCGTAGTGGCTTGATTAAGCTAGAAGAAATTTACAAAAAGACGATTTTTGAAGATGAGCCAGTTAGTGAGGAAACCAAGCAGCGTGAACTGATGGAGATTCTTGTCGATGAGAAAAATGATGAGATTGCAAGGCTCTATGAACAACTCAAGGCTAAGGACATCCAGATTGAGAAAAAAGATGAGCAGATTCGTGTCAAGGATGTTCAGATTGCTGAGAAAGACAAGCAACTGGATCAGCAGCAGCAACTAACTGCCAAGGCGATGGCTGACAAGGACACGCTCAAGTTGGAATTAGACGAAGCCAAGGCAGAAGTCGATCAGGCTAGAACGCAAGTGGAAGAGATTCAGACCAAGGTTGAGGAGAAAAAAGGCTTTTTCGGTCGTTTGTTTGGTCGTAAGAAGTAAAAGACTGGGTAAAGCTAGTCTTTTTTGATTAAAAAGGAGAAACCCATGCAGAAACTAAGTGAGTATGTTGCTTTTGATTTAGAATTTAATACGGTAGATGGTGTCAGTCATATCATTCAATTGTCTGCGGTTGCCATGCTTGACGGTCGGGAACTTGCTCAGTTTGATTCCTATGTCTATTCTGAAGTGCCTTTGCAGAGTTTTATCAATGGCTTGACAGGTATTACCCAGGAGAAGATTGAACAAGCACCGACCTTGGAGCAGGTCTTGGCTGATTTTGCTGACTTTGTCGGGGAGAAGGCTTTGATTGGCTACAATGCTCATAAGAGTGACCTGCCTCTTTTGTTGGAAAATGGTTTGGACTTAAGTCACCAATATGCCCTTGATGTCTTTGACCAAGCCTTTGATAGACGCAGTAGTGACTTGAATGGTATTGCCAATTTGAAATTGCAAACGGTCGCTGAACAATTAGGCATTTCTGGGAAAGGACATGATAGCTTGGAGGACGCAAGAATGACGGCTCTTATCTATGAAAAATTTTTAGAATTTGATGAGAATAAGGCGCTGCTTGAACGACAAGAAACAGCAGTCAGTCATCCCTTTGCTGGTTTAGATTTGAGTTCATGGTTGGACTAAAAAACTCACCTGTTATCAGGTGAGTTTTTATGTGGGCTTAAAATGGTAATTTACCGGCAAAAGCACCCAGTGTTTTTTGAGTTGCGGCATCAATCTGTTGCAGAGCGTCATTGACAGCTTGTGTGGTCATGTCTTGCAAGGTTTCAAGATCGTCTGGGTCAACCACATCAGCCTTGAAGTCAATGCTCACTAGTTTTTTATCGCCAGTAAAGGTTGCAACAACCAAATCCTGAGCAGATTTGCCAGTGAAACTGGTTGCAGCAAGCTCAGCTTGGCTCTTTTCCATTTGCTTTTGTAGTTTTTGTGCCTGACGCATCATGTTTTGCATATTCATCATAAGATTTCTAACATTCCTTTCTTAGTAAGGGATTAAGCCTTGTTGGTTAGTGATAGTACACTACTGGATGACCAACATCAGTCATCTAGTCGCATACTTTACTGTTATCATTATATCATGTTTAGGGTGTAACTCAAACTCTAGGCTAGTTTTTGTTTTTTCATCAATTTAGTTTATTCTGTCTAACTAGACTATTTACCTCTGCCCAAAAGTCGCAGACTAGTCTGACGAGCTAAGGCCTGTCTGCCCAAAATGGGCAGACGTCCTCACAGTTGTGAGGACCTTATTTCCAAAGGAAGTTGTCCTCATCACAAGATTTTTTAGTTCTGCCCCTTTTGGGCAGAGCAGCTCACAAGGTTTTTGTGCTTATTTCCAAAAAGGAATGGTTAGTTGTTTTAAATTTTTATAAAATCATTTAAGGAAGATATTTTTATGCTATAATAATGTCAAAGTATAATAGAGAGAAGAGGAGCTTGTTTGATAAATGGACGAAAAGGAAATCCTAAAAACTCTTTATCGAGAAATGAATCAGGCAATGGTTTCAAAGAATATTGAAAAGTTAGAAAGTATCTTACAACCTCATACGGATCTGGTACATATGACAGGTTATGTTCAACCTGTTTCCGAATGGCTAGAAGACATTGCAAGTGAACGCATGAAATATTACACTTGGCAAGAAGAAAATATTAAAGACGTCGAAATTCATGGGATGAAAGCCAGTCTTGTTGGACAAAGTAAAGTTCGAGCTCGTATTTGGGGAGCAGGACCAAGTATATGGCCTTTGCAAATGTTGGTGTCTTTTGAAAAAATTGATGGTCAGTGGAAAATTGTCAAGCAAGAAGCCAGTACCTATTGAGTCATTTAGAAAAGAGAAGTAGCCCCTATCAACTATGATAGGGGCTACTTGAACATTTTAATTTAATATGTTAAGGAGCTCCAAAGCCACCACGCCCGCCAGGGCCAGTTGCGATAATTTCTGTTTGTTTTTCTCCGTTAACGATGACAGTCCCACCAGTCATCTCGGCTTGAACATCGTAGTCAAAGGCAGATTGGGCAGTAATGTTAAGTTGTCCACCTGAGATGTAGATGCTGCCGTTGGCATCAATAGCGTCTGTGTCGCCTGAGCCAACTTCAACAGTGATGTCGCCACCAGTGATTTTGATAAAGACATCAGATGTGAGCGTACTTGAGGCATTGATGGCATCATCAGTGGCATAAAGTTTCAAGGTGCCACCGTTTATGGTTACGGTTGCTCCTTCTAGAGCTTCCGTGGCATTTTGCACAAGGATGTTACCACTATCAATGGTCAAGTGAGATTCAGCCTTAATGGCATCGTCACCTGCCGTCACGCTAATGTCGCTATTTGCAATATAGGTGATTCCCTTACTCAAATCTTCGTCATTAGTGGCTTTTAGACCGTCGCCTCCAGCAGTGACTTGAAGTGTTCCGCCTGTAATTGTCAATTCATCTTTACCACGGATACCGTCATCAGCCGCCTCAACAGTGATTTGACCAGATAAGATGGCCAGACGATCGTTAGAAACAATCCCGTCTTGATAGCTTCCCTTGACGGTCAAGCTACCATTTCCTGTAAGCGTCAAATCGTCCTTAGAATAAAGAGCTCCCTCAATGCTGCTATCTGAGTGTTTACTGCTATCAGTGATGGTGTTTTCGGTATTATCTTGTAATTCCACGACAAGATTGTTAGCCGATTGGACATAAAGGGCAGCATTATCTTGACTGGAAATATTGGCACCTGCTAATATCAAACGAACATTTCCAGTGGTATTGACAACTACCCCCTTGGTTGTCGTTCCTGTCAGCGTATAGGTTCCAGGTTCTGTGATGGTGAGTGTGTCTTGTCCAAGTTCAATCGTTTTAGAAGGGAGAGAGTCCCAAGCAATCTCGCTCACACTAGTTTGTAGAGTTGTTTGTTGAGTGGAAGTCGCTGTCGTTGTTGCCGTTGATTGTGCTTGACAGGCTGCGAGGGTCAAGGTTGAGGTCAATAATAGACTGGCTAGGGCTTTTTTAGTTCGATGTGATAATGGTAAAAACATGATAATCTCCTTGTGTTCTAGTGGTATTCTATAAGCCACCCTTGTTGGGATTAGTGCCAAGAATAATGGCTAAGTTGCGATTGCGAATGCGTAGGTCATTGATAAAGGCTCTACGATCCATTTGTTTAGGCAATTCCAAATGGTAATTTAATTCAAAAATTGACCCCATATTTTTCAGCCGAATGCTTTCTAAGGTTGCTTTCACCTGATATTGTTCAAAGACAGGTTGTAAGACAGTTTCGTGTTCAAGATCTTCTGGCATCGAAATGGTTAGGTATTGGCTGCTATTGCTTGGATCAAAAAGGGCGAGATGATGAAGTAGCAATAACACGATAGACACAAAGCAGGCGGCAAATAGTGCTACAAAGACATAGCCTGTTCCGATAATCAAGCCCATAGTCATGGCCGCAAAAACACTGATTAGCTCACGAGAAGTCCCTGGCATCGAACGAAAACGAATCAAGCTGAATGTTCCCATGATAGCCACACCAGTTCCTAGATTGCCTGATGTCATCATAATCACGAACTGAACCAAAATAGGTAGGGTGACAAGGGTAATGGCAAAGTTTTTTGAGTAATGTGTGGTTTTAGCATGTACCCCTGCCACCATAACGCCTACCAAAAGAGCAACGGTAGAAGTGATGGTTAAAGATGACAAGGTCACTCCTTGAGCTAAGATTGAATCAAACATGAATGAGTTCTTCCTTTCTTGCTTTAGTAAAAATCTTTCCATACTTAGAAAAAGATTGTGGGTAAATGCAATGTTGCGAGAGGTAGTCAACCAACCAGTCAGGCATGCCTTCTTTGGTTTTGATTTCCATGATAATTCGTGGTTCATCAAAATGAGGCGTCATGCTAGTATCGGAAAATAAATCTAAATTGGTCGTTGATGAGCGTAGTCGTTCATCAAAGGTAATGCGTAGGTCAGAGGACGCTTCTTTAGCCATATAAGAGGTTCGATTGTAAATAATGAAAATCTTTGGAGCGAGTTGTTTTTCTTGAAATAAATAGAGGAGTTCTCTAGCGATTTGACTATCAGGGAGTTGCTTTTTATCAAGAAAAGTTTGGTAGTCGTCTTGACTGATAATAATGCGGCGTTTGAAAACCGTACCATAGATTTTTGATTTGATTTCTAAAAAGACTTGGTCAGTCCCGGCATAGTGGCGAGCTCTGACCTTGCATTTATAATCTGTTCCATGAATCGAATTGATAATCATCTCATCATGGATATTATCAAAATAAACCGTGTTATTTTGTGTCTTGAAGTAAGGGTCAGGCAGCATGCGTTCCTGTAAAAAGAGCGTAAGCTGTTCGTATTCTGCTTGATTTAGCAGGTACTTTTTTTCTTTTCGCTTAAAAAAATCTTTTGCCATATACGACTTTCTATGATTAAGATAACTCAAGCATAGCAACGAAAACTTTAACTTATCTTAATCTTTCTGAAAGAAACGGAAAAATTTTCATATTTTTGACATACTACTGAAAATATGGGGGGGGGGGGTAAGTGGTTTTTGTTGGTATTTTTAGGAGATTAGATTGCGTGAGAATAGCTTTTTGAGTAGGTCTATGCTATAATAAAAACATAGAGAAAGCGATTACACAAAAAAGGAGGAGAAGATTATGAGTCGAGATTCTCCAAAAGATAAATCGATAGCAGTTTCGTTACAAATATGGTGGAACACCTAATTCATGTAATGGTTACTAAGGAAACAACATAATATGAAAGCACGTTATAAGGAAAAAATTGTAGATGTTTGGGAAATTGGTAGAGATACTGAGCAACCTGAATGGGTACAAGACGCTTTTACAAAAAAATACATTTGCTGGGTAGATAATCATGTGAGAATTTTAATGGCTGGCTTAAAACCTTCTTTGAAAACTAACTTCAAAATTGGGGCAACAGGAACAGCTGGGGGTGGTTTTGCAGGTTATGGCATTTATGTTTTAGGTTATCCAGGTGACTACTTAGATTTGACGAATCAGAAAGTGATATCTGCTAAAACTTTTAAGAAAAAGTATGATAGTTTATAATGGTAGTTTAGAAAGTCAGGACTCAGTATGAACAGAAAGGTTAAAGAGTATAAAATCTGACAATAATAGAAATACTTCAAATAATTATTGTTTTAATATTCTTTCCTAATACAACAATGGGTTTATTTAATACTGGTCGAGAATTAGGTGGAGCGATTATCAGTTTATTTTAGTAAGATTACTACTGGGAATACAATTGTATTTTCAAAAGGAGATATTAGCTATGAACGAATTGATTAACAACAAGTATTTTCAATCTCTATTGATAGGTGTTGGTGCAGGTGCAATAGTTGGATTGTTTGGAACTGTTCCAGTCATTTGTTATTTAATTGTTGTCATTTTTATAAAAGTCATAAAGAAAGCGAATATATAAGTAGGAGGGGAACTTATGACAATCACAGGTAAAAAAGTATTTCAGGTAATTTATGTTTTAAATTTATTATTCCATTGTGTTTTTCTTACCTATCAGCTCCGTCAGATAGGCAACGTTGAGCCTAATTATCTACTAGTAGCAATTATGAGTGTGATTAGTACAACAGTGATTTTAATATCAATTAAACATACAGAAAAGTCATAAAAAACCATTGCTCTTGAAAAAGGATAACCTCATAATGGTAATTATATTTTTTATAACAATTGTATTGGTTCAATGCTATATCATTTATAAAACGGTAAAACAATCTAAACAAAGCGAAAATTTTGATTCTCTATTTAGTATTAACGCATTTCTATTATTATTTCTGGCCTCTAAAAATTTAGTATTTGTTTGGCTTGCTTATTTGGTCTTTATGTTAACCATTTTGTTTTCAAATGACAATTGTTCCTAATATGTTATTGTGACGTATTTTATTATGGTAAACAGTTAGACGGTGTATTAGTTATGGGACAAATTGATTATTTAAAATGGATTTTAATCGCTATTGTTGTGGTCTTTTGGATTTATACGATTATTTGTGACATTATTCTTCAAAAGAATTATCAAAAAACAGCTTTTTTTCAAGCGTTTATTTCTGCTTTTATTGTTGAACATAATGTGAGTGATAAAGTTAATTCTTTCTCGATTATTGTGTTTTTAATTTTTATTCTGTTCTACTTTGATTTTAAAAAGAATAATAAGTATTGATTTGGATAAAATTTTGCCTAGATAAAGGGGGAAAAGAGGTGAAAATGAAATACCTACCAGAATTACTTGCTTTTATCATCATGTTAGCGTATCTAGTGTTAACCGTTTTGAATGATACAAAGATCTATCCAATGCCTCAATGGCTACAAGTTTTTGATCCAACGTTACTGATACTAAATGGGGTGTTGTTGATTATGATTAGTAGAGAAATACGGGGGAAATGATGTTACTTGATTTGAAACTCTTTACGCTACTGGTTGTGGTAGTCTATTTAATATTTAGGTTAAAAAATTCGGCTGAGTCAGAGTTATTCATCTCTAAGTTTGCCATTGCCTTTCCAGTGGGTTTTACTATTGTTAATGAAATAATTTCGATGATTTATCAATTAACTCATTAGTAAAAAAGCTGTTGGTTTATCACGAAATAAATGTTAATTAAGAGGTGCAGTATGACAAAAGAGATTGATCCAAATATTTCAGCAGTGATTATTGCTGTAGCATCATGGATTGGATTACTTGTAGGTGTGTTTTTGGGATTGAAGTAAATGATTTAAATAACAGGCTCATAAAGGAGTTAAATCATGGAATTGATGAATAAATTTGAAGAAATGACGACGGAAGAACTTGCAACTGTTGATGGTGGAATGGGCGTTTTGGCAGTTATTGTCTATTCTGTTCTAGCCGGAACAGGAGTGGGTATTGTCGGCTATGGAGTGGCTAGAATTTTTGGGTAAATGATTTATTTTGATAAGAATTTAGCAACATGACTTCCACGTCAGGTTGCTTTTTATGGTCTGGAAGGTACTGTGACGATTGTGACAGGTCAATCAATATATTTTGATTATTATGTCATTCGATTTTTAATCAATAAGAAAAGTAAGAACATAAAAACACGCTATTTTACATTAAAAAAATTGCAATTCTTGAAGTAATGTGTTATTATGTAAAGGTCGGTGTTTTCCGATAATACTCATCTCAAATGGATTGTGGGTCTGTTGCCGTTATGGTGGATTTGCAAGTTTAAGTTTGGGAGAGGCAAAAACATATTAAAAGGAGAAATACTCATGGCAGTAATTTCAATGAAACAACTTCTTGAGGCTGGTGTTCACTTTGGTCACCAAACTCGTCGCTGGAATCCTAAGATGGCTAAATACATCTTTACAGAACGTAATGGTATTCATGTTATCGACCTTCAACAAACTGTAAAATTGGCTGATCAAGCATACGACTTCATGCGTGATGCAGCAGCAAACGATGCAGTTGTTTTGTTTGTTGGAACGAAAAAACAAGCAGCAGAAGCTGTAGCAGAAGAAGCAGCTCGTGCAGGTCAATACTTTATCAACCATCGTTGGTTGGGTGGAACCCTTACTAACTGGGGAACAATCCAAAAACGTATTGCACGCCTTAAAGAAATCAAACGTATGGAAGAAGAAGGAACTTTTGACCTACTTCCTAAGAAAGAAGTTGCACTTCTTAACAAACAACGTGCTCGTCTTGAGAAATTCTTGGGTGGTATCGAAGATATGCCACGCATTCCAGATGTAATGTACGTTGTTGACCCACATAAAGAACAAATCGCTGTTAAAGAAGCTAAAAAACTTGGTATTCCAGTTGTAGCTATGGTTGATACAAACGCTGATCCAGATGATATCGATGTAATCATCCCAGCTAACGATGATGCAATCCGTGCTGTTAAATTGATTACAGCTAAATTGGCTGACGCTATCATCGAAGGTCGTCAAGGTGAGGATGCAGTTGTTGAATTTGAAACAGCAGCAGAAGCTGATTCAATCGAAGAAATCGTTGAAGTTGTTGAAGGCGACAACGCTTAATCAGCTCGATAAAATTTGAAATTAGACCAAACGGGGCAAAGCTAACCGCTCTGTCTCCGTTTTTTATTGAAACAATATTTGGAGGATGAAAAATGGCAATTACAGCAGCTCTCGTTAAAGAATTGCGTGAAAAATCAGGTGCTGGCGTTATGGACGCTAAGAAAGCTCTTGTTGAAACTGATGGTGACATTGATAAAGCGATTGAATTGCTTCGTGAAAAAGGAATGGCTAAGGCAGCTAAAAAAGCTGACCGTGTAGCGGCTGAAGGTTTGACAGGTGTTTATGTTAACGGTAATGTTGCAGCAGTTGTTGAAGTGAATGCTGAAACAGACTTCGTTGCTAAAAATGCTCAATTCGTTGAGTTGGTCAACACAACAGCTAAAGTTATTGCAGAAGGTCAACCTGCTGACAATGAAGCAGCTCTTAAATTGGTAATGCCTTCAGGTGAAACACTTGAAGAAGCTTATGTGAACGCAACTGCAACAATCGGTGAAAAAATTTCATTCCGTCGTTTTGCCTTGGTTGAAAAAACAGACGCTCAAGCCTTTGGTGCTTACCAACATAATGGTGGTCGTATCGGTGTTATCACTGTTATCGAAGGTGGTGACGAAACACTTGCTAAACAAGTATCAATGCACGTTGCAGCAATGAAACCAACTGTTTTGTCTTACACTGAACTTGACCCACAATTTGTTAAAGATGAGTTGGCTCAATTGAACCATAAGATTGAACAAGATAATGAAAGTCGTGCGATGGTTGACAAACCAGCTCTTCCACTTCTTCAATATGGTTCAAAAGCTCAATTGACTGATGAAGTCATTGCTCAAGCAGAAGAAAGCATCAAGGCTGAATTGGCAGCAGAAGGTAAACCAGAGCAAATCTGGGATAAAATCTTGCCAGGTAAAATGGATCGCTTCATGCTTGACAATACACAAGTTGACCAAGCTTATACACTTCTTGCACAAGTTTATATCATGGACGACAGCAAGACAGTTGAAGCTTACCTTGAGTCAGTAAATGCTAAGGCTGTTTCATTTGCTCGTTTTGAAGTAGGTGAAGGCATCGAGAAAGCATCTAACGACTTTGAAGCAGAAGTTGCAGCAACTATGGCAGCAGCCCTAAATAACTAGGAAAACTAAAAGTTCTAGCTTGGCTAGGACTTTTTGATTTGTTGGCGTAAAATACGAATTTATGATAGAATAGTCAAATAAGGTCAAGTTCTTAGAAAGAGGGACGTATGGTAAATAAAAGCACATCTGATAATATTGAAGAATACATAAAGAAAATATTACTCCAAGAAGGAATTGCTGAAATTCGTCGTTCTAGCTTGGCAGATTTTTTTCAAGTTGTCCCTAGTCAGATTAACTATGTCATTAAAACTCGTTTTACCGAAAATCGTGGTTACATGGTGGAAAGTAAGCGTGGTGGTGGTGGCTATATTCGAATTGCCAAAGTCACTTTTTCAGATAAACATAAATTGTTGAGTAATCTGAGAGAATCTCTAGGACTGAGAGTTAGTCAAACCGTTTTTGCGGATTTGATACAGTATCTTTTTGATGAAAAAATCATTAGTCAACGTGAAGGTGAGATGCTATTAGCAACCAGTTGTGATGAAGTGTTAGGTCAAGATGCTCCAGCAATTCGTGCACGTATGTTAGACAAACTATTACAACGATTAGATAGAAAAGGACAATAATAAGTGATGACACATCAGTATTCACTAAAAATGCAGGAAATTTTTGGCTTGGGTCAATTTATTGCGGTCAGTTTTAAGAGTAAATTTTTAGAAAGTTGGCATATTCTTTTGGCAATGACCGCAACAGAAGGCTCTGTTGCTGCACTTAGTTTTTTAGAATATGATCAAGAAGTTCCTCTTGAGCGTTATCAAGATGCCGCGATTGAAATGATAGGACAAGAACCTGAGGAAACGAATCTTGGTTTTTCTTTTGTGCCTCAATCTCAAGCCTTGAGTCGTCTGTTAGATTATGCTAGTGAGATTTGTGCAGTGACCTCAAACAAAGAGATTGGTTCAGAGCATGTCTTGGAAGCAATTTTACTAAGTGAGGATACAGTTGCTTTTAGATTGCTGCAATTGGTTGGTTTTAATCGTAATGTTGAACAAGGTGAAATGGTTAAAATCCATGATTTGCGAAAGACTGTTGAAGCCTATGCTGGCTTTACTAAGGAGCAGATCAAAGCAATTCGTGAGTTAAAGGTACCAAAAAAAGCTAAAAAAGGTGGCTTTTCAGAGATGATGAAGCCAGTGTCAACGGCAGGTGAATTAGAAGAGTTTACTCGTGATTTAACAGCTTTAGCTCAAGCAGGTAGGCTGGATCCAGTTATTGGTCGTCAAGAAGAAATTACTCGCATGATTCGTGTGCTTAGTCGTAAAAGCAAGAATAATCCTGTTCTCGTTGGTGAAGCGGGAGTGGGTAAGACAGCTCTAGCTTATGGATTGGCACAACGTATTGTGGCAGGTGAAATTCCTTATGAATTACAAGATTTTCGTGTTTTAGAATTAGATATGATGACCGTTTTGGCTGGAACTCGTTTTCGTGGTGATTTTGAAGAACGCATGAATAAGATTATTGCGGATGTTGAGACAGACGGCAAGATCATTCTTTTTATTGATGAGCTGCATACCATTATGGGTTCAGGTAGTGGCATGGAAGGTACTTTAGATGCGGCAAATATTCTTAAGCCAGCTCTTTCTCGTGGGTATCTTCGTTTGGTAGGGGCGACTACTCAAGATGAATATCAAAAACATATTGAAAAAGATGCGGCACTTTCTCGTCGTTTTGCTAAGATTACTTTAGAAGAGCCAAGTATTGAAGAAGCTTATCAGATTCTTTTAGGTGTTAAAGAAACTTATGAAAGTTATCATCGGGTTGTTTTATCTGATGATGTGGTGTTAACAGCTGTTAAGGCAGCCCACCGTTACCTAACAAGCAAGAGATTGCCTGATTCGGCCTTGGATTTGTTGGATGAAACCAGTGCAACTGTCCAAACCATGATTAAAAAAGAATTAGGTAGTCATCTAACGGCTTTAGATCAGGCCTTTTTAGCGGCAGATATGAAACAAGCTAAGGCTCTATTTAAGCAAGTAGATAAGCAAGATAAGTTGATGAAGCCAATTGAAGTGACATCAGCTGATGTGATGAAAACTTTAAGTCGTTTGTCAGGTATCCCTGTTCAAAAATTAAGCCAAGCAGATAACAAACGCTACTTAACTCTCGAAAAAGAGTTGCATAAGCGAGTAATCGGTCAAGAACAAGCCGTTTCAGCTATTGCTCGTGCTATTCGTCGTAATCAGTCTGGAATCCGAACAGGTAAGCGACCGATTGGTTCGTTTATGTTTCTTGGACCGACAGGTGTTGGTAAAACAGAATTGGCTAAGGCCTTGGCTGCCTTATTGTTCGATGATGAATCAGCTCTTATTCGTTTTGACATGAGTGAATACATGGAAAAATTTGCAGCTAGTCGTTTGAATGGGGCGCCGCCAGGTTATGTTGGCTATAATGAAGGTGGAGAGTTGACAGAAAAAGTGAAAAATAAACCTTATTCTGTTTTACTTTTTGATGAGATTGAAAAAGCTCATCCAGATGTGTTTAACTTGCTGCTACAAGTTCTAGATGATGGTGTCTTGACAGATAGCCGTGGTCGTCGAGTTGATTTTTCAAATACCTTGATTATCATGACCAGTAATTTGGGAGCGACTGCTCTGCGTGATGATAAAACCGTTGGTTTTGGGGCAAGGGATTTGAGTCAAAACCATACAGCTATGGAAAAACGTATTTTGGAAGAGTTGAAAACGTCTTATCGTCCAGAATTTTTGAATCGTATTGATGACAAATTGGTTTTCCATAGTTTGACGGAAGATAATCTTTTTGCGATTGCTAAATTGTTGATTCAGCCCTTGGTGGCTCATCTAGCAGAACAAGATATTGTGCTTAAAGTCCAACCTGCTGCCTTGAAACATTTGGCTAAAGATGGTTATGATGTGGAGATGGGAGCTCGCCCTCTACGACGTACTATTCAAACTCAGGTGGAAGATAAGCTGGCAGAATTGATTCTAGGCGGAGAGTTAACGGCTGGTCAAACGCTGAAAGTTGGCTTGAGCAAGAATAAATTAAAATTTGATATCGCATAGGCAAAAACTGGGATGTTATCCCAGTTTTTTTGTGATAAGTATGTTGTTCTAAACTAGAAAAAGAGTGCCAAGAGGCACTCTTTTGGAGATCTATGAAAAACAAATAATATTTCGGATGAGCTTAGTATAAGTGATGAAACTTAAGTCTAACTTAAATTAACCTACCTACCGACGCGCTGAAGCAAAAATCTCATCAACTTCTGCTAAACTTTCTGCACGAGAAACAGCCCCACGAATCTTGGCAGCTCCTGACGTTCCACGCAGATAGTGTGGTGCAAGCCCACGAAATTCACGAACGGCAATGTGTTCGCCTTTAAGTTTAACAAGGCGACGTAGGTGTTCATAGGCGATGTCCAATTTCTTTTCAAAAGGTAGATCTGGTAGGATTTCCCCTGTTTCAAAATAGTGGTTGATCTGAGTGAAGATGTAAGGGTTGTTCATGGCTGCTCGGCCAATCATAACAGCGTCAGCACCGATTTCCTCAATCATAAATTTAGCTTCTTCAACGCTACGAATGTCTCCATTAGCCATAAAAGGAATCTTAGTTAGGGCTTTGGCAACCTTGGCTAAGGTTTCATGGTCACAAGTGCCAGTGTACATCTGTTCGCGTGTGCGTCCGTGCATGGCAAGGGCAGATACACCAGCAGATTCGGCAGCCAAGGCATTCTCAACTGCTAAAGAAGCGTCAGCCCAACCTGTTCGCATTTTGACCGTTAGAGGAATGTCAAGCACAGATTGAACCTTGTTGATAACAGAATAAATTTTCTCAGGGTCTTTGAGCCATTTAGCACCAGCTTCATTTTTAACAATCTTATTCACAGGGCAGCCCATGTTGATGTCAACAATATCTGTTTTGGTATTTTCTTGGATGAATTCGGCTGCACGAGCTAGGCTGTCACCGTCACTACCAAATAGCTGAATAGAAACTGGATTTTCTCCGTCTTCAATATGAAGCATGTGCAAGGTTTTTTCATTGTTGTATTGGATTCCTTTGTCTGAAACCATTTCCATAACGACTAGACCAGCACCAAATTCCTTGGCGATGGTACGAAAGGCAGAGTTAGTCACGCCAGCCATTGGGGCAAGAACTGTCCGATGAGGGATTTCTACATTGCCAATCATAAATGATGAATTAAGCTTTGTCATTGATTAAATTCTCCAAATCTGTTTCAGTAAAGTAATAATTTGTGCCACAGAATTGGCAGTTGATTTCTGCTCCGTGGTCTTCGTCTTTCATCTCTTGTAAATCTGCTTTTGGCAGGGTGATGAGGGCCTGCTCAAAACGCTCTTTAGAGCAATCACAAACAAAAGCAAGCTCGCTTTCTGTAAGACGCTTGTATTCGTCTTCGCCGTAAATGGCATCAAGCAGAGCAGTCAAAGGATCTTCTGCAGCTAGTAGATTTGAGATAGCAGGCATAGATTGAATACGGTCTTCATAACGTTTGATTTCAGCTTCGGGTGCACCAGGTAAAACTTGTAACATAAAACCACCTGCAACTTTTACTTGATCCTGTTCATCAAGCAAAACATTAAGCCCAACAGCAGAAGGAGTTTGCTCGCTCTCCGTCAAATAATAGGCCAAATCTTCGCCGATTTCGCCACTAATCAAAGGAGTGGTTGAGGTATAAGGATTACCAGTTCCGTAGTCAACAATGGTAATAAAATGCCCTTGTCCCATAAAAGGACCGACCAGTACTTCGCCTGTGGCAGTTTTTTTGATGTCAACGCCCTTGTTTTGAATATAACCTTTGACCTGTCCTTTGGTATTAGCGACGGAAATGACATGGCCAAAAGAACTATTACCAATAACTTTGACGGTCACTTTACTATCACCTTTTTGATTGGCCGCTAAAATAAGGTTGGCAATTAAGGTGCGTCCCAAAGCCACAGTAGAGCTAGCTTGTGTTTGATGTTTTTCTTGGGCAGTACGGACTGTTTCGGTACAATCAAGTACGAAAGCACGGAAATAGCCAGAACTTGCTATTGATTTAACTATTTTATCCATTCTTTTATTATATCATAAAGGGGAAAAAATAAGCGAGGAAAGGAATTGTGGCTTCTAAATACTTACTTGTCGTCGTCACTGTCAGGATAGTGATAGAGAATATACCAATCAAGCCTATCCTAGCCAATCAAAAAATGAGGCTATTTTTTGCAGAGCTTGTTAGATAGGTCGGACGGTCTTTAGAGTATTATCGAGGGATAAATATCTTTCTAAAAATTATTGAAAAAATAAAGTATAAATACTTGACGATAGTCTATATGATTTGATAGAATAATAAACGGTATTGTTTACCCCATTTGAAAGGCCCCGGAACCCTTCAAATAACTTGTGGACTGGAACATCCACACTAGTAAACAAAAACGATTCGTATAGGAGAAATCATGAACAAAACAACATACATGGCTAAGCCAGGTGAAGTTGAACGTAAATGGTACGTGGTTGACGCAACTGATGTACCTCTTGGACGTCTTTCTGCAGTAGTTGCTAGCGTACTTCGCGGTAAAAACAAACCAACTTTCACACCACACACTGATACAGGTGATTTTGTCATTGTTATCAACGCTGAAAAAGTTAAATTAACTGGTAAAAAAGCGACTGATAAAATCTACTACACTCACTCATTGTATCCAGGTGGTTTGAAACAAATCTCTGCAGGTGAGTTGCGTTCTAAAAACGCTGTTCGTTTGATTGAAAAATCAGTTAAAGGCATGCTTCCACATAACACTCTTGGACGTGCTCAAGGAATGAAATTGAAAGTATTTGTTGGCGGTGAGCATACTCATGCTGCACAACAACCAGAAGTACTTGACATCTCAGGACTTATCTAAGAGGAAAGGAGCAAATAAATTATGGCACAAGCACAATATGCAGGTACAGGCCGTCGTAAAAACGCAGTTGCGCGTGTACGTTTGGTTCCAGGTACTGGTAAAATTACTGTAAACAAAAAAGACGTTGAAGAGTATATTCCACATGCTGATCTTCGTCTTGTTATCAACCAACCTTTTGCGGTAACATCTACTGAAGGTTCATACGATGTTTTCGTTAACGTTGTTGGTGGTGGTTATGCTGGTCAATCAGGTGCAATCCGTCATGGTATCGCCCGTGCATTGCTTCAAGTTGACCCAGATTTCCGCGATTCATTGAAACGTGCAGGTCTATTGACTCGTGACGCACGTATGGTTGAACGTAAAAAACCAGGTCTTAAGAAAGCTCGTAAAGCTAGCCAGTTCTCAAAACGTTAAGAAGCAGCTACAATACAGCATTTACAACACTTCATGGTTCACGCCATGGGGTGTTTTTTGATGATTTTTTAGCAAAATTCACACCACTTTTCACACCAAATTCACACCATTACTTTTTAAGATTGCGATAGGCAATTTCTCCAACTGTCATTGGCACAATATTTGAAGTGTTGACATAAGTCTTGGTTGTGAGAGTGTCGCTATGAGTCAGAGCCTCTGAAATGGCTTCTAGTGATGTTCCTGCTTGCTTGGCAAGAGTTGCCCCAGTATGGCGTAATTTATGCGGTGTGGCGTGTGCTAGTTCTTTATGACGGCGTTTGACTGATTTCATCTTATTATTAAGATAATCAGCGTGTAAGGGACTGTTGACATTCCCTCTCGTATCGATATAAGTAAAGACATACTGCTCATCAGATTGGATAATGCCAAATTTTGCCAACTCAGCTTTTTGTTGTTTTTTCCAAGATTGAAGTAAGTCAGCTAGTTCAATAGGGATTTGGAAAGTTGTTTTTTTGTTCCCTTTGGTAGATTTTGGATTTTTATATTTATCTAAGGCTTGGACTAATTGAATTTCTTGTTTCTTAATGTTTATGTGTTTCCATTGTAAAGCATAGCTTTCTGACTTTCTATCTCCTAAGAAAAAAGTTGTATAAAAGAGCACATAGTCTTTGAATAAGAGTTTATTGTTTTCCAAGTCTTCTCCAAATGCTGTAAACCATGCTTGCAGTTCATCTTGTGATAAATACAAATCCTCATCTTTTTTAGCTTCTTGCAATTTGATTTTTTTAGTTGCCTTAATACGACTAATGGTCTTAGAAAGGCGATTTGTTTCGATATATTCAAGTTCCTCTGCCCAGTCAAAGATAGAATTAACATAGCTTCTAATGACCTTGAAGTTTGCATATTCTTCTGCTTTTTGGGTTAACAGGTTTAATACGACTTGTTTGTTTTGGTTGAGGAACTCAATAGAATAGTTGCCTAACAGAGGTAGGATATGTTTTCTAAAAACAATTTCTGTACCATTAACAGTGGCTTTTGATGGTGGTTTGGTAGTAGATGTTGTTTGTCCTGCTTTGTAGGATTTCCACCAAATATTGTAATAAAAATCTGAAAAAAGGATTGAACCACTATTGTCGAATGATTCATTTCTACCGTTTAGGATATTATCAATTTTGTTTTGTAGTTCGAGTTCGTATTTTTTAGCTTCGCTCCTTAATTTGAATCGTTTTTCAATCACTTTTTTGTTTGTTCCAAGCGAAGACTTAACTTCTTCTGGAATATATACACGTAATCGATAAGTTCCATTTTTTGTTTTTGTAATTGACATAGTATCCTCCTTGTGAATTGAGCTAGAAAAATACCGTGGCTTTATTATAACAAACCACGGTAAAAATGTTACTTTTGCAACCAGCGATTGAGTTCAGTTTTATCAAAGCGGACTGTTTTTCCAACTCGAATGACTGGCAATCCTTTTTTAATCCAAGAATCCAGTGTGTTGTTTGCGATTCCTAGATAATCACAAGCTTGCTGTTTGTTCAAGAATGGACTTTCAATATTGCTACTATCTAGTTGATTTTTAATTTCTCGTTTGATTAAATCAGCAATCAATAGCTGAATTTGATAAATCTGTTCATCAGATAAAATTACTTGCATAAAATACCCCTATCTATGTTAGAATAGGAATAGTGATAATCTCACTACTCTGGAGGTCTGTCAGTTGCTCCGCTAAAAGTGTCTGACAGGCTTTTTATGTTGTCGTAAAACTCAGTCACATATTCCTTTTCACCGTAAGGTGTTTCGTGTCTGGTAGTCCTGGAAAAGTTAGGCGGGCTGTGAATATTAAACTTTTTCATAATTTCTCCCTTTGAAGTGGTTATCTCTAAAGGTTTTTCAATTCCCCTAGAGGTACGGTAAATTCTAACGCCTTTGGGTACATATAAAGCCTAGCCCCTTTCACTATGGATTTTTTATCGGAATTACTAGAGGAATCAAGTTGAAGATTAGAGAGATACGCTACTAGGTAGTTGCCGACCTTATCCGAGCTACGAAGACGCTTCGTTTTAGTGAAGCCTTTCGCCCATAGTTGTGATAATACATCGTTTGGGATAGTGAGTTCGGAATCGTTCTTTAGTAAAATATGGAGATGCCAACGCTCTGAGGCTTGAGGCTCTATCACAGCTATATATTCGACATGACCGAACTTACTCCGAACACGCCTAATAAATGCCTTGAAGTCCTGATACACTCTGTTGGTTTCAGTGACATGTTCACGATATGTTAGAGTTATCCAAAGTTGATTGTTTCCCCCAGTAAAATTATGAGCAACTAGACGGCGTAATTTTTTCATAGTTTGTTTCGCTGACTTCAGATTGTCTAAACGGGTGCTATTAGAAGTGTCCATGTCATGAATCTCTCCTGTTTCAAGATTCACGTAGCGTTTGCCCTCAATCACTTTTATAGTCTGTTCTTGTTGACCATTAGCAGTTGTCATTTCAACAGTATTGCCATATATATAGCTCTTAACGATTTTTTCGGAATCAATTATTTGATTCATGATAGTTCTCCTTTTAATGCAATGTGCTTTTGTGTGACGCTTATCAAGTTAAGAGCGTCTGAATTTCCGATGATTAAATTCTGATTTATTCCATGATTTTGTTGACAAACAGGTTCCCTAAGATGATTAAGCTGATTGTGTCGGCACGGACGAACAGAGTTCGACCGCACCGCCTCAACCAGTCTAAATTTATCTTAGCCTACTGTGCAACAAACTTTCACGGCATAAAAATTTAATCATCTGATGGTTATAGCCCTTAATATTGCGTTTTATCGCACTCGTCAGTAACCCTCTCCTCGGAGATTCTACCATCCCATATAAGAGTATGTGACAACCAAATATTATGGTCTTGAATATGTGGCATCATAATGGCTTTAACTGGATAGCCATAAACTTGAATAAATCCTTTACCTGGCTTAGAACTTTCAGGGTTATCACTTTGTTCTGTTACGTCAAAAACCATTCTTGCTCCCTCGGTCGTAAGCCCTCCAAGAGCCATTCGAATTCCGAAATTTCCTCTTGTTGAAGATCCATTAAAGACAGAAGCGTCTGCCTGTTGTAAGCCTACAATGAACCTATAACCGCCTTTACCATTACCGATATTCCTTGATAATCGCAACATCTCACCGAATTTACGAAGGAATTCATCTCTCTCTTTCTTAGTTGGGAAGGACTCAACAATCGATGAAAATTCATCGATAATGACCCAAATAATACGGTCTCCAATTTCCTTATCACCTGCTAGATACCTCCGATACTCTTTATACAGTTCTTCAAAAGTCTCTTTTGTTGATTCTCCATGAGTATAGAAATCAGCATCATTTTCAACAAATAGTGACCAATCTTTTCCTCGCTTATAATCAAGGATATATAGCTTATCACTCGTCTCCTGGCGTGCCATATTGATTGTTCCAATCAGATAAAGTAATGCAGAAGTTTTTCCGGAACCTGTTGCCCCAGTTAAAAGCATGTGAGTATCGAAGGAGCTGAATTGGACCTCTCCTTGTCTATTCAACCATAAAGGCAACTCACCTTTTTCATTGGGGATTAGCTTTGTGGCAATAAATCCAAAATCAATAGGCAAAGAATCAAGCTCTTTTTCACGCTCAACACGAGCTAGCTCTGCCACTCTGCTCGCTTCATTCTCTACTATTTTGTCGATAAATAGTACTGGTACTGACCAATTAGAGGTTGTGTCAAAATTGTGTAAATACAATTCTCCGAGATTTCTATAAGCCCAACCAAAATTCATGTTATAAGATTGGAGCCTCTCTGCGATGTCAGAGAGTTCGTTCTCTTTAGGTCTATACTTGAAATGTAGAACAAGACCATTATTAAACCAATTCCACCCTGCAAGAATACTCTTTAAATCCTCATCTGAATTTAAATCGGAACTTAGGACAGCATTAAACCAGTTGACGAACGAGTCATACCTTTCTTGTGATGTGGGTTCAGATACTTTTTGCTTATTGTTCACTAACTGATGTTTAATAGAACTAATAATGGTCATAACAGGTGCTATAATAGTAGCAGCCAAACTAGCCACAACTTTCCCTAATACATCATTACCTGACTCTTTTTCTATCCATTGATAAGAGGATATCCAGTTCTTTCTAAAGTCAGGAAATGTGATAAACATTATCAAAAGGATAATAACAATTATAATCATATTTCTAACCTCTTAAATTACAATTCTATAGAGTCTTCGGCTTTAATTACTGAAGCAGTAAGGCTTAATTGATTGCGATATTCACCATAAACAACTGCCTTTTCGATGTTTATTAACTCGCAAACCGTTTTCATAGGTAAGAAGTCCTTGAAATCGTCTAGAGAAGCGTAGGGGACTTTGACAATCAGTTGCTCTCCTAGATTCGTCTTATCGTTTGGATAATCTGAATCATCTAAGAATATGAGCAGAGCAACTTTAACGCCTTTCTCAGTTTCAGAACCGTTTTCTCCTTTTTCTGACCAACGAGAAGCTGAGACAAATCTCAATTCCTTACGAGCAAGAAAAAGTGGAGCGTTAAAAGATAGAAAAAAATTTAAATTTTTTAAAGCCATAATGACCTCCTTTTAATTAAAGCATGGTCAGACTTAAAGTAGTCTAACAAGTTATAGTTTATTGCTCGGTTTAAAGTCGTGAGCTGGACTTTTTAGAAACATACTCATAGTTTTGATTCTAAAAACAGACATAGTATAGAATCAAACAACTAACTTTGATTCTATACTCATTCTAACAGAAAGGAAATCGATTGTCAAGAAACAAAAACACAAAAAAGATTCTTTTTGTAAAAAATATGATATAATTAAATAAAACAATTTATAGAGGTCATTACAATGAAATTATCACGAAAAACGGTTAAAGAATTATGTACTAGCCTAACCAAATCTACATTAGAATTTGTAGGGTTTGAACTAATGGAAGAATCTGGTTATTTACTTGCTCAAAAAGACAATGAAACTCCGTTGTTAATTTATCTTCTTTCAAAGCAATTCTCTGAGCAAGAAAGTCCAAGTTATAAAGCCGATAAAAAAGCAGTGGATAAGTTTGAAGAGTTTGTCAAATCCTATCCTCATCATGTTATTCCTTGCATAGCTTACGCTTTTACAAAAGGAAATATAGCACGTTTTGAAACTGTGATTGTTCCTATAGAAGATATTCGAGAGTTGGAACATAGCGGTGGCGTATTCTCTAACGCAAGTGGTCATCTGTATTATAATTCAAACTTAGCGTCTGATTTACCAAAATCTGCCATTCATAAGATTTGGAAATTGGTATAAAAAAATACTCTTATGTTATTGTGTAGCATAAGAGTATTTTAGTGGTGTGAACTTTTTGGGATTTTTTAGCTCAATTCAGTGATTTTTAGGGTAAAATTCACACCATTCAAATGAAATTAGTTGAAATTTATTGAAATAACGCTTTCAGAAAATCGTGTAAATGCCTGATATTAAAGCCTTTTGAAATTTATTCAAATAAAAGTTGTTCAAACCAGGTCTTAAGAAAGCTCGTAAAGCTAGCCAGTTCTCAAAACGTTAAGAACTACTTTACGTCAACGATTACAAGCATTTTGCAAGTCTCTTGCAAGGTGCTTTTTTTGACTTTAGAAGGTCATCAAATAACAAATAAATACGTTTTTTCGTATTTATTTGTTGTCTCAGTGAAATATATAGTATAAAATAGATATATAAAGAAGTATTAAGGAGTATTAAATTGAAATTATTAAAAATAATATTTGAAAATGGTGTTTTATTTGATGAAAAACTTGAAATAGACTTTTTTTCAGAAGCACGAGTGAGTACAGATGAAAAACATGAGTTGATTCATTTGTTTAATAACTTTTATGCCAATAGAACACTCACCTTTACTGGTTTAAATGCCTCTGGTAAAACTCAATTATTAAATACATTAGTAATTGCACTCAATATTATCCAGGCTAAATCGATAAACTATAGTCCAAGAAGAGTTATTCGAAATTTTGGGACAAATAATATTTTACATTTAGATAATAATAAACAAGTAAAATTTACAATATTCTTCTACGATGAAACTGATGGAAATCAAACAGTTAATAAGCTAGAATCAATTATTGCTAGAAGATTTGATGAAGATGAAGGTGAATTTAAATATGTCTTTGTAGATGAGATTTTTTCAAGAAAGAATGTAAAATCAATACGCTCAAAAAAACAAATTTTTGATTTCACATCTATAAAAGAAGAAAACATAATAACTAGGAATAATGATAATAAGTATGTAGGATTAAGTTCTGATGTAAGTATTATGAATATTTTTTTTAATTTAAATGAAATCGAAAAATTATATTATAAGGACAAGTTGAGCTATACAAATTTTAATATTTTGAGTGGTTTTGGAAAAATTCCCCATGAATTAATTACTTATTTGGATCCTAGTATAGAAAAATTAGAATTCATAGTAAATGAAGAAAATAACACTGTTAGAGTTATTCTTAAGTTTGTAAACCAAGTTAGTCCGATTGAACTAGAGTCCATTTCAGAGTTAAATAACATACTTTCATCTGGTACGGTTAAAGGCATTGGATTATTTATGGATGCATTTTTCACATTACGTTCAGGAGGTATCATAATTGTTGATGAACTAGAAAACCATTTTAATAGAGAGATTGTATCTACATTTATAAATTTATTCTTAGATAGAAAAATGAATCCTAATGGAGCTGTTCTGATTTATTCTACCCATTATTCAGAATTATTAGATATAGTTCCCAGAAATGATTCAATTTATATTGTAAATAAAAAAAGACGAATTTCAATTGAAAAATTTTCAAATATAATAAAGAGGAATGATATAAGTAAAAGTGATGTATTTATCAAAGGGATGATTGATAATTCTACTCCAGATTATTCATCGGAACATTTTTTAAAAGAAATAATTAAACAAAGGTTCTTAACAAAAGTAGGTCTTGAACATGGTAAAAAATTTTAGTGCAATAATTTGTGAAGGATCTGCTGAACAGGCGATAATTGAAATATTATTGGAAAAGGAGTGTTTGATTATAGAAATTGATGACTATTTAATAAATAAGGGTCCAATAAGAACTAGAAGTGCAAAAAATTTTTGTGATACTTATATGGGGAAAAATTATGCTTCTAAGATTGATTTATTCAGAATTATTGACTCAAGAAACGAAAAATTTAATTTTGGAAGTAAAAAGTATAAAAAAATTTTTGAAGAAAAAATTAATATTGTAAATGTAATTACTCCTCCAGAAATAGAATTATTAATAATTGTTAATGAAAATAAGTATATCGATTTTGATAAATCAAAATGTAATAAGCCTAGTGATTATTGTCAGCAAGTATTAAAGATGAAAGACGTAAAGAGTTTTGATTTTGTAAAAAATTATTTTTCTAATGAGAACGATCTTATAAATGCAATTAAAAAAGTTCATAAAATGAAAAAAACAGTAATTCCACCTAATTTTAGAACTCTTTATGACCTACTAAAACCTACGTTAAAGAAATAATTATCTTTTATTTATTTTATAAGCTACTAAACAAATTTTGATACTGTCATAAATAATAAAATTTAATAGTTTGAAAATATAAACATTAGTTTCAAAAGGATTTGAATGTAAATTATGATATCGCCCAAAACCAGGTCTCAAAAAATCCCGCAAGGCTTCACAGTTCTCAAAACGTTAATTATCAGCGATATATCAACGTTTCCAAGCACCAAAGAGTTTCTCTCTTGGGTGCTTTTTTTGTGATTTTTTGAAAAGATTACTTGTATCTATCATGATAATCTATTGTAGAATGTATCTAGTTATTTCCAAGAGTCATGGGATAGTCTAACTAAATAAATAAGGTCTGTCCAAAATAGGTAGATGTACTGACAACTGTGAGGAACTTTCCCAAAAAAGGCAGCTATGCTCACAGTCTTGAGCTTGCTTGCCCAAAAGGGATTGACTTTCTCACAGTTGTGATGAGCTGTTTTCCAAATGGATTTGTCCTCCTCACAAACTTTTTTGGTTCAGCCCATTTTGGGAAAACCTCCTCACAACAGATTTTTTCTTATTTTCTTTTGGAGCAGACTGATCTCGCGTGTGTTTTTATTGGCTCTAAAAAGAAAGCATAACTTAGATTGTAAGATCTAAAAATTCTGGGAGTCTTTGATGAATAGTCAACAGTAAGTAGGACAATAGCCTTTTTATCAAGTCTATGTTATAATGAGTGGCACTAAATATGATAAGGAGATGACTAATGAAAGTTGCTATTTTTGAAAAAGCAGGGTCGATGATTGTCGAGGAGCGTGATAAGCCGACTATTCAAGCAGCGGATGATGCCATTATTAAAATTATGCGTGCTTGTGTTTGTGGGTCTGACCTGTGGTCATACTCACATGGTGATGCTCGTGAGAACAACTCAATCAATAGTGGTCATGAGGCACTTGGTATTGTAGAAGAAGTTGGACCTGACATCACGACAGTGAAACCAGGAGATTTTGTGATTGTTCCCTTTACTCACGGTTGTGGTGAGTGCGATGCCTGTCGTTCAGGATTTGATGGGACTTGTGATAATCATCCTGTCCCAACGAATTGGGGTGGTGGTTTCCAAGCAGAATATTTACGTTTCCATTATGCTAATTGGGCACTTGTTAAAGTACCAGGTCAACCGTCAGATTATTCTGAAGGGATGTTAAAATCTCTCTTGACCTTGGCAGATGTGATGCCAACAGGTTATCATGCCGCACGGGTAGCCAATGTTCAAGCAGGTGATAAGGTTGTTGTCATTGGTGATGGCGCAGTTGGTCAATGTGCTGTAATCGCAGCTAAAATGCGTGGAGCTTCTCAAATTATCATGATGAGTCGTCATGAAGATCGTCAACAAATGTCACTCTCGTCTGGTGCGACAGCCGTGGTTGCCGAACGTGGTGAAGAAGGTATCCAAAAGGTTCGTGAGATTCTAAACGGCGGTGCAGATGTTGCCCTTGAATGTGTCGGAACAGAAGCAGCCCTTGAGCAAGCCTTGGGAGTTCTCCACAATGGTGGACGTATCGGAGCAGTCGGTGTCCCTCACTATGGCGATCGGAAAATTGGATCGACCTTTGCTCAAAACATCACGATTGGTGGCGGTTCTGCCTCAGTTACCACTTATGACAAGCAGTTCTTGCTCAAAGAAGTGTTAGATGGCAATATCAATCCTGGAAAAGTCTTTACGCACACTTATGATTTAGCAGAGGTCAATCAGGCCTATCAAGACATGGCAGACCGTAAGGCGATTAAGTCAATGCTCGTTGTCGCTGAATAAGGTGTTTGCTGGTTTAGTCAAGTTAGAAAAGAACAAAAATAAAAGACAGTAGTAAGCTACTGTCTTTTATTTTACTTTCTCTTTAATCACAAATCCCAAAATTGACGTGGCTAACATATCTAGGGCGGAACCCAGTCCTCTTAGTCTGTGTAATTCTTTTTGGGTTTTAGTGGCAAAGTCAAGCACAATCTTAGGGGCAATGTAGTTATTTAAGATTAAGTAATAGGAGATGTCATTAACAAGATAAGCAATTTCTGTTCGATCGTGATTTTTTAAGTATCGTGATAATGATTTAGAAAACAAGGTATGGAGTCGCTGATTTTGTTTGACTTCTGGATCGTTTAGAACATCAGTTATCATTTTCTCATAATTCATCATAGGCGAATCACTCCTAATCTAAGCAGACGGTATAGTAGATAGACATGTCTTATCTTTACTTGCGACTGGTCAATAATGCCTCAAAAGAAAGATTGATCTTGTTTTGAAGAGATTTCTGTTGTTGAGAACCATTTATCAAGGGATTATAGTGGTTTTTTGTTTGGTATCCCTGCTTTTCTAGGGTATTTGTTGGGAGTCTCTTTTTTCTTGACCACGATAGTCAAATTACGGTCATCACCGTTTGGTAGTTGGTAGTTGATTGTGTCATCAACTTGAGCAAAGAGAAGGTTTAGAGCGTTTTTAGCTTGATCTAATTCTTCTTCAGCAGAGCTAGCCTTGAGTGCGATGAGCTGACCCTTGATTTTGAGAAAGGGAATGGTCAACTCAGATAAGATTTGCATGCGAGCCACGGCACGAGCCGTAACGATGTCAAATTGTCCCCTAAATGCCTTGTCTTGACCAAAGTCTTCGGCACGTCCGTGATAAAACTGCACGTTTGTCAGACCAAGGTCTTGGGCGAGTAGGTTCAGAAAGTTAATGCGTTTGTTGAGCGAATCAATAATGGTGACATTTAACTGAGGAAAGAGGATTTTCATAGGGAGGCTAGGAAAACCTGCCCCAGCCCCAATATCTAAGATGTTCAAGGCTTGATTGGTGATTTTTCCTTGGAGAATCGGTGCCAAAGAATCGTAAAAGTGTTTCAGATAGACCTCGTTTTTCTCCGTAATGGCAGTCAGGTTGATTTTTTCATTCCATTCAACCAATCGCTCAAAATAGGTTTCGAATTGCTCTTTTTGTTGGTCTGATAGGGCAAAGCCAGCCTCAGCCAAGAGTTGGTAAAATACATCAGGTGTCATAAGTGTTTCTTTTCTCCTTGACTTTATTGTACCATAAAAATAAGGGGAAAAAAAGTGAGCTAGTCGCTCGCTAACTAGCTCCAACTGGCATAATGACAGGATTTTTGGTATAATGTTCAAAACAAGAAAGGATGGTAAGAAACATGTGGATTATGATTATTGTTGTGGTCGTTTTGGCTCTATTTGGGATTTCGGCTTACAATGGTTTAGTAAAGAGTCGAATGCAAACGCAGGAGGCTTGGAGTCAGATTGATGTCCAACTTAAACGCCGTAATGATTTGATTCCCAATCTGATTGAAACGGTTAAGGGTTATGCAGACTACGAAGAAAAGACCTTTGAAAAAATTACGCAACTTCGTACACAAGTCTTGAGTGCTGGAACACCAAACGAAGCCATGCAAGCCAGCGACGCCTTGTCTAAACAAGTGTCAGGTCTGTTTGCAGTAGCAGAAAATTATCCTGACTTGAAAGCCAATGCTAGCTTTGTTAAACTACAGGACGAGTTGACCAACACTGAAAATAAAATTTCTTATTCGCGTCAGCTTTACAATACAACAACAGCAAATTACAATACTAGGTTGCAAACTTTCCCAACCAACCTGT
Source organism: Streptococcus sp. sy018 (assembly GCF_007859185.1). Lineage (NCBI taxonomy): Bacteria > Bacillati > Bacillota > Bacilli > Lactobacillales > Streptococcaceae > Streptococcus > Streptococcus sp. sy018. The sequence goes on along the minus strand of NZ_VOHN01000002.1, from coordinate 23,123 downwards.
TTGCAAGAATTTTTGGTTTCAAGGCCAGTGAATTTTTACAAACACCAGAGGAAGAAAAAGCAGTACCTAAAGTGGAATTTAACTTCTAATTAAAGAAAGGTCAATATGCTATATCAACAAATTGCAAGTAATAAGCGTCGGACTGTCTTGCTTTTGATTGCCTTTTTTGCGTTGCTAGCCCTATTGGGAGCAGGTGTCGGTTATCTCATGTGGGGGAGTTTAGGTGGCGGAGCCGTGATTGCTCTCATCATTGGTGCCATCTATGCCATGAGCATGCTTTTTCAATCAACTAACGTGGTCATGTCTATGAATAATGCTCGTGAGGTCACGGAAAATGAAGCTCCAGAACTTTATCGAATCGTCGAAGACATGGCTATGGTCGCTCAGATTCCGATGCCACGTGTCTTCATTATTGAAGATAGGGCATTAAATGCCTTTGCGACAGGGTCTAAGCCTGAAAATGCTGCGGTAGCTGCAACTACAGGACTTCTAGCCGTCATGAATCGTGAAGAGTTAGAGGGTGTTATGGGACATGAGGTCAGCCATATCCGAAATTATGACATTCGTATTTCAACGATTGCGGTTGCCTTAACCAGTGCAATAGCTCTAATTGGTAGTATGAGTGGTCGTATGATGTGGTATGGTGGGGGACGTCGTCGTCAAAATAATCGTGACAACAGTGGTGCCTCTGCCTTAATTCTAGTTTTTGCGATATTATCTATTATGCTAGCGCCAATGGCAGCCACCTTGGTTCGTCTGGCTATTTCTCGCCAACGTGAGTATTTGGCTGATGCAAGTTCTGTTGAACTAACCCGTAATCCTCAAGGGATGATCAATGCCCTACAAAAATTAGATCAATCTGCTCCTATGAGTCAGCAGGTAGATGATGCGAGTGCGGCACTTTATATTAGTGATCCTCGTAAGTCAAAGGATTTTCAAGCACTTTTTCAAACTCATCCACCAATTGCTGATCGAATTGAACGTTTGAGACAGATGTAGTAAGACAAGGAGAAAGCAGTGTTTAATCTTAATGAGATCAAGAAAAGTCAAGAAGGTCTTTCTTTTGAAAAAAGTTTAGATGTCACAATAGCTCTTCAAGATAGACAGCCAGAGATTTTGAAAGTAGCAGCTCTTGTTGCCAAGGGACGTGTGGTTTACGAAGATGGCTTGTATCATCTGAGTTATGACTTGTCTTATGTCATCACTCTGCCATCTAGTCGTTCTTTAGTGCCAGTTGATTTGACTGAGCAACTTTTGGTTGATGAGATTTTTATTGAAGCCAGTCAAGTCGCAGACAAAAAAGACTTGGTTGAAGACCATCTTGTTTTGGTTGTTGAAGGTGATGCGATTGATTTAGCTGAGAGTGTGATTGATAATATCTTGTTAAACATTCCTCTAAAAGTTTTGACGGAAGAAGAGGCTAAGGCAGATCAGTTACCATCAGGTAATGATTGGGTCGTGTTGACGGAAAGTCAATATCAGAACCTCAAAGCTGAAGAAAAAGAGGCTAACAATCCTTTTGCAGCTTTAGATGGTTTATTTGATGATTAGAATTTAAGGAAGGGTTGGCCCTTCCTTTTATAATTACCTAAAATATGGTAGAATAAATAGATAAGCAAAGAATGATTGGAGTAAAAAAAAATGCGGTGCCCTAAGTGTCAAGGTAATAAATCTAGTGTTGTTGATAGCCGTCAAGCTGAAGACGGTCAGGCTATTCGTCGTCGCCGTGTTTGTGATGATTGTCAGGCACGTTTTACGACCTTTGAACGTGTGGAGGACTCGCCTTTATTGGTGATTAAAAAGGATGGGACAAGAGAGCAGTTTTCTCGAGATAAGATTTTAAATGGGATTATTCAAAGTGCTCAAAAGCGTCCCGTTTCAAGTAATGACATTGATAAGGCTATTAACCGAATTGAGCGAAAAATTCGTATGGATTATGACAGTGAAGTCTCTAGTGTGGTTATCGGTAATTTGGTTATGGATGAATTGGCAGAATTAGATGAAATCACTTATGTTCGTTTTGCCAGTGTCTATCGCAGTTTTAAGGATGTGGATGAAATTGAAGAACTCTTGAAACAAATTACTAAAAAAGTTCGCAGCAAAGGCAAGTCTAGTCAGGTAGCAGATGAAACCGACTGATCGCTTTTCTTATTTGGCACATAACTGGTTGAGTCCCAATCATCAGAGTTTGCACCGCCTTTATCTACCAGTTATGGGACAAAAAGCCCTTAGCCTTTATTATTATTTTGTGACTTTTTTTGATGATGGTTCAAGAGAATGGTCAGTGAGTCATTTATTAGATCAACTGCAACTCACACCGCAAGAGTTAAATCAGGCCTTGGATCGACTAGTTGCAATCGAACTGTTAGACCTTTACCAAGATTTAGAAAGAAGTGCTTATTTAGTTCACTTAAAGGCCCCTTTACCAACTGAGGAATTTTTAGCAAATGCTGCTTTTCGTGCCTTGCTAGAAAAGGCCTTAGGTGTACAAGCAGTCGCTAGTTTGCAGGTTAAGTTGCCCACAGGTTTGACTAAACTCACTAAATCTTTCTCAGCTGTTTTTTCTACCTCGTTAGAACCACAATTTGAGATCAAACAGGCCGTCTTTGATTTGGAGCCTTTCAAAAAACGAATGCTTAAAGAACGGCTACGTTTTGCCAAGGAGCAGGATGATATTTTAGCCCTGTATGAGTTAGCTGAGCGATTTAAGTTGGATTGGTTAACCTTGTATCAATTAGCTAAGGAAACCTCTTATCAAGGGGTTATCTACCCAAAACGGATTTTATCGAAGAAACTGCAACAAGAACAGACGGTATCAGGTAAATTTTCTAAAGAAGAAGAGGCTATTTTACAGGAAGTTAAACGTCAGCAACCGGAAGCGTTACTAGCTTTATTAAAAAAACCTTATCAAGCTAGTCTTTTAGATAGTGAACGGCGTTTGATTGCTGAATTAGTTGGTAAGGATTTATTGGATGAGCTAATCAATGTCATCATCATGTATAGTTTAAAAAAGACTAATTCAACTAATTTGAATCGGAATTATGTCTTGAAATTAGCCAATGATTTTGCCTATAAAAAGATTAACAGTGCAGAAGCCGCTTTGATGTATCTGAAAATCGGCATGAAACCGTCTAGTCAGTCTAAGGTGTCGGCTAAAAAAATGACTAAACCTAATATTCCCCAGTGGAGTAATCAAGATTACCAAAATCAAACTAGTGATGAAGATAAAGCTAGGTTAAAAAATATTAAGCAGGACCTTTTAGCCCAGTTGAGAAAGGAGGACTAGATGAAAAAGATTAGTCAAACCCTGAACCGTGATGGTTTTCAAAAGGTTGAAACAAGACAACTGTTACAAGCCATATTGGCTGATAGTGATATTGCTCAATTTATTAGCCGGGAGGGCTTGTCACAGGAAGAAATTAAGCGTAGTCTGCCGAAGTTTAATCAGTATCTGATTGAACGACAACGTTTTTTAAGTAAGGACTCTGCTTATGTGGCAAAGGGCTATCAGCCGATCTTGGTCATGAATGAAGGCTATGCGGACGTGTCTTATCTGGAAACAGCAGAGCTTAAAGCACAGCAAGAAGAACGAGAAATCACAGGTCGTGTAAAATTGTTGAATCTCCCAAAGGCCTATCGTCATATTAGTTTTGAAAATGATGTTCATTTGGATGACCATAAACGTTTGACTGTTCTTAAATCTCTAGTTGATTTTGTCAAGGCTTATCCAGAAAAACAGGCCAAAGGACTTTACCTTTATGGCGATATGGGAATTGGGAAGTCCTTTCTCATGGCAGCTCTAGCCTATGAACTATCTGAAAAAAAACAAGTGAGTACAACCTTGGTTCACTACCCAAGTTTTGCCATTGACATTAAGCATGCCATTAAAACTGCTAGTGTTAAGGAAGAAATTGATGTGCTAAAAACAGCTCAAGTGTTAGTTCTAGATGATATTGGGGCAGAGCAGGCTAGTTCTTGGTTACGAGATGAGGTTTTACAGGTGATTTTACAATATCGTATGCAAGAAGAATTGCCTACCTTTTTCACGTCTAATTACAGCATGGCAGACTTGGAGAATAAGTTAGCTTTGGTTAAAGTTCAAGATGAGCGTTGGCAGACTAAGCGAGTCATGGAACGCATACGTTATTTAGCAAGTGAATTACATTTAGAAGGCGAAAATCGCCGTTTATCATAAAAAGAAAGCGAAGAAATTAAAATGGCTTTACCAACAGTTGCTATTGTCGGACGTCCTAACGTTGGCAAATCAACTTTATTTAATCGGATTGCAGGAGAGCGAATCTCTATCGTTGAAGATGTGGAAGGGGTCACTCGTGACCGTATCTATACTAGTGCCGAATGGCTTAATCGCCAGTTCAGTCTAATTGATACTGGGGGAATTGATGATGTCGATGCGCCATTTATGGAGCAAATCAAACATCAGGCAGATATTGCCATGACCGAAGCGGATGTGATTGTTTTTGTTGTTTCAGCCAAGGAAGGCGTCACCGATGCGGATGAGTATGTAGCAAAGATTCTCTATCGAACTAACAAACCAGTTATTCTAGCAGTTAATAAGGTCGATAATCCAGAAATGCGTAATGAAATCTATGACTTTTATTCACTCGGTTTGGGTGATCCTTATCCAGTATCTTCTGTTCATGGTATTGGAACAGGTGATGTGCTAGATGCGATTGTCAATCACTTGCCAACTGAACACGAGGAAGATAATCCTGATGTCATCAAGTTTAGTTTGATTGGTCGTCCTAATGTCGGTAAGTCTAGTTTGATCAATGCAATTTTGGGTGAAGAACGAGTGATTGCTAGTCCAATCGCAGGCACAACGCGTGACGCTATTGATACCAGTTTTACGGATAGCAGTGGTCAAGAATATGTCATGATTGATACCGCTGGAATGCGTAAGTCAGGTAAGGTTTATGAAAATACAGAAAAATATTCTGTCATGCGTTCTATGCGTGCCATTGATCGTTCTGATGTGGTCTTAATGGTTATCAATGCAGAAGAAGGGATTCGAGAGTACGACAAGCGAATTGCTGGTTTTGCCCATGAAGCAGGTAAAGGAATTATTATCGTTGTCAACAAATGGGACACGCTTGAAAAAGATAATCATACGGTTAGTCAATGGGAAGCAGATATTCGTGACAATTTCCAATATATCTCTTATGCACCGATTATCTTTGTGTCTGCTGTAACCAAGCAGCGCCTACACAAATTACCAGAGATGATTAAGACCATTAGTGAAAATCAAAATCTGCGTATTCCATCGGCAGTGCTTAATGATGTCATCATGGATGCCATTGCTATTAACCCGACACCGACTGATAAAGGTAAACGTTTGAAGATTTTCTATGCCACCCAAGTGGCTGTCAAACCACCAACCTTTGTGATTTTTGTCAATGAAGAAGAATTGATGCATTTTTCTTACCTACGCTTTTTAGAGAATCAAATCCGTCAAGCCTTTGTGTTTGAAGGAACACCAATCCATCTCATTGCCCGTAAACGAAAATAAGAAAAAACCAAGTCGAGTTCATCTCAACTTGGTTTTTATATTCAGCTATTTTACTTATTTGCGTGGCGGAGCAAACGCACTCTGTACCTTGTAGTGACGGCGAAGATAGTAGCAGACCAGAAAGGCACAGGCAGATAATAGAAGTAAGCCCCAAACAGGTAGGCTAGGATTGAGTGCACTTGGCAATAGTGGTGTGAGTGTGTAAAGAATCATCCAAACAAGCGTTGCCAAAAAGATAATTCCCAGAGATTTCCAAGTACTTGGACGTTCGCTACGAGGTTTATTGCCATGACGGTAAATATAATAGTACATCATGTAAAAGGCCAAGCCTCCAACAAAGGCAAGGGTAAGTAGCGTGGTCAATCCAGAAGAAATGGCATTAACTGATTTAGGATTGAAAATGGCCATCATACCATTGATCAGGCAGACAATAGCTAATAAAAAGAAAGAACTATCCAACCACATCAGTAATGGCTTGGTGTTTTTTTCTTCAGCAATAGTTTCTTGTTCTGTTTCGGTCGGTTGGCTAAAGCTAGCAGCCCAAACAGTTGGTGCACCAAGGAAGTTACGGGCAGGAACGCCCTTACCTTGTTGTTCCAAAATACTCGGTAAAACTTCTTCAAGAATAGCTTTAATCTCGCTGTCTGTTTTACCATCTTTCATGAGTTGGTGAGTGGCAATGTTAATAAAATCTTGATTTTTCTTAGTTAAATTTTGGATAGACATAGATACTCCTTGGGGTTAGAACCATTTTTTACGGAAAAAGTAGAGGACAACAGATGAACTGCCAAGAGCAGCGATTAAGACAATAATCCAAAAAGCCTTAGGCATATCATTGAGTGGCAGCCAATTGTCTTGGAAATTCATGCCATAGGCTGAAAAGATAACGGTTGGAATGTTGAGAGCCATGGTCATTAGAGCCAATGATTTCATAATCGTATTTTGATTGTTTGAAATGATAGAAGCTGAAGTTTCTGTCATGACATTCAAGACATTTTCATAGATACTAGCCATTTCAATGGCCTGTTGGGTTTCAATCAAGGTATCTTCTAGTAAATCCTCGTCATCAATATATTTTTGCAAACTAGAGGCGTTGCTAGATAGTTTTTTGACGATTCGTTCATTGATTTTAAGCGAAGCCTTTAAGTAAATGATAGACTTCTCCAACTCCATCATGTCAATCAACTGAGCATTTTTGGTGGCTGCTTCCAGTTCGGCTTCGATTTTATCACTTTGGCGGTCAATGGAACGTAAGGCAGTTAGAAAGAGTTCGGCATTACGATAGAGCAATTGAAAGACAAAGCGAGTTTTCATAAACGTATAGAAATTACGAATCCGTCGATTGAGAAAGTAATCAAAGAGAGAAAGAGGTTCTAAGCAAGTCGTGATAACTGCTTCTTTTGTGACAATAATTCCCAAAGGCATGGTCACATAGTAACTCTTTCCATTACGTTCTTCTTGGGTAGGCACGTCAACGATAATCAAGGTATAGTTGTCCTCAGAAGCAATACGTGAGCTTTCTTCGGCATCAAGAGGTGCTCTTAGGTCAGTGATGTCGATATTAAATTGCTCAGCCAACTGGACAGACTCTTCCTGGGAAGGATTGACAAGATTGATCCATGCTCCAGGTTGGAATGTGTCAATTTCCTTGAATTCTCTTGCATTTGAAAGAAACATTTGTTTCATCTTCAAGCCCTCCCTTACGTTGTCAATACATACTCTTTCTATTATACTATAAAAAGATAGGTTTTGGGGCGACTGGTTAAAAAAAGTTGAATCTTAGCAAATCAAGAGAGCTTGTGACTTTATCAAGGTACAGAAGATGAGCTTTGTGTTATAATGAAAGCAGCCTAATCACAAATAAAGAAGTTGAGAAAAATGCAAGATAAATTAGTTATTCGTGGGGCACGCGCCCATAATTTGAAAAATATTGATATTGAAATTCCTCGTGATCAGTTAGTGGTCGTGACAGGTTTATCGGGTTCTGGTAAATCTAGTCTGGCTTTCGATACCATTTATGCAGAAGGGCAACGCCGTTATGTTGAGAGCTTGTCAGCTTACGCTCGTCAATTCTTGGGGAATATGGAAAAACCGGATGTTGACTCTATTGAAGGCTTGAGTCCAGCCATTTCGATTGACCAAAAGACAACTAGTAAGAACCCACGTTCAACCGTAGGAACAGTGACAGAAATCAGTGACTATCTTCGCTTGCTTTACGCTCGTGTTGGGATTCCTTATTGTCCAAATGGTCATGGGGCGATTACAGCATCTTCAGTTGAGCAGATTGTTAATCAGGTATTGGAGTTGCCTGAACGAACGAGAATGCAAATTTTAGCCCCGATTGTCCGACGTAAAAAAGGACAGCATAAAGGCATACTAGAACGTGTTCAAAAAGATGGTTATGTTCGTGTGCGAGTGGATGGTGAGATTTATGATTTGGCAGACGTCCCAGAATTGTCTAAGAGTAAACTGCATAATATTGAAGTGGTCATTGATCGTTTAATCAATAAAGAGGGTATCCGTAGCCGCTTATTTGATTCGGTTGAAGCAGCCTTACGCTTGGGTGATGGTTATGTCATTATCGACACTATGGACGGCAAGGAATTACTCTTTTCTGAGCATTACTCTTGCCCAGTTTGCCACTTTACTGTGCCAGAATTAGAACCTCGTCTGTTTTCTTTTAATGCTCCTTTTGGCTCTTGTGCCACCTGTGATGGATTGGGTAATAAACTAGAAGTTGATTTAGACTTGGTTGTTCCTGATGGTACAAAAACATTGCGTGAGGGAGCTCTAGCTCCGTGGAATCCCATTTCGTCTAATTATTATCCTTTGATGTTGGAACAAGCCATGGAGCAATTTGGCATTAGCATGGACACACCTTTCGAGAAATTGGCCAAGGAAGATCAAGACTTAATTTTTTACGGTTCAGGTGAGCGTGAGTTTCATTTTCATTATGAAAATGAATTTGGTGGCATACGTGATATTGATATTGTTTTTGAAGGTGTGGTGACCAATATTAACCGTCGCTATCGTGAAACCAATAGTGATTATACGCGTAATGTCATGCGAGCTTATATGAACGAGTTGCCTTGTTTGACCTGTCGAGGTTACCGCCTGAATGATCAAGCCTTATCTGTTCATTTAGGTGGGGAAACAGGGCTTCATATCGGACAATTAGCAGAGCTGTCCATTTCAGATCATTTGCTTTGGGCAAATCAGTTGGAACTAAATGAGAATCAAGCAGCTATTGCCAGACCGATTCTTAAAGAAATCACCGATCGTTTGACCTTCCTTAATAATGTTGGTTTAAACTACCTAACCCTGTCACGCATGGCTGGAACTCTTTCTGGTGGTGAAAGTCAACGCATTCGTTTAGCGACTCAGATTGGCTCTAACCTAAGTGGTGTCCTCTATGTCCTAGACGAGCCGTCAATTGGTCTGCATCAGCGAGATAATGACCGTTTGATTGCTAGTTTGAAAAAAATGAGGGATTTAGGCAATACCTTGATTGTAGTTGAGCATGATGAAGATACCATGAGAGAAGCCGACTGGTTGATTGACGTTGGTCCTGGGGCAGGTCAATTTGGTGGTCAAATTGTTGCGTCAGGAACTCCTAAGCAAGTTGCTAAAAATAAGGCGTCTATCACAGGTCAATACCTCTCTGGTAAGAAAGTGATTCCTGTTCCAACAGAACGACGAGTGGGTAATGGTCGTTTTATTGAAGTTAAGGGAGCTAGTGAAAACAATCTTCAAGATGTCAATGTCAAATTCCCTCTAGGTAAATTTATTGCCGTAACAGGTGTATCTGGCTCAGGGAAATCAACCCTGGTTAATAGTGTTTTGAAAAAATCTCTAGCCCAAGCCCTTAACCGTAATTCTGAAAAACCAGGTAAGCATAAAGGGGTAACTGGAATTGAACATATCGATCGTTTGATTGATATTGATCAGAGTCCAATTGGACGGACGCCGCGTTCTAATCCTGCAACTTATACGGGGGTTTTTGATGATATTCGTGACCTTTTTGCCCAAACCAATGAAGCTAAGATTCGTGGTTACAAAAAAGGACGCTTTAGTTTCAATGTTAAGGGTGGCCGTTGTGAAGCTTGTTCAGGTGATGGGATCATCAAGATTGAAATGCACTTTTTACCAGATGTTTATGTGCCTTGTGAAGTTTGTCATGGTACTCGCTATAATAGCGAAACCTTAGAAGTTCACTATAAGGACAAAAATATCGCTCAAATCCTTGAGATGACGGTCAATGATGCCCTTGATTTCTTTGCAGCCATTCCTAAAATTGCTCGCAAATTACAGACCATTCAAGATGTGGGCTTGGGTTATGTCACTCTGGGGCAATCAGCAACCACTCTCTCAGGTGGTGAAGCCCAACGTATGAAATTAGCCAGTGAACTTCACAAACGTTCCACAGGTAAGAGTTTCTACATTCTTGACGAACCAACCACAGGCCTACATACTGATGATATTGCTCGTTTATTGAAAGTTTTAGAGCGTTTTGTTGATGATGGCAATACCGTCCTAGTGATCGAGCATAATCTAGATGTCATCAAGACTGCCGATCATCTGATTGACTTAGGTCCAGAAGGTGGCGTTGGCGGTGGTTTGATTATTGCCACTGGTACACCAGAAGAAGTCGCCCAAGTTGCCGGAAGCTATACTGGACACTATTTGAAAACAAAATTATAAAAAGGAGATAACCTATGCAAGAACGTTTAGCAAGATTTGAAAGTAAATTAGCTCAGACTGATGTTGACGCTGTATTAGTCACAGGTCAAAACAATGTTTATTACCTTACAGGTTTTTGGGGGACAGAAGGTATGGTTTTTATTAGTGAAAATCGCCGTCTTTTCCTAACGGATTCACGTTATACCTTGATGGCAAAAGAATCAATCAAGGGCTTTGATATTGTAGAAACACGTCAAGCCTTGGCAGAGATTGCTAAGATTATCAAAGATGATGGCTTGACAAGTATTGGTTTTGATAGTCAGGTGTCGTATCAGTTTTATCAAGCCTTACAAACGGTATTTGAGGCTTACGAGCTTAAACCATTAACCAATTTTGTTGAAGAGTTACGAATCATCAAGGATGCCAGTGAGATTGCGACCATTCGCCGTGCCTGTCAAATTTCAGACCAAGCCTTTCTAGATGTGTTGGACTTTATTAAACCAAATGTCACAACCGAGATGGAAGTTAATCATTTCCTAGATCAACGTATGCGAGCTCTGGGTGCAGCAGGTGCTTCCTTTGAATTTATTGTGGCGAGTGGCTATCGCTCAGCCATGCCGCATGGTGTTGCCAGTAATAAGGTGATTAAATCTGGTGAAAGTTTGACTCTGGACTTTGGTTGCTACTATCAGCACTATGTCAGCGACATGACAAGAACCATTCACATCGGTCATGTGACTGATGAAGAGCGTGAGATTTATGATATTGTTCTTCGTAGTAATAAGACTTTGATTGAAAAAGCCAAGGCTGGCATGACTTATCTTGATTTTGATGGTGTGGCTCGTCGTGTGATTGATAAGGCTGGTTATGGCGATAACTTTACACACTCGATTGGGCATGGTATGGGCTTGGATATTCACGAATTACCATTTTTCACTAAAACAAAAGACACCCTTCAAGCAGGTATGGTGGTAACAGATGAGCCAGGTATTTACTTGGATAACAAATATGGTGTTCGTATTGAAGATGACCTGCTCATTACCGAAACAGGTTGTGAAGTGCTAACCAGTGCACCAAAAGAATTGATTGTCTTATAGGAGTTGAGTGATGGCTGAACGTCTATCTTGGCAGGATTATTTTATGGCAAATGCAGAGTTGATTTCTAAGCGTTCGACCTGTAATCGTGCCTATGTTGGAGCAGTCTTGGTCAAGGACAAGCGTATTATTGCAACAGGTTACAATGGTGGTGTGTCAAAAACAGCAAATTGTGATGATATTGGTCATCAGATGGATAGTGGCCACTGTATCCGAACGGTGCATGCTGAGATGAATGCTCTTATCCAATGTGCCAAAGAAGGGATTTCAACGGCAGAAACAGAACTTTATGTCACACATTTTCCTTGTGTCAACTGTACCAAGGCTCTTTTACAGGCAGGTATTGGCAAGATTACCTATAAAACAGAGTATCGCCCTCATCCCTTTGCTATTAAACTGTTAGAGGATAAGCAAATCCCCTATATCAAGCATGAGGTGCCTAAGCTGAGTTTGGGAATTGATTAAATGAAAAAAGTCCTAGAAAATTCTAGGACTTTTTGATTATAAGGCAGAATCCATAGATAGCACTTCGTGGAAGACACGTTGTGTCAACTCAGTTTTTTGTTCCTTAGTGAGATACTTGGTATTGACACAGTAACCAGAGATACGAACGATAACATCTTGTCCGCTCATGATTTGTTCATAGACATCGTTAAGGTCCATAACATTGAGGTTGACATGTTGACCACCATTTTCAAAGTAGCCATCTAGGATAGTGACGAGGTTATTAACCTGTTCATCTCTTGTTTTTCCAAGGGCGCGTGGCGATACTTGGGTTGTTAGAGAGATACCATCATTAGCATGAGAGAATTCAAGTTTTGAAAGGGAATTAAGGTTTTGTAACCAACCACCACGAGATTTGCTAGTTGGGTTAGCTCCAGGTGGGAAGAATTCAACTTGGCTAGTGTTCACAGTGCCATCCTCATTTAGAAAGACACCACGATGAACTGGAGAGTTACCTGTTTGTTTAGAATAAGCAACGTTTGATGTGATGGTCAAAAGTGACACAGTCGCTTCAGCGTTTTTATAAAGTTTGTGACGAGCCAAACGAGTATAGAAGGCTTCCATGAGCCATTTAGCCAAGTCATCTACTCGGTCATCATCTTCACCATAGCGAGGGAAATCACCAATTGTTTCATAATCGTAGATGTAGCCATCTTCATCACGGATTGGTTTAACGGTCGCATACTTAATCGCTGATAGGGTATCAACGGTATTAGCGAAACCACAGATACCAAATCCCATATTAGCACGTTGATGAGTTGGTAAAAAAGCCATTTGAACAGCTTCGTAGTTGTACTTGTCTGTCATGTAGTGGATGATGTTTAGGGCGTCAACATAGGTATCAGTCAACCAATCCAATGATTTTTCAAAGTTTTCTTTCACTTCATCAAAATCTAGAACTTCTGAAGTGATTGGTTCAACAACGTTAAAGACCTTGTAATCCTTGTGGACATCATCATAACCACCGTTTAATCCAGTGAGAAGGGTCTTCATGACATTAACACGCGCACCAAAATACTGGATGTTGTGGCGTTTATCTTCATTTTCTGGGTCAAGCGGTGACACACAGCAAGAGATACAGCTCATCTCGCCATAGCCTTCTTGAGCCATGGTTGACACACCTTCATATTGGATAGAAGAATGCTTGTGGCTCATGTGCATACAATAACGACGGAAAGCGTATGGGAGTTCACTAGACCAAAGAACTGTCAAGTTAGGCTCTGGTGAATTGCCGATATTATCAAGCGTGTTAAGGAAACGGTAGTCCATTTTTGTCACACGGTGACGACCGTCATTCCCCATACCAGCCATAGAGGTTGTGATGAAGGTTGGGTCACCAGAGTAAAGTTGGTCATAGGCTTTAGTACGAGCGAATTTAACCGTACGAAGTTTCATGACAAAATCATCAACAAATTCTTGGATTTCAGACTCGGTATAAGTACCACGAGCCAAATCACGCTCAGCGTAAATATCTAAAACAATTGGTACACGACCAAGTGAAGTGGCAGCGCCATTGATAACACGAGCAGCAGCCATAAAGGCGATATTGGTCCACTGGATAGCTTCTTTGGTATCAAAGGCTGGGCGACGAACATCAAGACCATAAAGTTCACCAAACTTGATGACTTCGGCAAGGGCTTGATATTGCAAGTTAATCTCTTCACGCAGACGGATAGTTTCTTCGTCAATCTCCGTTAAGGCATTCCAGTCATTAACTTTTTCTTGCATGAGATAATCAGCACCGTACAATGCCAATCGAGCATAGACACCAATGATACGACCGCGTGAATAAGCGTCTGGCAGACCAGTTACCGTATGGGCGTGGCGAGCCCGACGAATATTTGACGTATAAGCACGGAAAATACCATCATTTACTGTGGTAGTGTGTTTGGTATAAATGTCATGTAGGACAGGGTCAGGCTCATAGCCATTTTCAACCAAGGTCGTTTCTGCCATACGAATACCACCTTTTGGCATAAAGCTCAAACGGAAAAGTTCAGAGTTTTGTAAGCCAAAAATGAGTTCATTTTCCTTATCAATATAGCCTGCTGGAATATCCGCAATAGAGGCTACACGGTCAGTATCCATAGGGAAACGAGTTTCTTCGTAACCTGCCTTGGTTTCTTCAACGATTTTCTTGATACGAAGTGAGCGTTCAGTTGGACCAGCCAAAAAACTTTCATCACCATCATAAGGGGTGTAGTTGGCATTGACAAAGCGTGAAACACTAGCTTTTTCTTTCCAGTCAGTTCCTTTAAAGCCTTCCCAAGCTTTTTCAAAAATATCAGTGCTAGTTTTAACAGTTACCATAGACGTCCTCCTTAATATCTTTTGGTCTATCCTTATTATATCGCAAAAGTAAGCGTTTGCAATAAGTAGAGTGCTTTTTTTGAAAAATTCTTTTATAAAACAGTTGTCAACTTTTTATAAACTGTATTATAATGATGTTGGATTGGAATGAAAAAGGAGAAGCGATGTTAATTTTCCCTTTGAAACAAGACACATCAAGAAAGATTATTCATATTGATATGGATGCTTTTTTTGCAGCCATTGAAGAAAGAGATCAGCCGCATTTGGTGGGAAAACCCGTTGTAATTGGTGCAGATCCTCGTCTGACAGGTGGTCGAGGAGTCGTATCAACCTGTAATTATGTGGCTAGAACCTTTGGTATTCACTCGGCAATGAGTTCCAAGGAAGCCTATGAACGTTGTCCACAAGCCATCTTTATTTCTGGTCATTATGAAAAATATCGACAAGTTGGTCTGCAAGCAAGGGAAATTTTTAAGCGTTATACAGACTTGGTTGAGCCAATGAGTATTGATGAAGCTTATCTAGATGTGACAGAAAATAAATTTGGTATCAAGTCTGCCATTAAGATTGCTAAGTTAATTCAGCATGATATTTGGCGAGAATTGCAGTTAACCTGCTCGGCAGGTGTTTCTTATAATAAATTTTTGGCCAAATTGGCTAGTGATTTTGAAAAACCTAAGGGTTTGACCTTGATTTTACCAGAAGAGGCACAGGCATTTTTAGCTGACTTACCCATTGAGAAATTTCACGGGGTGGGCAAGAAATCTGTTCAACGCCTGCATGATTTAGGGGTTTTTACAGGAAAAGACTTACTAGACTTGCCTGAGATGACCTTGATTGACCAATTTGGTCGTTTTGGCTACGATCTTTATCGTAAGGCTAGGGGGATTAGCCATTCACCCGTCAAGCCTAATCGGGTACGCAAGTCAATCGGTAGTGAAAGAACCTATGCCAAGCTGCTTTACAATGAAGAAGATATTCAGGCAGAAATCAATAAGAATGCACGGCGTGTGGCCAATTTGTTAATTAAAAATGGAAAATTGGCTAAAACAATTGTGTTAAAGATTCGCTATGCAGATTTTTCGACCTTGACTAGACGGCATAGTTTGGAGCAAGCAAGGCAAGATGTTGAGAGTATTCAGCAACATGCTTGGCAGATTTTTACAGAAATAGAAGAAAACAATTCAGGTATCCGTCTGCTTGGGGTAACAGCCACTGGCTTATCAGATCAAGGTCAAGATATTCTACTGGATTTGGAGAATTAAACTAGCTCTAGTTAGCAAATTTAATGCAATAAAAAGAGGACTTGGTTTCGGGTCCTCTTTTGTTTGCTAAGAATTTTTGAAAAAAAGATCAATGTCAGCCTGTTCTAAGCCAATCATGGGGTCGATATTTTGCCAGTTGTCCTCAGTTAGACGATAGTTTTCTTGTTTATCCACAGGATTCGAGGGGATTTTCACAGCCTTATCCACATCTTGTGGAAAAGTTTCTCTTTGTTTGGGGACATCTGGACTTTCAAAACGTTCTTTGAGATAGGTTAAACGTTGTGTGCCTTCGTTGCTAACGGCATAGTCAAAGGCGGAAATTTGTCCAAGCATAACGAGTTTGCTTTTAGCTCTGGTAATGGCAGTATAGAGGAGATTACGCTGGAGCATGCGTCCACTTTGCTGCGTCAGTGGTAGGATAATAACAGGAAATTCACTACCTTGTGACTTGTGGATACTCATGGCATAGGCTAGGGTAATCTTGTGCCAATCTTTTCTTGGATAAGAGGTTTCAATACCGTCAAACTCTAAAATAATCTCATCTTGCTTGCTGTCAGTATATTTGGCAGGAACTAAATCCCTAATATAACCAATATCGCCATTAAAGACATTGATTTCGGTGTCATTCACAAGATGGAGAATTTTATCATGACGACGAAAACTGGTGTCGTTGAAGGTGAATTCAGGTTCATCATCTAAAGGATTGAGAAGATTTTGCAGTAGCTTATTTAGGGTATTGATACCAGCAAGTCCACGATACATGGGAGCTAGGATTTGAATGTCTTGGGGGGCAATGCCAGTTTTAATAGCTGCTTGCACAATACGTTCAATCATTTGGGGGATATGCTGAGGGTTAGCCTCGAAATAAGAACGGTCTGGCTTTTTCTCACTAAAATCACTAGGCAGGTAACCGTCTCTGATTTGGCTAGCAAGGGTCACAATGGTTGATTGGTCAGATTGACGGAAAATGCGAGTCAGACGAATTTTTGGAATTTGTGTAATCTGAAGAAGGTCGGCTAAGACTTGTCCAGGCCCTACTGAGGGCAGTTGGTCGCTATCCCCCACGATGATTATTTGGGTGTTAGATGAAATAGCAGACAGCAGTTGATTGGCTAACCAGGTATCCACCATTGAAAATTCATCAATAATAATCAAATCACCATCTAAATAATCATCAATGCTTTGGTAGTCGCTATCTTCAGACGTCAATCCCAAATGACGATGGACGGTGGCACTAGGTAAGCCAGTCAATTCATTCATGCGTCTAGCCGCTCGTCCAGTTGGGGCTGCTAGGATAATTGGTAGGTCTTGTTTTTTCAACTCGAGACCATTAAGACGGGCATAGATGTTAATAATGCCATTGATAATTGTCGTTTTTCCAGTCCCAGGCCCACCAGTTAAAATGAATACTTTCTGACTAAGGGCTTGATAAATGGCCTCTTTTTGTTGCTGATCATAGGAAATCCCCAGTTCTTTTTCTGTTGTTTGGATTTCTTCTTCAAATTTTTCTGTTGTCAGTTTTTCAGGCAAGTCCTCTTCTAACAAGCGATTGAGATGCTTGTGGATACCAACTTCAGCATAGAAAAGACTATTGTCAAAAATTTTAGTGTCAACATGTTGCACCTTGTCTTCAGCAATCAGTTGACTGAGTTGTTCTGCAACCAAGCTAGGGTCTAACTCGGTTTGCCTAGCTTCTTGGAGCAATGTCAGGCTTGTTTCGAGTAGTTCTTTTGCTTCAACATAGGTGTCACCTTTATCTAAGCAAAGTTGGATAAGACAGTGAATAAGAGCTGCTCGAAAGCGTTCTGGTGCATCATCAGCAATACCAATTTCTTTGGCTAGTTGGTCGGCTAGCTTAAAGCCAATTCCCTTGATCTCTTCGACTAGCTGATAAGGATTTTCCGAAATGATTTGCAGGGTTGTTTCTTTATATTGTTCAAAAATGGCAACTGCTAGTTGATTACCTAAACCATAATTGGCGAGTTGCGTAAGAATTTGCTCGGTACCATAATTTGATTTAAGTTTGGCGACAAAGGCCTTACGATTAGTTTCTGATAATCCAGAAATCGTTTTAAGGGCATCTGGATTCTCTAAAATTTTATCAATGGGATTATCACCGTACAGCTCAACAATCTTAGTAGCTGTTTTTTTACCGATTCCTTTGAACTGTTGGCTAGAAAAGTAGTTAATAAGACCAGATGAAGACGGCTTGGTTTTTTCATACCGACTAACTTGTAATTGTTCACCATACTTGGGATGGGTTGTTAACTGCCCCCAAAAAGTGTAGTTTTGTTCCTCGATAATATCAGCCATAGTACCTGTGACGATGATGTCGCTATCAGGAAAATCACTATCACTGTCGTCAATTGTCAATAAAAGAATCTTAAAGAAATTATTGGCATTTTCAAAAATAATTCGCTCAACCCTACCTGAAAAATAATAATCCATATCTATTTCCTTATTTATCAAAAAGAGTGGTAGAATCTCATTTTCAACCACTCAGCAGTATCATTTATTTAACCGTTCCAAGATTACTTACAGGCCAAAAACGAAAGGCCACTTCTCCAATGAGTTGTTCTTCACTAAAGGTACCCACAGCACGACTATCTTTGGACACCAGTCGGTCATCACCTAAGAGATAATATTGTCCTTGAGGGACAGTTACTGAAAACTCAGCTGATCCATTCGCATCAACCGTAAAAGCACTGGCTTGGTTGGCTAGTTGTTGGAACATGCTATTGTAAGAGTAGGTTGCTTGTAACTTGTCCTTTTGAAACGCTGTGACATACTCATTCAGGTAATCTTCTTGAACTTCTTGACCATTGACAGATAGCTTATCATTACTGTAAGTAATGGTATCACCTGGCATACCGATAACGCGTTTAACCACTTTTTTATCGCCATCTTGAGCGACCACAATATCAAAGCGATCGATTGGAGTGACCTTTAGAACAAACAAACGTTGTCCGTCTTTAAGAGTGGGATCCATCGAATGCCCTTCAACGCGGACATTGAACCAGATAAACATCCAAGATAAAAAGAAGAGAGTGAGAATGAGGATAAAACTTCCCCATTCTTTGATAAAAGATTTAACTGTTTTCATGATAAGACCTTATTTTTTTAGTAGATTTAATGCTTTATTCGTATTCGCAAAATGTAATTTAGCAACTTTTGCAAGGGTTGCTTGTCCTTGTTGAGCTAGGATCTGGCTAGCAACCTGATCTGATTGAGTTCCAGCGCCACTTGGGAGTTGATGTCCGACTTCTTGTCCTAATTGCTCTAAATTTTCCAAAAAAAGTTGACGGGCAATAATTGAACTGACTGCAACTGCCAAATAATTATCCTCTGCCTTGGTTTCGAGATGAAACTCGCGCTGAATGGGATTTTTTTCCTGTTTCAGATATTTTTGATAATTTGCCATTGTTGTGAATGCATCAATAACAATTTTATCAGGTTGGATACCTTGTTGCAAAAGAAGAAAAATAGCTTGATTGTGTAGGGCAACCTTAACAGAAACAGCATTATAAGATTTTCCTTGACCAATCAATTCATTGTATTTTTTTGGTGTTAAAAGTAAGGCTTTGTGACGAATTTTTTCTTTTAAAATAGGGGCGAGTGCTTTAATCTTAGCATCGTTTAATTGCTTAGAATCAGCTACTCCTAATTTTTTTAGAAATTCTTCATCTTGGGCAGTGACAAAACTAGCCACAACAGCCAAGCCACCAAAGTAAGAGCCATTTCCAACCTCATCAGTGCCAATCATACTAGTAACCTGACGGGTTTGACTAGCTGGCTTGGGCGTATGGTCTTGGTAACCAAATGCTTTTGCCACAGAGAGTGCCTCTTTTCCTTGAAAGACAATCTTTCCTGAATGATAAAGTTGAACAGTCACGCCTTGATATTTTGCAGTGAATTGGACGTATGCTTGTTTATTTGGAATTTGGTATTCGTATAAACGGGTCGTCAACTGATTTGTTGCGCCATCTCCTAGGGTCATAACAACTGTATTCATGTCTTTTATTCTATCATAATCAAGAGGAGTTTTCATTAAATAAAAGTTTTCTTCTATTTTACGAATAGCTACTTTTAAGGTATAATGGAAACAAATGAGGAGAAAACGATGAGTAAGAATCGCTATAAATTTACTTTTGGCAAAAAAGCCTTGACCTTAACGATGGATCATGACAATTTGTTCATGGAAGAAGTCGAACGTTTGGCTCGCGAGAAATATGAAGCTTTAAAGGAGCGTTTACCGCAAGCCGATGATGAAACCATTGCTATTTTATTGGCAGTTAATAGTTTGGCTTTACAGTTAAGTCGAGAACAAGAGTTTGACAAAGAACGTAAAGAATGGGAAAAATGGACAAGTGTGGCACAAAGCCGTCTTGAAGATAAAGGAGATAGCAAAAAGTGATCAGTTTAATCATTGCTCTAATCTTGGTTTGGGCTTTTTACATTGGTTATGCGCGTGGCATATTTTTACAAGCCTACTATAGTTTAACCAGTTTATTAGGCTTGTTTGTCGCCAATCTTTTTTATCGCCAAGTGGCTCAAGCCCTCACTTTGTGGGTACCCTATTCTAATCCTAGTCAAGATGCTCAAGTCAGATTTTTCACTAATCGAGATATTTTTTCTCTAGATGATGTTTTTTATGCAGGGGTTGCTTTCTTTTTACTTTATTTATCCGTCTATTTAACAGGACGTATTTTAGGGCTGTTTGTTCATTTATTTAAGGTAGATAGTTTAACTAGTGCTTTTAGAAATATCTTGGCAGGTGGTTTATCTGTCTTAGTGACTTTATTAGGCATTAGTATGGTTCTGACGATTTTAGCAACTGTACCTTTGACCAGTTTACAAGAAAGATTATATAGTAGTGGATTTGTAAGAGTTCTGGTTAATCTTGTTCCGCTTTTTAGCACTTGGTGGAGTTAATAGTTGTGGTTATTAAAAAAGGCTAGAATGTTCCTAGGCCTTTTTTTGATTACAAATTTTTAGATAGCTTGCTAGCATCTTTTTTTGAGCGGTTGCCATAGGATATTGTTCAAGCTGCTCAAGAGCCACCCAAGTCAAAGTTGCTGATTGATTTACTGACTCGGTTTCAACCTGTCCGCTATGTAGTTCAATATGCCATTTTTGATGACTAAAGGTATGAGAAACAGCAGGAAATGTTTCAGATGACCAGTCTGGATGTAGTTGATAGTTTTGGCTGAAAGTAGCTTTGGGGTCGTAATTTTCCAACACGTCCTCTTTATTTTGGTCAAACAGGTCTAATTGATGTTTGAATTGACTTTCCAATAAAGGAAAAGACCAGAAGCCAGCGAGCAAGGTTTGTTCAGTATTTTTTTCAAGCAGTAATTGTCCTACGTCATTACTAATAATAAAAGCATCTAATTGGAGTGGGCGAGGCTTTTTCTTAGGTTTTTTAATAGGATACTTATCCATCGTCCCGTGTAGATAAGCCGCACTGAAAAAACGGATTGGGCTTTCTTCAGGTCGTGGATTTTTGGCAGACTCTATGTCGGTACCCAAATCCATTAAAGCCTGATTAAAATCCCCAGGGCGCTTAGGGTCGATGAGAATTTTCATGATATGTTGAAAGATTTTACGATTTTTGGGGTCTCCAATATCGTAATCAACTTCAAAAAGCCGAGCGATTACTCGCATCACATTGCCATCAACAGCTGGCTCTGGCAAATCAAAAGCAATACTAGCAATGGCACCAGCTGTATAGGGGCCGATTCCCTTTAATCCTCTAATATCGTCATAAGTTGTAGGAAATTGACCAGAGAACTCGGTCATAATCTGTTGAGCGGCAGCTTGCATATTACGCACACGAGAGTAGTAGCCCAGACCTTCCCAAGCCTTTAACAAGAGTTCTTCCTCAGCATGGGCTAAATCACTAATTGTGGGAAACCATTTTAAAAAGCGTTGATAGTAGGGAATAACCGTGATAACTTGAGTTTGCTGAAGCATAATCTCAGAAATCCAAATGTGATAAGGGTTCTTACTACGTCGCCAAGGTAAATCACGTTTTTCTTTGTCATACCAAGCCAGTAAGGTCTTTCTAAACGATACGATTTTATCAGTATCCCACATGTCAATGCCATAATCTGCTAGATTCATCCTTTTCCCCAATCTATAATTTTCTTCATTATAGCATAAGCTAGGATAGAAAAATAAAATTATGATAGTTTTTTCTTGCTATTTTAATCGAAAAGTAATATAATAATACCTTGTGAGAATACCTCACTTACTCGTGGCAAAAGTCATGAGTCATTAGACCAAAAGGAGGAAATACATCAATGGCTAAATACGAAATTCTTTATATCATTCGTCCAAACATTGAAGAAGAAGCGAAAAACGCCTTGGTAACACGTTTTGACACAATTTTGACTGACAACGGTGCAACTATCCTTGAATCAAAAGCTTGGGAAAAACGTCGTCTTGCTTACGAAATCAAAGATTTCCGTGAAGGACTTTACCATATCGTAACTGTTGAAGCGACTAACGATGCAGCTCTTAACGAGTTTGACCGTTTATCAAAAATCAACAATGACATTCTTCGTCACATGATTGTAAAACTTGACGCTTAAGAAGGTAGTTTATGATAAATAATGTAGTACTAGTCGGGCGTATGACCCGTGATGCTGAACTTCGTTACACACCAAATAACCAAGCAGTGGCCACGTTTAGCTTAGCAGTTAATCGTAACTTTAAGAATCAGGCAGGTGAGCGAGAGGCTGACTTTATCAATGTTGTCATCTGGCGTCAACAGGCTGAAAACTTAGCTAACTGGGCTAAAAAAGGCACACTTTTGGGGATTACTGGTCGCATTCAAACACGCAACTATGATAATGCTCAAGGTCAGCGTGTTTATGTAACTGAAGTAGTGGCAGACAACTTTCAAATTTTAGAAAGTCGTGCTACACGAGATGCTGGTTCAGCTACTAGCTATGATTCGCCTTATGGTTCAGCCCCAACTAATTTTGGGAATGAATCAGGTGGGTTTCAATCGCAAACACCAAACTTTGGTCGAGATGAGAGTCCCTTTGGAGCAAGTAATCCTATGGATATCTCAGATGACGATTTACCATTTTAATGGGAAAGACTATATAAAGGAGAAATATAATGGCTCAACAACGTCGTGGCGGATTCAAACGCCGTAAAAAAGTTGACTATATCGCAGCTAACAAAATTGAATATGTTGATTACAAAGATACAGAATTGCTTAGTCGTTTCGTATCAGAACGTGGTAAAATTTTACCACGTCGTGTGACTGGAACATCAGCGAAAAATCAACGTAAAGTAACAACAGCAATTAAACGTGCTCGTGTTATGGCTCTTATGCCGTTCGTTAACGAAGATTAAAAATTGTCCGTCCTCTTAGGACGGATTTTAATTTACTTTGGATTAAGTCAAAAAAGACTTTCAAAAAACGTCACTAAGAGTGATTAAACAGAGCGGTAAAATAAAGCATTTCAATTTTTTTTAATTTTTTTTGTAAAAGTTATTGACAGTTGGTTTATAGTTTGATAGAATGTAATAGTTGTCGCCTGAGAGGTGACGTTAAGACCTTTGAGAACTGAATAAGACGAACCAAGTGCGGGTTATGAGAAATAACCTGTTAATAAAACAATAAGTCAGTGAAAACTGAGCATCAAATTTAAATGAGAGTTTGATCCTGGCTCAGGACGAACGCTGGCGGCGTGCCTAATACATGCAAGTAGAACGCTGAGGTTTAG